>NZ_JBVHOQ010000002.1:0-340935 GCF_055568375.1 Streptomyces sp. NPDC026062
TTTGCACCGGCAGTCACCTTCACGGGTGAGGATGACCATGGTGACCCACTCGACCAGGGCGTGAGGCAGGTCGAGTGCGGCAGGATAGGGAACCATCAGGGCTCCTGGGTTGCTGAGTTGAGGCGTCGAACACGTCCCTCAACGGCACGGGAGCCCTGTCCGTTGTGCACCCCGGTCCCACACCGCATCGTCACCCGACCGGTGGCCACTCTGAAAACGCTCATTGACAACATCATTTGCTCTGGGCTGTACTCCTGTCGGCGGTCGGGAGTGATGCGGAATTCCTCGAAAGGGAAGTCCGGATCACGGACATGGCCAAGCCGTGTTTCCGTGCAGGTAAATTCACAGCAAAAGATGGAGGTGCTGTTATGAAGTTCCTTTTTCAGCTGAAGAACAAGATGACGCCGGAGAAGAGCCTGAAGTCGTACGCCTGGTACCTCTGGTACTGAGCCGGCAGACGAGTCCAGCCGGCCGAGGGGCACCGCCCCTCGGCCGGAGCCCGTGCCCGGTGCGGCCCCACAGGCCCGCCGGGCACGGGCGCCTCCCGCCTCTTGGAGACCACGATGCAGATATCCGGTACCGGCAGCCGTGCCCGGGACGTCGCCTTCGCGCCGAGACTCCAGGCGCTCCTGCGAGAGCACCGGGGCGAGGAGGTCTTCCGGCTCGACTCCGACACCGTCGGTGTGGCCGGAGCCGGCCTGATGGACCGTATCCTCGCGGCCCGGCCCGCCACCGAGGCCGAGCGGCCGACCTTCAAGCCCCTCCACGGGCGGTCCGTCTCGCGGGCCGAGGCCGCCGCCGTCATGCAGGCCGTCGGCCGCGATGTCCGTACCGCCCTGAAGAAGCCCGTTCCCGGGAACGCCGACCTTAGTGGTGAGTGGCCGCACGTGGGCCACGTGTACCTGCGTGATCTGATCCTCGGCGCCGACCCCTACCGGCTGCGCGTCCTGATGGACCGCGTCCTGGAGCTGACGCCCCGGCTGACCTGGTCGGTCATCGCCGCCGGGGCGGCCCTGCCGGGACGGCTCCGGCCCGGCGCCCCCGTCTCCGCCATCGCCGGACTCACTGCCGAGGCCAAGGGCTACGGGGACCGCCGCTACGCCATGGGCCTCTACCGCCGAGGGGCGGCTCCCGTCTGCTTCACCGTCTCGACACTCGTGGCCAACGCGCTCTGGCTCGGATCGCCGTTCGACGACGCGACGCCGAACCGGAACATCATTCACGAGTCCCTGCGGCTGCTGCCGCCCTCCTGGAACATCCTGCGGAGGGCCTCCCCGGAGTATCCCGGGCTCGATCCCCGGATCGGGCCCGGCGACGACATCCTGCTCCTGCCCCTGCTGAGCCACCGCGACCCCGCGCTCTGGGAGGACCCCGACGTGTTCCGGCCGGAGCGCTGGGACGGTCTCGATCCGGACGACCTGCCCGGCTACCTGCCCTTCGGCCATGTGTCCGAGCGCTGCTGGGGACGGCACATGGTGATGCCGCTCGCCGAGAGGCTGCTCGACCTGGTGCGCGGCGGCGGTCTGGCCGTCGACCCCGCGCAGACGGCATCGGATGTCCCCCTGGCCGGGCTGATGGGCGTGACCGGGGTCCGGATCGTCCGGCGCTGAACCTTCTGGCCTTCTCGCCTTCCCGGCTCCGCGCTTTCCCGGCTCCGCCCCGTCCGTGACGAGACGTCATGGACGGGGCGGAGCTCTGCGCGCGGGGCTCCCGACCGCTGAAGCAACCGCCGTGACTGTGGGGGCTTGTGACGGATTTGGGTGCGGCCGGTCGTTTTTCTGTGACGAACCGTTGTTGAGGAAGTCACAGGCGCCAGAGGGGTCTTGATCTGTGCGTGTCAATCAGTAAGGGTTTCGAATCAACCCCCGGAGATCTTCCGGCCGGGGGTCAATCCCCCCACAAAGAATGACGAGGAGACCCCTCTTCATGGCAATTCACAAGCACGCACGCCGGTTCAAGCTGACCGCAGCCATCACCGCGGTGGCCGCCGCGGCCGGAGTCACCCTGCTGTCCGGCCCGGTCGCCGGAGCGGCCCCCGCCCCCGCGATGGGCAAGGTCTACGGCGCCGACGCGGCAACGGCCGTCTCCGGCAGCTACATCGTGATGCTGGACCAGAAGGCCGACAAGGCGAAGCTCGCCAAGGAGTACGGCGGCAAGCTGCAGCGCAACTACAGCTCCGCCATCAACGGCTTCTCCGCCAGCGGCCTTTCGGAGACCGAGGCCAAGCGCCTCGCCGCCGACCCGGCCGTCTCCAAGGTCGTCCAGAACAAGAAGTTCCACATCGACGCCACCCAGGACAACCCCCCGTCCTGGGGCCTGGACCGCATCGACCAGGCGGAGACCGCCGGGGACAACGCGTACACCTACCCGGACAGCGCGGGCGAGGGCGTCACCGCGTACGTCATCGACACCGGGGTCCGCACCACGCACGAGGAGTTCGAGGGCCGGGCCAGCTCGGGCTTCGACGCGGTGGACAACGACGACAGCGCCGACGACGGCAACGGTCACGGCACCCACGTGGCCGGCACCATAGCCGGGGCGACGTACGGCGTCGCCAAGCAGGCCAAGATCGTCGCCGTCCGGGTCCTCGACGACTCCGGCTCGGGCACCACCGAGCAGGTCGTCGCCGGAATCGACTGGGTCACCGAGAACCACGAGGGTCCGTCCGTCGCCAACATGAGCCTCGGCGGCGGCGCGGACGAGGCACTCGACGCGGCGGTCCAGAAGGCCATCGCCTCCGGCGTCACCTTCGCGGTCGCCGCCGGAAACGACTCCAGCGACGCCGGCGAGGGTTCCCCCTCGCGCGTCCCCGAGGCGATCACGGTCGCCTCGTCCACCGTGGACGACACGCAGTCCTACTTCTCCAACTACGGCTCGGTCGTGGACATCTACGCCCCGGGCTCGGACATCACCTCGTCGTGGAACGACAGCGACGACGCGTCCAACACCATCTCCGGTACGTCCATGGCGACCCCGCACGTCGTCGGTGCCGCCGCCGTCTATCTGGCGGGGCACCCGGACGCCACCCCGGAGGAGGTCGCGACGGCTCTGACCGACGGCGCCACCCCGGACGCCATCAGCGACGCCACCGAAGGAACGGCGAACAAGCTGCTGAAGATCGTCGAGTAGAACGGTCCGGCGTGTGGGGGGCGGCCGACTCCGCCCCCCACACACCGGCCGGTCGCACCGGGGCGCCTTCCCGCCGGCGGCCACCGCGCTCTCCCCCACGGGGCGCGGCGGCCGGACGGTGCGGGAAGATCGTCCTATGGTGTGCCCATGACGATGTACGCGGCGCCGCCGCCCCGGACGAGCGGAAACGGCCGCCAAAGGCCCACCGCGGCCGGGCCTCGCAAGCAGCCCACCGCACCCGCGCGAACGGCCGGAGGCAGCGCATGAGCGAGCCGCTGCCCGGCGTGGCCGCAGCGGTCGAAGGCGAACTCCGCCTCCTCGACCCGGTGGTCCGGGCCTCCACCGAACTCCTCGTCCAGGTTCTCCACCCCGACTTCTACGAGGTGGACACCACAGGCCGCCGCTGGGACCGCGCGATGGTCATCACCGCGCTGATCTCCGACGAGGCCCCGCGGCCCGGACAGCTCACCGCCTCACGGATGCGCGGGGTCCAGCTCGCCGACGATCTCGTCCATGTCACCTTCGACACCGAGGCCAAGGGCAGGCGCGCCCACCGCAGTTCGCTGTGGAGGCTCACCGAGTCGGGCTGGCTGCTCTATTACCACCAGGCCACCCCCTTCGTCGACGCGGTGGCCACCTCGGGGTGAGGGGTCAGCGACGGGCCGCCCGCTGGGCGCGCGCCGTCCACCGTCCGTCGGTGCGGGTGATCCGTACCGGATGGCCGAAACAGTCACTGACCTGATCGGTGGTCAGCACCTGGCCGGCCGGCCCCCGGGCCATGCACCGCCCGCCGCGCAGCAGCATCGCGTGCGTGGTCGACGCGGGCAGCTCCTCCAGATGGTGTGTGACCAGCACCGTCGCCAGCTCCGGATGCTCTTCGCGCAGCGCGTCCAGGCTTTCCAGCAGCTGCTCGCGGGCCGCCAGATCCAGCCCCGTGGCCGGCTCGTCGAGCAGCAGCAGCCGGGGCTGCGGCATCAGCGCGCGGGCGATGAGCGTACGGCCGCGCTCGCCCTGCGAGAGCGCCGGCCAGCGTGACTGCGTCTTGCCGCCCATGCCCAGCATCTTCAGCAGCCGCTCGGCCCGCTCCCGCTGCCCGGCACCGGGCGACCAGCGCGGGACCGGCTCGACCGAGTTGGTCAGGCCGGTCAGCACCACCTGGCCCACCGTCAGCGGGGAACGCAGCGGATGACGCGGATCGACATGCCCCAGCAGAGTCCGCAGCTCCCGCAGATCGACCCGCCCGAGCGTGCGCCCCAGCACCTCGACCGAGCCCCGGGTGGGATGGGTGACCGCGCCCAGCAGCCCGAGCAGGGTGCTCTTTCCCGCGCCGTTGGCACCGAGCAGGGCCCAGTGCTCCCCACTCCGGACGGTCAGCGAGACCGAGTCGAGCAGCACCTTCCCGTCCCGTACGAGAGAGACCTGGTCGGCCCGGATCACCGGCACCGGGACGGCCGGGGTGTGCTGGGGGGCGGGGGCGGTCGTGGTCACGTGCGGGTACTCCTTCATTCGGCGGCGAGCGCCTCCAGGCGGCTCATGTCCTCGGTCGTCAGCCGGATCTCCCGCGCCCCCAGGTTCTCCGCGAGATGGACGGGTGAACCGGTGCCCGGGGTCGGGCACAGCACGGGGGAACGGTGCAGCAGCCAGGCGAGGGCGATCTGCCCGCGGGTGGCACCGTGGCCCTGCGCGACCTTGTCGAGCTCGGTGGCGCTCTCGCCGGTCAGCGCTCCGTCGGCCAGTGGGAACCAGGGGAGGAACGCCAGGTCATGGGCCTCGCACACCTTCAGCACCGCGTCCGACGCGCGGTCGAGGAGATTGAAGCGGTTCTGCACCGAGGCGATCCCGGTCAGGGAGAGCGCCTGCTCCAGCTGCTCGGCGGTGAGGGTGTCCAGACCGATGTACCGGATCTTACCTTCCTGCCGCAACGCGTCCAGAGCGCCCAGCTGCTCGGCCATCGGCACCTGCGGGTCCAGCCGGTGCAGCTGGTACAGGTCGATCCGGTCGGTCCGCAGCCTGCGCAGACTGGCCTCGCACATGGCGCGCAGCTGCTCGGGCCGTCCCGCGATGTGCCAGTCGCTGTCGCTGGTCCGTACGACACCCCCCTTGGTGGCGATCACGAGGTCGTCGCGGTACGGGTGCAGCGCATCGGCCACCAGCTCCTCGGCCACCTCCGGGCCGTAGTTGTCAGCGGTATCGATCAGGGTGACCCCCTGCTCGACCGCCGACCGGAGCACCGTCAGCGCGTCCTGGCGGTCCCCGCGCGGGCCCCAGTAGCCGGGGCCGGTCAGCTGGGCGGTGCCGTAGCCGAGACGGCGCACCGGCAGTTCGCCGCCGAGGAGGAAGGAACGATCGGGGGAAACGAGCGATGTGGTCATGTATGAACATTAGTCCGGTTCTCCGGCGCCCCTTCGGCCGCTCCCTGTCGCGTTTCTTCAAGACCGGGGACGGTGGTCCTCCCTAACGTGCTGCCCATGAAGACCGAGCACACCCACATGACCGAATGCGCCGCCGAAGCCGCCCGCGTGGCCCAGGGCATCCGCCCCGGACAGCTCGACGCCCCCGTCACCCCCTGCGCCGGCTGGGACGTCCGAGGGCTCATCAACCACTGGGTGCTGTACACCTCGCACGGCATGGAGCACCGCGCCCTGCGTACGGACATCCCCGAGGAGCTCACGGCCCGTGACTTCACGGCCGACGACGACTGGGCCGGGCAGTACGCGGCCCAGCTGGACCGCGCGGTCGCCGCCTGGTCGGACCCCGCCGCCTGGGAGGGCGAGATCGGCACCGGGGCGTCGGCCACCCCGGCCGCGGACACGGCCGCGATGCTCATCGAGGAGACGGCCCTGCACGGCTGGGACGTGGCCCGGGCCACCGGACAGGAGTTCCGGCTCTCGGACGAGGCCGCCGCCCATGTCCTGGGCATCGTCGAACGGACCGCGGCGCTCTACCGCCGGTACGAGGGCTTCGCCGACGAGGTCGCCGTCGACGCCGGGGCCGACGACTTCACTCGCGCCCTGGCCCTGAGCGGCCGCGATCCGCAGTGGACCGCCGCATAGAAGTGGCCCAGCTCCCCGGATGCCGAATGGCCCGTGGGGGTGAGCCACCGGCTGGCTAGGGTCGTTCCATGACCACTCACCGCAGCCCGGACACGGGCAGGGCCGTTGTCGACTTCTTCTTCGACCCGGCCTGCCCGTTCGCCTGGATCACCTCCCGCTGGATGCTGGAGGTGGAACAGCGGCGCGACATCGAACTCCGCTTCCACGCGATGAGCCTCCACCTGCACAACACCGGCAACGAACTCCCCGACTGGTACCGCACCCTGGTCGACAAGTCGGTCAATCCGGTTCGCGTCGCCGTCGCCGCGGCCGGACTTCG
This sequence comes from Streptomyces sp. NPDC026062, assembly GCF_055568375.1. Taxonomy (NCBI): domain Bacteria; kingdom Bacillati; phylum Actinomycetota; class Actinomycetes; order Kitasatosporales; family Streptomycetaceae; genus Streptomyces; species Streptomyces sp. NPDC026062. The sequence goes on from NZ_JBVHOQ010000002.1 coordinate 6,502, forward strand.
CGGCGACGGCGTGCTGCGAGACCTGTACACGGCCTATGGAACCCGCATCCATCAGCAGGGACGCGAGGACTTCGACGAGGTGATCGCCGAGTCCCTCGACGAGCTCGCACTGCCCGCCGAACTGGCCGAGGCCGCGCACGACCCGGCGTACGACGAGGCGGTACGGCGCAGTCACGACGCGGGAAAGGACCCGGCGGCCGACGGATACGTGGGCACGCCCACCCTCCACGTCGACGGGACGGTGTGGTTCGGACCCGTGCTGCGGGCGGTGCCGAAGGGCGAGGAGGCGGCCCGGCTGTTCGACAGCTTCCGGGTGCTCGCCGGCTGCGAGGACTTCTTCGAACTCAAGCGGACGCGCACGGGCGGCCTGGACAAGGGCTGAGCCGCACCCCCGGGCCGAACGGCGGTCCGCTACGCGCTGACCCGGGTGTTCCGGGCGTCCAGGAGCCGCGCCTCGTCGTACCGGTCCAGCAGCAGCCGCGCCAGTTCCGGCGACGGGCCCAGCACACCGGCCAGCACATCCGCCCCGGCCCCGGCCGCTCCCGCCGCGATGCGGTCCGGGAGCCGGCCGGGCGCGATCACGTACGGGGCGACCGCCACCCGGCGCACACCGTCGGCCCGCAGGGCCCGTACCGCGTCCTCGGTACGGGGATGGGATGCGGAGGCGAACGCAGGCCGCACGGAACACCAACCGGTGTGCCGCAGCTCCCGCGCGATTTCAGCGATCACTGCGATCGCCTCCGGGTCTGTGGAGCCCGCCGAGGCCAGGACGAGCCCGGTCGAGCTTCGGTCGCCGGGGCGGACCCCGGCTTCGTGCAGCCGCCGCTCAAGAGCGGCGTTCAGCAGCGGCGACGGGCCCAGCACCTCGGCCTGCCGCACCCGCAGCCTGGGCAGCCGCGCGCGTGCCTCCCGCAGGACCGCCGGGATGTCGGACTTGGCGTGGAAGGCGCGGGTGAGCAGCAGCGGAAGCGCCACCACCTCACCCGCCCCCCGCGCGTCCAGCCCTTCCAGGACCCGGGGCACCGACGGCGCGTTGAAGTCCAGGAAACCGGTCTCCACCCGCAGGCCGGGCCGCAGCGCCCGTACCCGCGCGGTGAGCGCGTGCACGGTCGCCGCGTGCCGGGGATCACGGCTGCCGTGGGCGATGACGAGGAGCACCGGATTCCTGGTCATGGCACTCAGCTCTTCACGAGGAGACCGCGGCTGCGCAGCACCCACCGCTCCAGCGGGCTGAAGATGAGCAGATCGATCGCGATACCGACGAACAGGATCAGGAGAATGGCGAGGAAGATCCCCGGCATGTCCGCGTTGTTGCGGCCGTTCTCCAGCAACTGCCCCAGACCCAGGCCCAGATCGGGCGACGAGGCGATGATCTCGGCGGCCATCAGCGAGCGCCAGGAGAAGGCCCAGCCCTGCTTCAGTCCTGCCAGATACCCGGGCAGGGCCGCCGGCATGACGATGAACCAGGTGCCCCGGAGACCGGTCGCGCCCAGGGTCCGGCCCGCCCGGAGGAAGAGCGGCGGTACCTGGTCGACGCCGGAGACCAGACCGTTGGCGATCGAAGGCACCGCGCCCAGCAGGATGACCGCGAACATCATCGAGTCGTTCAGGCCGAGCCAGATCACGGCCGGTGCCACCCAGGCCACGGACGGCAGGGACTGCAGCCCGGACAGGATCGGGCCGATCGCGGCACGGACGAACTTCACCCGGGCCACCAGCAGTCCGAGCGGCGTACCGATGGCGACCGAGAGCAGGAAGCCGAGCAGACCGCGCGAGACGCTGGTCCACACCACCTCCAGCAGGGTCCCCTGCCGCCACATGTCGCCGACGCTGTCCCAGACCGCGGCGGGCGAGGGCAGCTTGTAGTCCTCGGTCACCTGCGCCCAGACGAGCAGCTGCCACACGACGATGACCAGGGCGACCGCCAGCAGCGGAGGCAGGACCTTGCGCAGCAGCACCTCGCGCACCGGGGTCCGGTGCACCTGTACGGCGTCCAGCGCGTCCAGACCGGCCTCCAGACCGGCCAGGTCGTCCTGCTTTCCCGCGCCGGGCCCGATCCCGCCGGACTCCGGTGCGCCCGACTTGATATCAGTGCTGGCCATGACGGCGGATCTCCCCACGCAGTTGTTCGGTGATCTCGACGGAGAGCTCCGCCACCGCGGTGTCCTCGATACGGCGCGGCTGCTCGATGTCGACCTTCCACTCATGGGCGACCCGGCCGGGGCGGGAGGAGAGCAGCACCACACGCTCGGCGAGGCGGACCGCCTCACGCACGTTGTGCGTGACAAAGAGGACCGAGACGTTCGTCTCGCGCCAGATCCGGGTCAGCTCGTCGTGCAGCACGTCCCGGGTGATGGCGTCGAGTGCCGCGAACGGCTCGTCCATCAGCAGCAGTTGACTGTCCTGGGCGAGCGCGCGGGCCATCGCGACCCGCTGCCGCATCCCGCCCGACAGCTCGTGCACGCGCTTGCCGTACGCCCCGCCCAGGCGCACCAGCTCCAGCAGCCGCTCCGCCTCCGTACGGCGTTCCGACTTCGGCACGCCGCGCAGCCGCAGCGCCAGTTCGATGTTCTTGCCCGCGGTCAGCCACGGGAACAGGGCGTGCTCCTGGAACATCAGGGCCGGCCGCCCGCCGGGGGTCTCGATGGTCCCCCCGGTCGGGCGGTCGAGTCCGGCCACCAGGTTGAGCAGCGTCGACTTTCCGCACCCGGAAGCTCCCAGGAGGGTGACGAACTCGCCCGGGGCGACATCGAGGGTGATGTCGTCCAGGACCAGCTGCGCTCCCGTGGGTCCGGCGAAGGACTTCGAGACATGTGCGATACGGGCGGCGTGCCCGACCTCGACACGGTCCTCGGCCTTGGTGAGGGTGTTCGCCATGGTCGTCACCTCCTGGGGTCTTCGAGCGGCTGGTTACTTGACGCCGAGACCGGCGTCGGCGACCTCGGGCTTGCCCGCGGCCTTGAGGACCTTGTTCAGGGGCTTCAGGTCGTAGATGCCCTTGAGGTCGGGCTCCTCCAGCAGGCCGGCCTTCACCGCGTGCTCGGCCTGCGCGTCGAGCGTGGCGGCCAGCGGGTCGTCGGTGATCTGGATCGACTCCCAGGCCGGGTCGATGATCTCGGCCGGCAGCTCCTTGCCGGTGAGCTTCTTCAGCGCGGTGTTCGCGGAGGCCTTCGCCTTGCCGGGGTTGGCGTTGATCCACGCGTTCGTGTTCACCGAGCCGCGCAGCACCGCCTCGACGACGTCCGGGTGTTCCTTGAGGAACTTCTGCGACACGATGATGTTCGTGATCACGAACTTGTCGTCGGGCCACAGCTTCGACTCGTTCAGCAGCTCCTTCGCACCCTCGGCGACCAGCTTGGAGGCGGTCGGCTCGGGAACCCAGGCGCCGTCGATGGAACCGGACTTGTAGGCGTCCGGGGTCACCTTGTTGTCCGTGCGGACGACGGAGACGTCACCCTTGCCGCTCTGGGCGTCGACCTTCCAGCCCTTCTCGGAGATCCAGTTGAGGAAGGCCACGTCCTGGGTGTTGCCGAGCTGCGGGGTGGCTATCTTCTTGCCCTTGAGGTCGTCCAGGGTCTTGATCTTGTCGGGGTTGACGACGAGCTTCACGCCGCCGGAGGCCGAACCGCCGATGATCCGGAGGTTCTTGCCGCTGGACTTGGTGTATCCGTTGATGGACGGCGAGGGGCCGATGAAGCCGATGTCGATCGAGTCGGCGTTGAGCGCCTCGATCTCGGACGGGCCCGCGTTGAACGTCGAGGTCTTGAGCCGGGTGCCGCCGAGTTCCTTCTGGAACAGACCTTCCTGGTCGCCCACGAGCGCGGTCGCGTGGGTGAGGTTGGGGAAGTACCCGATCCGCACGGTGTCGGCGGAGAGCTTCTTTCCGTCGGCGGCGACGTTCGCCTTCCCGGCGTCGTCGTCGTTCGCCTCGGAGCCGTAGCCGCAGGCGGTGAGCGCCACGGCGAGCAGGGGCAGGGCGGCGGCAGCGGCAATGCTGCGGCGCAGCGTGGTACGGGGGGCAGACACGGGAGGTTTTCCTCTCGGAGGCCCGGTGCTCACGTCCCTCGGAAGTCCGGGGACGCGGCCGGGAAGTCGGCAGGTCTTCGTCTGAACTGGCGGTACAGGCGGTGCGGTTGATGCTGCCGGGCGCGCAGGCAGTGCGCGTACGTCAACGCGCACATCGCGCAACCCCGCCCTGGCCGCTGCCGAGGGCGCCGCTGCCGACACGGCCGCCCTCCTTCGCGAAGGTCGAGAAGACGTCGGTGCTCATGTCAGAAGTCCCACTCCGCGTCGTCGTCCGCCGGTGCCCCGGCCTGAGCGACGGCCGCGAACGAGGCGCCCGCCATCCCGGCCGAGAGGGTGGTGCCGTCCGCCGGGTCGATCAGCAGGAAGGAACCCGTGCGGCGGGAGTCGGCGTACGCGTCGAGCGCGAGGGGCTCGGCCGTGCGGACGACGACCCGGCCGATGTCGTTGGCGACGAGCCGGCCGGGTGCCGGGTGCTGGGAGAGGTCGTCCAGGGTCAGCCGCGAGGGGATGTCCTTGACGATCGCCTTGACCGTGCGGGTGGTGTGCTTGATCAGGACCCGCTGGCCCACGGTGAGCGGCTGGTCCGCGACGTGGCAGACGGTCGCCTCGACGTCCTGGGTGACGGCGGGGGAGTCGTTCACCGGGGCGATCAGATCGCCGCGCGACACGTCGATGTCGTCGGCCAGACGGAGGGTCACCGACTGGGGGGCCCAGGCGATGTCCACGCCGGCCCCGAGCAGATCGATCCCGGCGATCGTGGACGTACGGCCCGAGGGCAGCACGGTGACGGGCTCTCCGACGCGGAACACCCCGGCTGCGATCTGGCCCGCGTAGCCGCGGTAGTCGGGGTGCTCGGCGGTCTGCGGCCGGATCACGTACTGGACCGGGAATCGGGCGTGGCAGGCGGTGAGGTCATGGCTGACCGGGACCGTCTCCAGGTGTTCCAGGACGGTCGGGCCGCCGTACCAGTCCATGTGCGCGGAGGGTTCCACGACGTTGTCGCCGGCCAGGGCGGAGATCGGGATCGTGGTGATCTCCGGGACGCCGAGGGAGGCCGCGTAGGCGGTGAACTCCTCCGCTATGGCGGCGAACACCGGCTCCGCGTAATCGACCAGGTCCATTTTGTTCACGGCCAGCACCACGTGCGGGACGCGCAGCAGGGCCGCGACGGCGGCGTGCCGGCGGGTCTGCTCGACGACGCCGTTGCGTGCGTCGACCAGGACCACGGCCAGCTCGGCCGTGGAGGCGCCCGTCACCATGTTCCGGGTGTACTGCACATGGCCCGGGGTGTCGGCGAGGATGAACCGGCGCCGGGGGGTGGCGAAGTAGCGGTAGGCGACATCGATGGTGATGCCCTGCTCGCGCTCGGCCCGCAGCCCGTCGGTCAGCAGCGCCAGGTCCGGCGCCTCCTGGCCACGCTTGCGGGACGCGTCCTCGACCGCCTCCAGCTGGTCGGTGAGGACCGACTTGGAGTCGTGCAGCAGCCGTCCGACGAGGGTGGACTTGCCGTCGTCGACGGACCCCGCGGTGGCGAACCGCAGCAGAGTGGTGGTCGACAACTGCTCGGCCGACTGAGTAGGTGTGGTCATTTTAGAAGTACCCCTCGCGCTTACGGTCTTCCATCGCTGCCTCGGACATCTTGTCGTCGGCGCGGGTCGCGCCCCGCTCGGTGAGCCGGGAGGCGGCGATCTCGGTGATCACCGCGTCCAGCGTGGTGGCGTCGGAGTCGACGGCACCGGTGCAGGACATGTCGCCGACCGTGCGGTAGCGCACCTGACGGGTCTCGACCGTCTCGTGTTCCTTGGGGCCGCCCCAGTCGCCCGCGGTCAGCCACATGCCGGAACGGTTGAAGACCTCGCGCTCATGGGCGAAGTAGATCCCGGGGAGCTCGATGCCCTCGCGCTCGATGTACTGCCATACGTCGAGCTCGGTCCAGTTGGAGATCGGGAAGACCCGGACGTGCTCACCGGGGGCGTGCCGGCCGTTGTAGAGCTGCCACAGTTCGGGGCGCTGGCGGCGCGGGTCCCACTGGGAGAACTCGTCGCGCAGCGAGAAGACCCGCTCCTTGGCGCGTGCCTTCTCCTCGTCGCGGCGGCCGCCGCCGAACACGGCGTCGAAGCGGTGCTGCTGGATCGCCTCGGTCAGCGGCACGGTCTGCAGCGGGTTGCGGGTGCCGTCGGGGCGCTCACGGAGCTTCCCGGCGTCGATGTACTCCTGGACGGACGCGACATGCAGCCGCAGTCCGTGTTCGGCGACCGTGCGGTCGCGGTACTCCAGGACCTCGGGGAAGTTGTGCCCGGTGTCCACGTGCAGCAGCGCGAACGGCACCGGCGCGGGCGCGAACGCCTTGAGTGCCAGATGCAGCATCAGGATCGAGTCCTTGCCGCCGGAGAACAGGATCACCGGCCGCTCGAACTCCCCCGCCACCTCACGGAAGATGTGCACCGCCTCGGACTCCAGTGAGTCCAGGTGGCTGAGTGCGTACGGATTGTCGGTGCCTTCCGACACAGTCGCGACGGTCGTCACGCTGCACCCCTCTCGCTCAGCAGCGCGTACAGCTCCGCCGCGGACTCCTGCACGGTCTGCTGGTGGGACTCGATCCGCAGATCGGGCGACTCCGGGGCCTCGTAGGGGTCGTCCACCCCGGTCAGCCCGCTGATCTCGCCCGCCGCCTGCTTGGCGTAGAGCCCCTTCACATCACGTACCGAGCACACCTCGACCGGAGTGGCGACGTGCACCTCCAGATATGCGGTGCCCTCGGCCTGGTGCCGCTTGCGGACTGCGTCGCGGCTGTCCGCGTACGGGGCGATGACCGGGACCAGCACCTTCACGCCGTTGGCCGCCAGGAGTTCGGCGACGAAGCCGATCCGCTGGACGTTGGTGTGCCGGTCCTCGCGGGTGAAGCCGAGGCCCGCCGAGAGGAACTCGCGGATCTCGTCGCCGTCGAGCACCTCCACCCGGTGGCCCTCGCCGCGCAGCCGCCCGGCGAGTTCGTACGCGATGGTGGTCTTGCCCGCGCTCGGCAGACCGGTCAGCCAGACGGTGGCGCCCGTCTCCGTCACGCTCATCGAAGTCTCCTGATCATTCGTCATCAGTCGTGCAGCCCGCATTCGGTCTTGCCGCGCCCGGCCCAGCGTCCGGCCCGCGCGTCCTCACCCTCCAGCACCCGCCGGGTGCAGGGGGCACAGCCCACGGAGGCGTAACCGTCCATCAGCAGCGGGTTGGTGAGCACCCCGTGCTCGGCGACGTACGCGTCGACGTCGTCCTGGGTCCAGCGGGCGATCGGCGAGACCTTGACCTTCTGCCGCTTCTCGTCCCAGCCGACCACCGGGGTGCCGGCCCGGGTGGGGGACTCGTCACGGCGCAGCCCGGTCGCCCACGCCGTGTACGAGGTCAGCCCCTCCTGGAGGGGGGTGACCTTGCGCAGCTTGCAGCACAGGTCCGGGTCGCGGTCGTGCAGCTTCGGCCCGTGCTCGGCGTCCTGCTCGGCCACGGTCCGTCGCGGGGTCAGCGTGATGACGTTGACGTCCATCACGGCCTCCACCGCGTCGCGGGTGCCGATCGTCTCGGGGAAGTGGTAGCCGGTGTCGAGGAAGACCACGTCCACCCCGGGCAGCGCCCGGGAGGCGAGATGGGCGACGACCGCGTCCTCCATCGAGGAGGTGACGCAGAAACGGCTGCCGAAGGTGCGGGTGGCCCACTGGAGGATCTCCGGCGCGGGCGCGTCCTCCAGCTCCCGGCCGGCCCGCTCGGCCAGCTCCCGGAGCTCCGTCGCGGTGAGGTCCCCGGTCCGCTGAGTGTCCGTCATATCCCGTCCCCTTCGCCGTCGTTGCGCGCCGGCCCCCGGGTCAGCAGGCCCAGGAACTTCAGCTGGAACGCCCGGTTGCAGGAAGCGCATTCCCAGGCCCCGTGCCCCGCCTCGTGCGGGCGCAGGTCCTCTTCGCCGCAGTAGGGGCAGTGGAACGGCGCGGCGCGCTCGCTCATGACAGCGACTCCGCACTCGCCCTGGCCGCCCAGGTCGCGAAGCGCTCGTCGTCCTCGCGCTCCTCCTGGAACTTCGCCAGGACCCGCTCGACATAGTCGGGCAGTTCGGCCGAAGTGACCTTCAGACCACGGACCTTGCGGCCGAATCCGGCCTCCAGCCCGAGCGCGCCGCCGAGGTGTACCTGGTAGCCCTCCACCTGGTTGCCCTCGTCGTCCAGCATGAGCTGGCCCTTGAGGCCGATGTCCGCGGTCTGGATGCGGGCGCAGGCGTTGGGGCAGCCGTTGATGTTGATGGTGAGCGGTTCGTCGAACTCCGGCAGGCGGCGCTCCAGTTCGTCGATGAGCGCGGCGCCGCGCGCCTTCGTCTCGACGATCGCGAGCTTGCAGTACTCGATGCCGGTGCAGGCCATCGTGCCCCGGCGGAACGAGGAGGGCCTCACCTGGAAACCGAGCGCCTCCAGGCCGGCCGACAGGGAGTCGACACGGTCCTGCTCCACATCGAGAATGATCATCTTCTGCTCGACGGTGGTGCGGACCCGGCCGGAGCCGTGTTCCTCTGCGAGTTCGGCGATCTTGGCGAGGGTGGAGCCGTCGACCCGTCCGACCCTGGGCGCGAAACCGACGTAGAAACGTCCGTCCTGCTGCGGGTGGACACCGATGTGGTCGCGCCACTTGCTGCTGGGCTCCGCGGGCGCGGGACCGTCCAGCAGCGGACGCTTGAGGTACTCGTCCTCCAGCACCTGACGGAACTTGGCGACCCCCCAGTCGGCGACCAGGAACTTCAGCCGGGCGCGGTTGCGGAGCCGGCGGTATCCGTAGTCGCGGAAGATCCCCACGACTCCGGCCCACACATCCGCCACCTCGTCCAACGGGACCCAGGCTCCGAGGCGTTCGGCGAGGCGCGGGTTGGTGGAGAGGCCGCCGCCGACCCACAGGTCGAAGCCCGGACCGTGCTCGGGGTGCTCGACACCGACGAAGGCGATGTCATTGATCTCGTGCACCACGTCCTGCACCGGGGAACCGGAGACCGCGGTCTTGAACTTGCGCGGCAGGTTGGAGAATTCGGGGCTTCCGATGTAGCGCTCGTGGATCTCGTCCAGCGCCGGAGTGCCGTCGATGATCTCGTCCGCGGCGATACCGGCCACGGGGGAGCCGATCATCGTACGGGGGCAGTCGCCGCAGGCCTCGGTGGTGGAGAGGCCGACCGCCTCCAGCTTCTCCCAGATCGCCGGGACGTCCTCGATGCGGATCCAGTGCATCTGGACGTTCTGACGGTCGGTGATGTCCGCGCTGCCGCGGGCGTACTGCTCGGAGATCTCGCCGATGACGCGCAGCTGTGTGGTCGTCAGCCGTCCGCCGTCGATGCGGACCCGCATCATGAAGTACTTGTCCTCGAGCTCCTCGGGCTCCAGGACCGCCGTCTTCCCGCCGTCGATCCCGGCCCGGCGCTGTGTGTACAGACCCCACCAGCGCATGCGTCCGCGAAGGTCGTTGGGGTCGATCGAGTCGAACCCGCGCTTGGAGTAGATCGTCTCAATGCGTGTCCGCACGTTGAGACTGTCGTCGTCCTTCTTGAACTGCTCATTGCCGTTGAGCGGGGTGAAGTGCCCCAGCGCCCACTGGCCTTCGCCGCGGTGGCGTCCTGCCTTGCGGCGCGGCGTGGCGGGCGCGGGCTGTTCCGGGGTAGCGGCCATGACAGTACGTCCTTCGGGACTGCGGGAGGGCGGCTCTGAACTGCACACTCGCGTCTGGGCGCGGCGGTGCGCAGGATGTGCAGAGAAAAGTGGATCGCGGCGGTGCTGGGAATCTCAGCTCGCCGGACAGATGGCGCTGGACATGCGGCCGAGGTCGACGTGGCGTCGACTCACCAAGGCAATTCCAGTTCCAGACATGACGGAAGCGTGTCACGCGGATCTCGGAGCAGTCCACCACTATCCATGATGTGGACGAGACTGTCCCGACAGTTGAGACAATGTGGCGCCCGTCACGCGTGTGACGGGCGCCTGCCGGCCGGAAAACCGGACAACCACGTGCATTTCTTAAGGGAGTTGCTGCGGAAGCTACGGCCGGCCGGATTCCGGCCACGGGCCGGGAGTCACGACCTCGGGCTCCAGTTCCGTCCTGGTGTCGAACAGACGGAAGCCCCGGCGCAGGTAGTTGCCCATGGCGTGCGGCCCGTCCTTGGAGCAGGTGTGCACCCACACCCGCTTCGTCGCGTCCCGTTCCGGCCACCGCTCCGCCAGGTCCCAGGCGCGCGCGACTCCGTACGAGAGCAGATGACCGCCGATCCGGCGTCCCCGGAAGGCCGGGAGAAGACCGAAGTACATGATCTCGACCGTGCCGTCGTCCTGCGGGTCCAGCTCCACATATCCGGCCGGCGTCCCGTCGGCGTACGCCACCCAGGTCTCCGCGCCGGGCCGCCCCAGCACTTCCTCCCACTGCGCGTACGACATCGACAGCCGGTCCGTCCACTGGATGTCGCCGCCGACCGCGGTGTAGAGGAAGCGGCTGAACTCGGGCAGCGGCACCTCCGACCGGACGATCCGTACGTCCGCCCCGGGCACGGCCGAGGGCCGCAGATCGTCGGGCGAGGTCTGTTCCAGGGACCAGATGGTCACCTCGGCGAGGGCGGGGCCGGACGGGTGTTCGGGGTTGCTCATGACTGCCAGAAAACCATGCCCCGGCGCCCGGGCCCAAGCCGGTACCCGGAAGCGGGGCGCACCGGACCTGCGGGAACGGTGATCCTGTGGGGGAGGGCCGACCTGCGACAACCGTGATTCCGCGGGAAAGCGTGGTCAAGGGGCGCTGCGCGCCGCCACCACCACCGGTGCCTTCGACCGGGGCAGCAGATCGCCCGGATACTCCGGGCGGATCACCTCCACCTCGACCCCCTCCCCGAAGCGGTACGGGCGGTGCGCCAGCACCTCCGCGAGATGGCGCCGCAGCCGCGATATCTCGGCCCGGACCGTCACCGTCCTGGTCGGATCGCCGAAGAGGTCCTCCGCCAGCTCGGACGCCGTACGCCCCTCCGGGTGCAGGGCCAGCGCGTACAGCAGCTCGGCGTGGCGCGGGGAGAGCCGTTGCGTCCGGGTGCCCACCGGGCTCACCACATTCACCGCCAGGCTCCCCGGCAGGCTCAGATTCAGCACGACCCGGCGCGGAGGGCTGTCCATCGCCCCGTCCGCCACCTGCACCAGCCAGCCGCCCGGCAGGGGCTCCACCCGGCACATCCCGAGCGAGGGCAGCCACACCCGGCCCGGCTCCAGGGACTTCGGCAGCGGGAGCCGGTCCACCGGAGGCATCCCGGTGACCGCGGCCAGCCAGCCGTTGCCGTCCACCGCCAGGGCCCGGCCGCCCAGCCGGCAGAGCATCGGCGCCGCCACCGACCGCAGCCGGTCGATCGACTGCAGGTGCTGGGTCCTGATCTCGCTCTCGGCCAGCCGTGCGACCGAACCGACCAGGGCGAGCGTCGCCGGATGGAAGGTGGCCGCCGGACCACTGATGTCGACGATCCCCATCAGCCGGCCGTCGCGCGGATCGCGCACCGGTGCCGCCGCGCAGGTCCACCCGTGCAGACTGCGGACGAAGTGCTCCGCGGAGTGCACCTGCACCGGGGCGCGCGCGGCGAGCGCCGTACCGATCGCGTTGGTGCCGATGGTCTCCTCCGCCCAGGCGGCGCCCTCGGCCAGGCAGATGGCGTCCGCCAGCCGCAGCACCCCCGTGTTGCCCTGGCGCCACAGCACCCGGCCCTCCACATCGGTGACCACCATGATCTGCTGGGAGGCGTCCGCGATGTTCACCAGGCCGTCGCTGAGCAACGGCATCACCTCGCCCAGTGCGGAGCTCCGGCGCCGGTGCTCGACCTCGTCCACCTCCAGCGGCACGCTGTGGGTGCTCTGTTCCGGATCGATTCCACTGCGCATCGCCCGGTCCCAGGAGGCCCCGATGGCGGCCCGGGGTGCCGCGAGCATCCGGTCACCGGCCATTTTCGCCGCGCGGGCCCGGTGGATCAGGCGGTTGGCCCGGCCGGGCTCCTGGGCACCGAGCCGCATCACGTCGACCGGGCTTGTCTCCATGCCGGATTCCCCTCTTGCCTGTGCCGAGCCCTGGTCAAGGGGCTACCGGCCCCATCCTGCCGGTGTGGGGGCCCCGTCACCGCAACTCCGCACAATGGTTGCAACCCTCTGCAACTCTGGCGACTGCCCCCCGACCGTACAAGAGTGACGGAACACCGAACGACGGGGTTTCGGCCCCGGAGTCCGGTTGTGTACAGCATGGGGGGTGGTGCCGTGTCGGCGCAGCACCACCCCCTGTTGCTGGCCCCGGGGTCAACGCTCCACGGGCCGGGCCCGTTCCACGACCGAGGCCAGATCCAGGGTGTGCGGCAGCGTTCCGAAGGCCGAGCCCCGGTCCCCGCCCAGGCGTGACGCGCAGAAGGCGTCGGCCACCTCCGGCGGAGCCCAGCGGACCAGCAGCGAACCCTGGAGGACCAGCGCCATCCGCTCCACGAGCCGGCGGGCGCGTGCCTCGATTCCCTGCAGATCGGCCAGCTCGGTCAGCAGATCCCTGATCGCCCGGTCCAGCCGGTGGTCCGCGCCCCGCGCCCGGCCGACCTCCTGGAGGAACGCGTTCAGCGCCTGCGGCTCGCGCCGCAGAGCCCGCAGTACATCCAGCGCCTGCACGTTCCCCGAGCCCTCCCAGATCGAGTTGAGCGGCGCCTCGCGCAGCAGCCGGGGCATCCCCGACTCCTCCACGTATCCGTTGCCTCCCAGGCATTCGAGTGCCTCGGCCACCAGCGGCGTGCACCGCTTCGTCACCCAGTACTTCGCCGCGGGCACCGCGATGCGCAGGAACGCCGTCTCGCTCTCGGTCCCGGCGTCGTACGCGGCGGCGAGCCGCATCGCCAGCACCGTCGCCGCCTCCGACTCCAGCGCCAGATCGGCCAGCACGTTGCGCATCAGCGGCTTGTCCACCAGCACGCCGCCGAAAGCGCTGCGATGCGTGGTGTGGTGGACGGCCTGCGCCACCGCCTGCCGCATCAGTGCCGCCGAGCCGGTCACGCAGTCCAGCCGGGTCGCCGCCACCATGCCGATGATGGTGCGCACCCCGTGCCCCTCCTCACCGATCCGCCGCGCCCACGTACCGTCGAACTCGACCTCCGCGGAGGCGTTGGACCGGTTGCCCAGCTTGTCCTTGAGCCGCTGGATCGCGAACGTGTTGCGGGTGCCGTCCGGCAGCACCCGGGGCAGCAGGAAGCACGTCAGTCCTCCGGAAGCCTGCGCCAGCACCAGGAATCCGTCGGACATCGGCGCCGAGCAGAACCACTTGTGCCCGGTGAGCAGATACTCCCCCTCGCCGGACAGCGGCTCGGCACGTGTCGTGCCGGCCCGCACGTCCGAGCCGCCCTGCTTCTCGGTCATGCCCATGCCCAGCAGCGCCCCGGCCTTCCGCGTGGCCGGCCGCAGTTCCTGCTCGTACACGTGCGAGGTGAGCAGCGGCTCCCATACGGCGGCCACCGCCGGATCCGTCCGCAGCGCGGGCACCGCCGCATGCGTCATGGAGAGCGGGCAGCCGTGGCCCGCCTCGGCCTGCGTCCACACCAGGAAGCCGGCGGCCCGGCGCACATGCCCGCCCGGCCGGTCCCAGGCATCGGTCAGACCGGCGGTGACGGCATGGCCGAGCAGCCGGTGCCAGGCCGGGTGGAACTCCACCTCGTCGATCCGGTGCCCGTAGCGGTCATGGGTCCGCAGCCTCGGTGGATTGTCGTTGGCCCGCGCCCCCCACTCCGCGGCCTGGGCGGACCCGGCGGACCGGCCGAGTGCCGTGAGCCCACTGCGCGCATCGTCGAGAAGGTCTGCCGGAAGGTGCCGCTCCACGGCTTCGGTGAGTGCCAGGTCCGCACCGAATACGTCGTAGCCGAGGAGAGGAGGGGCCTGGTTGGACACTGTGTGGGTGGTGGCTGCCATGCCGATACGGTAAGGACGTGCAGGCAGCAAATGAAACACCCGAGCGGCCACCGGGCCGGCTCCACCGGGCCAGAGTGCTCTACCGCAACGTGTCCAAGCGCCAGCTGGCCTGGCAGTTGCTCAAGGACACCGTCAACTCGTGCATGGAGTACCGCATTCTGGGACTCGCCGCCGAGGCGGCGTTCTTCACCCTGCTGTCCCTGCCCCCGCTGCTGCTCGGACTGATCGGCCTGCTCGGTTACGTCGACGAGTGGACCAGCACCACCACGGTCGCCTCCATCGAGCGCAACATCCTCAGCGCCGCGCACACCGTGCTCTCCGAACGCGGCGTCAACGACTTCGCCAAACCGCTGCTGGCGGACGTCACCACGGGGGCCCGGCCCGACGTCATCTCGATCGGCTTCGCGATCGCGCTCTGGTCCGGTTCCCGCGCGGTCAACGTCTTCATCGAGACCATCACCGTGATGTACGGGCTCGACGGCCAGCGCGGCATCGTCAAGACCCGGATGCTCGCCTTCCTGCTGTACGTGGTGGCGCTCCTGCTGGGCGCGGTCGTGCTGCCCCTGCTGGTGGTCGGCCCCGACCGGGTCGTGGAGTTCATCCCCTGGGGCACCGAGCTCATAAGCGTCCTGTACTGGCCGCTGGTGATACTGCTGTCCATCGCCTTCCTGACCACGCTCTACCACGTGTCCGTCCCCGTCCGCTCACCGTGGATCGAGGACATGCCGGGCGCTCTGATGGCCCTGGCGATGTGGGTGATCGGCAGCTTCCTGCTGCGGATCTATCTGACGAGTACGGTCGAGGGGCCCACGATCTACGGATCGCTGGCCGCCCCGATCGCGGTACTGCTGTGGATCGGCATCTCCGCGTTCGCCGTGCTGGTGGGCGCCGCGGTCAACGCGGCCATCGACCGCGTGTGGCCGTCCGTCGCCACGGCGGCGGCCCGTGCGGCCAACGACCGGGCGCGCGCGGTACAGGCGGCCGAGTTCGTGGCCCGTACCCAGGCGGAGAGCTGGGACGGCGGCCCGGACGACGGGGACGAGGACGGGTACGACGACGGGGACAGCCCGTACATGCCCTCCGAGTTCCCGGAGCGGTGGTCGCGGTTCCTGCCGCCGGACGATGTGAAGTCCCGGCTCCAGCCGAGCCGCGAGAAGGAACCGGAGAGGCCGCAGCCGCCCGCCGAATGAGACCGGCCGCCGGGGGCGGACGGGCCGGTGGCACGGCCGCCGCAAGGCACCGCCGCCGCACCTTCCGCCCTCCGCCGGGACCCACCGCCGCACCCCCTCCCGACGCCCCTCACGTGGCGCCCGCGGCCGTGCGCGAGACTGGTGCCATGGGCGACGACTACGAGGAGCGGGCGTCGCGGATCGACGGCGCGCGGGTCTGGACACTGCGGGTGCCCCCGGGCGTGGTCCATCCCGTACTGCCCGACGGCTGCATGGACCTGCTCTGGACCGGCGGCCGGCTGCTCGTCGCGGGCCCCGACACCCGTGCCGAACCCGCGTCCGGCGGCAGCTGCGCGGGCATCCGCTTCGCCCCCGGCACCGCCCCCGCGCTGCTCGGCGTACCGGCGCACGAACTGCGCGACCGCCGGATCGCCCTGGCCGACCTCTGGCCGGCCGCATCGGTCCGGGAACTCACCGAGCGGATGGCGGCGGCCGCCGATCCGGCCGTCGCACTGGAGGACATCGCCGTGCGCAGGGCCGCGCGCACGGACCCGCCGGACCCGGTGATGAGACGGGTCGCCGCACATCTGGACGGCGGCCGCACCGTCGCCTGGACCGCACGGGCGGCCGGTCTCGGCGCCAGGCAGCTGCACCGCCGCTCCCTGGACGCCTTCGGCTACGGCCCCAAGACGCTCGCCCGGGTGCTGCGGCTGCAACGGGCCCTGGCCCTCGTACGGTCGGGAACGCCGTACGCCGTGGCCGCGCACGCGGCGGGCTGCGCCGACCAGGCGCACCTCGCCAGGGAGATGCGCGAACTGGCCGGCACCACGCTCACCGCGTACTTCGGCGCACCCTGAACGCGCCTCAGCCGGCCGGCGCGAAGAGCGAGACCGCGCAGCCGTCCGGGTCGAGGACCACCGCGTACCGCTGCCCCCACACGGCGTCCCACGGTTCCAGATGGCCCCGGTGCCCGGCCCCGGTCAGCTCGGCGTAGACCGAGTCCACCTCGGCGGGGCTGTCGCAGAGGAAGGCGAGCCCGAGCCGTTCCCCGCCCCTGGCCGGGGTCCACTCCGGGTCGAAGGAGCGGACGACGTCCTCGGTGTCCCACAGCAGGCGCTGCCCGCCCGGGAGGGTCACCTCGACATGGGGCGCCATGTCCGCGTCCGCGGGGATGTCGAGACCGAGCAGGCGGTAGAAGGCGAGTGAGGCGGTCAGATCCGCGGTCGTGAGGGAGATCGCGTCGATGCGTGGAGTCATGCCCCGACCGTAGAGGGGGAGGTCACCGCGGGTCTTGAACATATCGGTCGTGCCCCCGCCCGCCCGTGGCGGCCTCCGGCCCGTGACATAGGTTCGGGTGGGGCCGGGCACCGGCCGAGGGAGTGTGGAGCGGGACGAGAGGACCGGGGGCGGACAGGGATGACACGCGGACGGGCTGTCGCGCAGGCACCTCTGGTGGTGGCCTGCGCGCTGATGGCCTGGCAGGTCTGGCTGCTCTTCCACGTCGCCTCCGCCGAGGGTGCGCGGGTGAGGTGGACCTGCGACGAGGACGGCTGCGGCACCGACGATCTGGCGGGCGGTGCGGCGTTCATGGGTGCGGCGGCCGTCGCGGCGCTGGCCCTGATGGCCCGGCGGTATCTGCACCGGGCCGCGCCGGGCACAGCCCTCGCGCTTGCCGCCGCCGGGTTCGGGACGGGCTGGCGGACAGCCGTGGACACGGGGGACCGCCGGGCGGACGAGTCCGCCGACTGGCTGCTGACCGGGTTCACTCCAGCCGAATGGATCGCTGCCTCCTGGACAGCGGCCGGGCTGTTCGCCCTGGCCGCCGTCGCCGGGGCGGTGAGCAGCCTGCGCCGGACCAACGGACTGCACCGGCTCCGGCTGCGCGGCCGGCTGGCCACCGCCGACGCGGAACTCCGGGACTGGAGCCGGGTGGGGCGCCGCCGGGGCAGGGTCCTGGTGCGGTTCGAGGACGAGGGCGGAGTGGCGCACGAGTTCCCGGCCGTCGTCGGCCGGTCCGCGCTGGGACGCCGCGCGGTCGCGCTGTACGACGTCCGGAGCCCCGGCGACCCGACGGGCAGCCGGGTCTCCGTACCGCGAAGGGCGATCCTGTGAATCCGCGTGCCGTACCGCTGGGCCTGATCGCCGGAGGCGCGATGGCCGCCCTGGTGCAGGGGGCCGTCGACGGCCCCCGCTGGCTGCTGCTCCTCGGGCTGAACGCCACGGTGCTGGTCCTGATGGTGGCCGACCTGGTCACCCGGGTGTCCCGGGCGGGCACGGCGCCGGGCCTGCGTTCGGGCGGGCCCAGGGCCTTCGCGCCCGCGACGGTGCACGGCGTCAGGGCGGTGCACAAGAGGACCGGGCGGACCTCGGGCGACCCGGCATCACCGGAGACCACGTTCGAGTTCGACGTCACGGTCGCGCCGGAGGACCGCGAGCCGTTCCGTGTGAGGGTGCGCCACCCGCTGGACGTCCAGGACGCCGGGAGCAGGGGGACGATGGTCGTCGAATACGACCCGGAGCAGCCGTGGCGGGTGGTGGTCCCGCTGCGTCCCCCCGTGGAGTGGACCCGGCGCGCCCGGACGCCGGCCGGGGACGGAAGGGGAGACGGGTACGGAGGGGGAGACGGGTACGGACGGCCGGGCCGTCGCCTGGAGCCGCCCCGCCCCGCGCTGCCGGTCCTCGGCCTCGGCGTCGTGACGGCGGCCGTGCTGCTGGGGCTGATCCGGCTCATGGGGTGAAAGCGGACGGGGGCCGGCGGACGGGCACTTCGCGGTCCGGGCCGTTGGCTGCCACCCTGCCCGGTTCACGCCGGGCCGTCGGCCACCCGGTTCACGCCGGGCAGCCACCTGCCGGGTTCAGGCCGGCCCCCGACCGCCGGGTTCACTCCGGGCCGTCTGCCTCGCTGTCCAGGCACTGGGCCGGGGAGGTGCCCGGGTCCGTCAGGTCCAGGCCGAGGGCGGCGCGTTCGGTGACCCAGCGGGTCGGGCGGTGGCGGGGGTCGCCCGTCGTGGCGTGCAGCGCCCGCTGTAGCTCCAGCATCCGCGCCGCGCCGATCCGGTCGCCCCAGGACAGCGGGCCGAACGGGTAGCCGAGCCCGGTGGTGACCGCCGTATCGATGTCGGCGGGGGCGGCCAGTCCGCGCTCCGCGATCGACGCCGACACCGACACGATCGAGGCGAGCAGCCGCTGCGCGACCGAGCCCGCCGTGTCCCGTACCACGGAAACGGCGAACGGTTCGCCGCCGTAGGCCGCCCGCGCCAGCACCGCGCGCGCATCCCGTGCCGCCGCCGGTTCCGCTCCCGGGGTCACGGCGAGCACCCGGCGGCGTCCTGCCGCAGGTAGCGGATCCACGCCGAAGGTGCGGCCCGGGGGCAGCCCCTGGGCGGCCACCACCGAGGCGACCGAGGTCCCCCAGACCGGGACCAGCACCAGGGCCCCGGCCGGCGGTTCCTGGCCGGTCCCGACCGAGGCGCCCGTCGCGGTCAGCGCCGCCCGGAGCGCGGCCGCGTCCGCCTCGCCGGCCGGGGACGCGGCGACGACGTGCACCGGCCGGTCCCGGTCGCCGGTGACCGGTGCCTCCGGCGCGGGCGCGGCGGCCTCGGGGCCGTAGGGGAACCAGCCCTCACCCGTCTTGCGGCCGAACAGCCCGGCCGCGAGACGGTTCGGGGTCAGGTAGGACGGCCGGAGCCGGTCCTCGTGGCGGAAGCCCTCCCAGATCGAGTCGATCACCGCGGCGGTCACATCGAGTCCGGTGAGGTCCATCAGCTCGAACGGGCCCATCCGCAGGCCCAGCACGTCCCGCGCGATCCGGTCGATGCCCGCCGGGTCGGCGACCGTCTCCTCCAGCAGCGCGAGCGCCTCGGTCACCAGGCCGCGCCCGGCGTGGTTCACGAGGAAGCCGGGGGTGTCGGCGACCGTGACCGCGCGGTGCCCGCAGCTCTCCACGAGCGCGGTCAGCATCGGCGGGATCGCGGGCCGGGTGGTGGCGCCGGGCACCACCTCGACGATCCGCATCAGCGGGACGGGATTGAAGAAGTGCAGCCCGGCCATGCGCGTCGGGTCCTTGAGCGTTGCTGCGATCCGGGTCACCGAGAGCGAGGAGGTGTTGGTCGCGAACACCGCCGACTCCGGCAGCGCCTGCTCCAGCCGGCCGAAGACCTCCGCCTTGGTCGCGAGGTCCTCCCGTACCGCCTCGACGACCAGCTCGATGTCCGGACCGGCCGCCCACGGGTCGTCCAGCGGGACCAGCCGTCCGACGGCGGCAGCCGCGTCCTCGGCGGTCATCCGGCCCTTCTGCACGGCCCGTTCCAGCATGGACCGCACGAAGCCGGCCGCCTCGGCCACCGCCTCCGTCCGTACGTCGCCCAGCTCGACGGTGTGTCCGGCCGAGGCCGCCCACTGGGCGATGCCTCGGCCCATGGCTCCGGCGCCGACGATCCTGATACGCATGGTGGTTACGGTCCTTCCGACGGGACGGGAGTGACGGGACGGGCGGGTGCGGCTCAGCGGAGATACACGCGGTCCGGGTCGACATCCTCGCGCAGCAGCCTGAGCTCCTCCCCGGTCGGGGGTGGCACCTCGTCGACCGTGTCGGCGACCCGCAGGTCCCAGCCGGTCGCGGCCCGCACCTGGTCGACGGTGACACCGGGATGGACGGCGACCAGCCGCAGCTCCTCGCCCACACCCTCGCGGGCCATGATGCCCAGTTCGGTGATGACCCGGGTGACACCGATGCCCAGCGGGCGGATGCCCTCGGCGAGCGCGCGGTCGGGCCCGGGGGTGGTGCAGAAGTCGAGCTCCGCCGTGAAGGAGCGCGGATGGTGACGGCGCATCACCACGAAGACCTCGTGGGAGTTGGCCATCACCTCGACGGCGCCGCCCGAACCGGGAAGCCGGACCGAGGGGCTCTCCCAGTCGCCGATCACCGAGGTGTTGAGGTTGCCCCAGCGGTCGATCTGCGCGGCGCCGAGGAAGCCGACGTCGATATGACCGCCCTGGAGCACACAGCCGAAGAGCACCGGCATCGAGATCACCGCCTCCGCCCCCGTGATCAGGACCGCGTCGGCGATCGTCTCGGGCAGCTGCGAGGGATGGGCGCCGCACACCCCGGACTCGTACACCACCTCGATGTCCGGGGCGACGGTCAGCCGGGCCAGTTCGGTGGCGAGCGTCGGCAGTCCGATGCCCGCGAACACCGTCCGGCGCGCCGCCAGTTCGCGGGAGGCGACGACGGAGAGCAGCTCGGAAGAGGTGATGGTGCCGGGTGCGGTGACGGTCATGTCCCGTTCCTTCTCGTGTCCTGTGGGCTGATCCGTACGGAGCGGGGACGCGGTCACAGCCGCCGCCCGTAGTTCACCGGTTCGCTGAGCGCCTCACCCACGGCGAGCCCCTCCCAGAACTCGGCGCCCAGCCGCTCGACGTACTCCGCGTGGTCCGCCGTTCCGAGCACCCACTCGTCCAGCCACGCCCGGAGCCGCTCGGGGTCCTTGCTGATGTGCGACCAGGCCCGGTAGAAGGCGTTGTCCCGGTCGTAGTACCCCTGCGCGAAGGAGGGGTGGGCGCCGCGCGGGCATTGGACGACGGCGTCGACCGCGTGCGAGGGGACGAGCGTGCGGTTGGGGTCCGAGCGGATCACCTCGTCGTCGACGATCTCCTCGACGACGACGATCGCCTTGTCGGCCGCGTACACGGCCTCGGCCTGGATGCCGGTCAGCCCCCACATCTGGGTGTTGCCGCCGCGGTCGGCGCGCTGGGCGTGAATGATCGTCACGTCCGGGTTGACCGGCGGTACGACGTAGATCTGCTCGGGCTCGCCTTCCGGGCCGGGATAGGGCGAAGTGACCTTGCGCAGCGCGCTGTTGACGGACGGCAGATCACTGCCGCCGTAGGAGCGCAGCGGATAGAAGGGCAGCCGCTGCGCACCGGCGAGGTAGCGGCAGATCATTCCGTAGTGGCTGTACTCCTCGAAGGCGAGAGGCGCAGGGTCGGCGTTCTCCACCCGGCGGCGGAGCTCCCCGAGCGAACCGGCCGAGGAGTTGCCCACGAAGGAGGAGACCAGACGCGTCACACAGCCCGCGGCGATCATCTGGTCCACGACGATGTCCGCGGTCATCCGTACGACGGTGAGGTCCCGGCGGCCCTGGCGGATGATCTCGTGCCCGGCGGCGGTGGGGACGAGATGGGTGAAGCCTTCGAGGCAGACGGTGGCGCCGTCGTGGACGAACGCGGCGATCGCCGCCTTCATCGACATCGTCTTGTCTTTCCGGACCGTCGTGACCACGGTGCTCCTCTGCGTGTGCGTGCGCGTCGGTCCACCGTGCCAGCGGCTATTGATTGCTGTCCAATACCAAATTAAGGTCGGATCAAGACTTCTGGTTAATCAATTCATTGAGGCGGCCACCGGGAACCACCGAGACCGCCACCAGGAACCAAGGAGAAGGGGAGACGGGCGTGGAGCTGCGTCATCTGTCCGCATTCGTCGCGGTGGCCGAGGAACTGCACTTCGGCCGGGCCGCCAAGCGGCTGCAGATGGCCCAGCCGCCGCTGAGCCAGCAGATCCGTCAGCTGGAGAAGGAGCTGGGGGTCCAGCTCTTCGAGCGCAACACCCGTTCGGTGCGGCTGACCAGTGCGGGCGACTCGTTCCTCCAGCCGGTACGGACCGTGCTCGACGACCTCGACACCGCCGTCCGGGCCGCGAAGGCGGCCGGCCGGGGTGAGTACGGGCGGGTCAGCGTGGGCTTCGCGGGCGCCTCCAGCCACGAGACGCTGCCCCTGCTGACCCGTGCGGTGCGCGCGGCCCTCCCCGGGATCGAACTCGTCATGGCGGGCCAGACCTACGCCAACGTCGCGCTCGCCCGGGTCGCGGACGGCTCGCTCGACCTCGGGTTCGTGCGTCTGCCGGTGACCCAGCCCGGTGTGAGCTTCCGGGTGATCGACGTGGAGGAGCTGGTGTGCGCGCTGCCCTCCGACCATCCGCTCGCCGCCCGGGAGACCCTGCCGATCGAGGTGCTGGCGGGGGAGCCGTTCGTCTCCTTCCCGGCGAACGCCGGCTCGACCGTGCGGGACGCGATGGTCGGCGCCTGCGAGGCGGCCGGGTTCAATCCCCGTGTGGTGCAGGAGGCCCCCGACTCGTACACCATCCTGGCCCTCGTCGCCGCGGGCGTCGGGGTGACGCTGACGGTCACCTCCGTCCAGCACATCCAGCAGAACGGCCTCGTCTACCGCCCGCTCGCCGGAGCGCCGATCCGGCGGCAGGCGGCGCTCGCCTGGCGCGACGACAACCCCTCCGCCGCCCTGCGCGCGGTGCTCGCCGTCGCGGAGACCGCGCTGCCCACCCCCGCCCGCTGAGCTCCCACCGGGTCCCCGCCGGATTGAGACGCGCTGCGTCTTGAATCAGGGGCAACTGGATATTGGACCGGCTCAGTCGCGGGTGCAAGGGTCATTCCGCACCCTTGTCTGTTTCCGACCCGCCCCGGAAAGGTCCCCCGTGTCCGACCAGAACGATGTCGTGATCTGCGAACCGCTGCGCACCCCCATCGGGCGCTTCGGCGGTGCGCTCGCCGGGCAGACTCCGGCCTCCCTCGCCGCCCGCGTCATCGCCGAGGTGGTCGCCCGCACCGGAATCGACCCGGACCGGGTGGACGAGGTGATCCTCGGCCACGCCTACCCGTCGTCCGAGGCCCCCGCCATCGGCCGGGTCGCCGCCCTGGACGCCGGGCTCCCGCAGTCCGTCACCGGCATCCAGACCGACCGCCGCTGCGGTTCCGGACTCCAGGCCGTCCTCGACGCGGCGATGCAGATCAGGGCCGGGTTCAGCGAGGTCGTGATCGCCGGCGGGGTCGACGTGATGAGCGCCGCCCCCTACTACACCCACGAGGGCCGCTGGGGCATCAAGGGCCCCGGCCTCCAGCTCCACGACTCGCTCGCCCGGGGCCGGGCCACCGCCGGCGGAGTCCATCACCCGGTCCCCGGCGGCATGATCGAGACCGCGGAGAACCTCCGCCGGGAGTACGGCATCAGCCGCGCCGACCAGGACGCCCTGGCCCTGCGCTCCCAGCGGCGGGCCGGCCGGGCCATGGCCGAGGGACGCTACGACGCGGAGACCGTCCCCGTCACCGTACGCACCCGCAAGGGCGAGACGGTGGTCACCGCCGACGAGCACCCCCGCCCCGACACCACCGCCGAGCAGCTCGCCGCACTCCGCCCGGTCATGGGCAGGACCGACCCGGAGGCCACCGTCACCGCGGGCAACGCCAGCGGCCAGAACGACGCGGCCGCCGCCTGCCTGGTGACCGGCGCCGCCACCGCCGAACGCCTCGGCCTCACCCCGCTGGTGCGTCTGGTATCCTTCGCCCGCGCCGGAGTGCCCGCCGCCACCATGGGCATCGGCCCCGTCCCCGCCACCCGCGCCGCGCTCGCCCGCGCCGGGCTCACCCTCGCCGACCTCGACCTGATCGAGCTCAACGAGGCCTTCGCCGCCCAGGTGCTGGCCTGCACCCGCGAACTGGGCCTCGGCGAGAAGGACCACGAGGAGCGGATCAACGTGAACGGCTCCGGAGTCTCCCTCGGCCACCCCGTCGGCGCCACCGGTGCCCGCATCCTCGCCACGCTCACCCGGGAACTGCACCGCCGCGAGGCCCGCTACGGTCTGGAGACCATGTGCATCGGCGGCGGCCAGGGCCTCGCCGCCGTCTTCGAGCGCATCGCTTCCTGACCCCTCTCCTCACGTCCGCCCCCAGCGGCGCCGCCCACCGGGCAGCGCCGCCAGGGGTGTTTCCGGACGTACCGCACACTCAGGGGGTGCGCCGCACTCCATTGAGACGTCTGACATCTCACTGCACCAGTAATTCGGTATTGGACCGTTCAAGGTTCCGGCTGGCAACGTAACGCCATCACCTCCGCCGCCGTCCCCCGTCCCCACGCGGCGTGCCGGGCGTCACGGGCGACGCCCCCCTCGCAGTCACTGCCATCCGCTTGATCAACGAAGTTCACGGGAGCCACCATGAGTGCGTCCACCGCCACCGCACGAGAGCGCACCAGAGCCGCGAACCGCGCCGGATTCGGAGCCTTCATCGGCTCCACCATCGAGTGGTTCGACTTCTACATCTACGGAACCGCGGCCGCGCTCGTCTTCGACAAGGTGTTCTTCCCGGAACTCGAAGGCCCCGTGGGCACCCTGGTCGCCTTCGCGACCTTCTGGGTCGGCTTCCTCGCCCGCCCCATCGGCGGCATCATCTTCGGCCACTACGGCGACCGCCTCGGCCGCAAGAAGACCCTGGTCATCACCTTGCTGATCATGGGCATCTCGACCACGGCCATCGGCCTGCTGCCGAGCTACGCCTCCATCGGCATCGCCGCACCGATCCTGCTGGTCGCCATCCGCATGGTGCAGGGCATCGGCCTGGGCGGCGAGTGGGGCGGATCCGTGCTGATCGCCTCCGAGCACGCGCCCAAGGGCAAGTCGGTGCTGTACGGGGCGTTCGCCCAGCAGGGCTCACCCGTCGGCAACACCCTTTCCACCCTGAGCTTCCTCGCGATCAGCCGGCTGCCCGACTCCGCGTTCGTCTCCTGGGGCTGGCGTCTGCCGTTCCTCTTCTCGGCCGCCCTGGTCATCGTCGGCCTCCTCGTCCGGCTGAAGGTCGCCGAGTCCCCGGCCATGGCCGCCCTGATCAGAAAGAAGAAGGTCGTCAAGCTCCCGCTGACCGAGGTCCTGCGCACCCAGCCGATGCTCATCGTCCTCGGAATCGGCGCCTGCACCATCGGACTGTCGGCCACCTACTTCAAGTCGACGTTCGCCCTCTCCTGGGCCACCTCGACCCTCGACTTCAACCGCAGCTCGTTCCTGACGATCATCCTGGTCGCCAACATCACCCAGATCGTCGTCCAGCCGTTCGGCGCCGTCATCGCCACGAAGATGAAGAGCTGGTCCCGCGCGGTCACCGTGATGCTGCTGCCGGAACTCATCCTGATGCCGGCGATGTTCCTGCTGATCCGCACCGAGAACTACGGCCTCGCGATGGCCGGTGTCGCCGTCGCGACCATCCCGCACTGCCTCTACTACGCGGCCCTGGCCGGCATGCTCGCCAGCCGCTTCCCGGCCCACCTGCGCTACACCGGCATCTCGCTGTGCTACCAGCTCTGCGGCACGCTGCTCGGCGGTACGACTCCGATCATCGGCCAGTTCCTGCTGAACCGGACCGGCTCGATCACCGCCGTCATCGCCTACGCGGTCTTCCAGGTGGTTCTGACCCTGGGCTGCATGCTGCTCCTGCTCAGGCGCCCCAACCACGACGAGCAGGCGGCCGCACCGGCCGCCGCGCCCCGCACCGTCCCCGTCACCGCCTGATCCCCCTCACCGGCCGATCCCCTCTGGGACCGGCCGGGGCCCGGGCCCCCGCGAAACCGACAGAGAAAGGCCGGCCCCATGCCGCTTACCGTGCACGGCATCCCGGAGATCCTCACGCTGAACGGGCGTGATCTCGGCCGCTCCGAGTGGAAGGAGGTCACCCAGGAGCTCATCGACGCGTACGCGGCGGTCTCCGGCGACCACCAGTGGATCCACACCGACATCGAGCGCGCCGCCTCCGGCCCGTACGGACGCACCATCGCGCACGGCCACATGGTGCTGAGCTGGGGCATCCCGATGTTCGGCGAACTCCTCCAGGTGCGCGGCGTGGGCCGCGCCCTCAACTACGGCCTCAACCGGGTCCGCCACCCCGCGCCCGTCCCGGTCGGCGCCAGGGTCCGGTTGCACGCCCGCGTCGCCGAGGTCACCGAGGTCGCCAACGGCGGCGTGCAGATGACCCGGTCCTTCACCTTCGAGCTGGAGGGGTCCGGGAAGCCCGCCTGCGTGGCCGAGTCGCTGACCCACTTCTACCCGTGACCCGCGCACAGGACCGCCCCGCCGGCCGGCGGGGCGGTCCTGTGCGCGGTGGAGGGCCCCCGGGCCCCCGGGGCCACCGGCCCGGGACGGGCCCGGCCCCTCCGGCCCCTCCGGCCCCTCCGGCCGCACCTGCCGCTCCGGCCGCTACCGTTCCGCGTGAACGGGCTCGTCCGGAGCCGCCACCGCCAGGTGGTCCAGTTCGGCGTCCGGGTCCATCAGCCGGTTCAGCCGCGCCGGTACGTCGAAGCCGACCAGCAGCACCACGATCACCGTGCCCGCGAAGGTCAGCACCGCCAGCGCCTGCCCCAGGTCCATCCCGGAGGCGAGATGGGCCCCGAGCACCGGCGCGACCGCCCCGCCGAGCGCGCCCACGTTGTACGTGAAGCCGAGCGCCGCGCCCCTGCTCCGGGTCGGGAAGTGCCCGCCGATGTAGCGGGGGAGCAGCCCGGAGATGCCGAAGCTCGTCGCCTGGAGCAGGAAGAGCAGGATGCCGAGCAGCATCAGGTTGTCATGCACCGCGAAGACCGGGTAGACGAAGGCGAGCGAGGCCAGCAGCGTCAGCGCGTACGCCTTCTTCGTACCGATCCAGTCGCCCAGGAAGCCCGCCACCCAGCAGCCGACCATCGTGCCGAAGCCCGCGAAGTACAGGACGTCGGTGACCTGGTCCGTGGTGTAGCCCAGCTCCGTCTTCAGATAGGTCGGCAGCAGGGCCTGGATCGGCCAGGAGTACAGGAACGCGAAGAACAGCGTCACGATCATCGACAGGTACAGCACCCAGCCGCGCTTCCCGCCCAGCTGCACGGCGAACGCGGCGAGCGAGAGCCCCGCGACCACGGAGAGCACCGGCACCATGCCGGCCCCGCCGGGGGTGAAGACCAGGAACAGCGAGAGCGTGGCGACGACGGCGAGGACCGTGTTGGCGGTGGCGCGGGCGCGGGTCAGGAACAGCGGGCGGAACGGATTGGGCCTGGCACCCCGGTCCGCGACCGACTCCGTCCACTCCTCCGCCTCCGGCAGCGCACGCCGCATCCACAGCGCGATGGCGATCGGGACCAGGCCCAGGTAGAACATCCAGCGCCAGCCGAGCGAGGGCACCACCCAGTCGTAGACCTGCGCGGCGAGCACCGAGCCGACCGAGAATCCCGAGATCAGAAAGCCGCTGGCCCGGTTGCGCAGCTGGGCGGGCCAGCTCTCCATGACGTAGGTGGAACTGGCGCTGTACTCGCCGGCCATGCCCATGCCGATGGCCAGCCGGGCGGCGAACAGACTGTGGTAGTTCCACGCGAACCCGCAGGCGAAGGTGCCCACCGAGTACAGCAGGATGCTGAGCACCATGGACAGCTTGCGGCCGTAGCGGTCACCGATGGCGCCGAGCACGGCACCGCCCAGCCAGCGGGTGATGAACGCGGCGGATATCAGGCTGGCGGCCTGCACCGTGCTCAGGCCGAACTCGTCACTGATCTCGGTCAGCACGAGGGTGATGAGCACGAAGTCGAAGCCGTCGAGGACATAGCCGATCCAGGCGGCGAAGAACGACTTCCACTGGGTGCGGCTCACCTGGCGGTACCAGGGGAGCGTGGGGGGTGTTGTGGTCTGCACGGTGACTCCAGGATGCGGGACGGTGCTCACCTTTGAACAGCCGTCCCGCGTGGTGGGGGCAGGTCAGGGCCGGGCGATGCCTGCGACGAAGCGGGCGGTCAGGGCCGTGGGAGCGGTGATGGCGGTGCCGACGACGACGCTGTGGGCGCCGCGTGCCAGGGCCTCGGCCGCCTCCTCGGGGGTGTTGATACGGCCTTCGGCGACCACGGGTACGTCGATGGCGGCCGACAGCTCGGCGACCAGGCCGAGATCGGGGCCGGTCTGCTTCGGCTGGCCGGGAACGTAGCCGGACAGCGTCGTGGAGACGAAGTCCGCGCCCAGCGCGGCCGCCGTGACGCCCTCGGCGAGGGTGGACACATCGGCCATGACGAGGGCGCCGGCCGCGTGGACCGCCTCGACCAGCTCGGCGAACGTGGAACCGTCGGGGCGCGGCCGGTCGGTGGCGTCCGCGGCGACGACGGCGGCGCCCGCCTCGGCGACGGCCAGGGCGTGCCGGACGGTCGGGGTGATGAACACCCCGGTGTCGCCGTCCTTCCAGAGGCCGATGACCGGAAGATCCACGGCGGCGGTGATCGCGGCGACGACCTCCGGATCGTTGGCCCGGATCGCGGCGCCGCCACCGGCGACCGCCGACAGCGCGAGCCGGACCAGGGTGGACGTCTCCCGCATCGGATCGCCGGGAGGCGCCTGACAGGACACGATCAGCTTGCCCCGGAGGGTGGTGGCGAGTTCCTGCGCGGTCATCGGAGGGCTCCCGGTCGGTGGAGGGGAAGGGTGGTGGTGAGGGCGGCCGCGCCGAGCACGGCAGCGTCGTGGCCGAGCAGCGGAGCCTGCGGGACGAGCCTGCGCAGCGGCGCCATCAGCTCCCCGGCGAAGGCCGCCCGCAGGGCGTCCTCGTACAGCGCGCCGATCCGGGGGACCCCGCCGCCGACGACGACCCGGTCGGGACCGAACGCGTTGGCGAGCCCGCCGAGTACGTGGCCCGCGGCGGCCGCGCCGGTGGTGATGGCGGTGACGGCATGGGCGTCGCCCCGCGCGGCGCGCGCGGCGACGGTCTCCAGCCGGTCCACGGGCGCGCCCGTCAGCCGCTCGTAGTGGGCGGCGATCCCGGGCCCGGAGGCGATGACCTCCAGGTGCCCGGTCGCCCCGCAGGTGCAGGGCAGCCCGGCGGCCTCGGGGCTGGGCAGATGGCCGAGGTGTCCGGCGATACCGGCCGCGCCGTGCAGCATGCGGCCGTCGGCGGCGATGGCGCCGCCGACTCCGGTGCCGATGGCGGTGAAGATCAGGGACCCCTGGCCCCCGGACTCCGCGTTCAGGGCGGCGAGCTCCGGACCTGCTGTGGCACGCACGTCGTTGTCGCAGGCCACCGCGTAGCCGGTGCGGTCGGCCAAGCCGGCCCCGAGGGGTGTGCCCGCCCAGCCGCGGATGGAGTCGGTGGCGCTGGTGACCATGCCGGTACGGGGGTCGACGATCCCGGCCGCCGCGATGCCGAGCACCGCGGCGTCGTGGCCGGGATCGACCTCGGCGGCGGCCGCCGCGAGTGCGTCGAGCACCGCCGCGGCGCCGTCCCGGGCCGGGGTGGGCAGGCTGTGCCGGGCCAGGACCGTGCCGTCCGCCGCCAGCAGCGCGGCGGCGATCTTCGTACCGCCGAGGTCGAGCCCGACGACGGGCCCCCCGGCCGGTTCCGGCTGTGCCGTTGTCGTCATCGGACCGGCGGCAGACCGGCGGCGCGCAGCCGCCCGGAGACGAGCGCGACGGATTCGGCGGACAGCTGGATCTGCGGGAACGCCGTGTCACCGCACGCGATGATGCCCAGCAGCTGGAGTGCCGACTTGAACGAGCCGAGCGCCGAGGAGCTGCGGCCCATGTCCGCCTCGGGGCCGACGTCGACCATGGCGAAGAGCTCGATCAGCCGCTCCTGCTCCTTCGCGGCCAGCGTCCAGTCCCCGGCCCGCGCGGCCTCGTAGAGCCGTACGTAACCGGCCGGGTCGACATTGCCGATGCCGGGGACGACACCGTCGGCCCCTGCGAGCAGGGCCGCGTCGACGGTCAGCTCGGAGCCGGTGAGGATGCTGAAGCCCGGGACCGGGCCGTTTCCGCGGTTCTCGCGGCCGCCCAGTTCGACGATGAGACGGCGCAGCCCGCCCTCGTCGCCGCTGCTGTCCTTGAGCCCGGCCAGGGTGCCGTCCTCGGCGAGCTCGCGGATCAGGGCGGCGGACAGCTTGCTGTGTACGGCGACGGGGATGTCGTACGCGAACAGCGGCAGGTCCACCTCGGCGCGCAGCCGGCGGAAGTGCCCGGCGATCTCCTTGGCGTGGGTCCGCGTGTAGAAGGGCGCGGTCGCGACCAGGGCGTCGGCGCCCAGGGCGGCGGCGGCCCTGGCGTGCTCGATGACGCGGGCCGTGGTGGTGTCGATGACTCCGGCGAGGACCGGGACGCGGCCGTCGGCCGTGTTGACGACGGTCTCCAGGACGGTGGCGCGCTGTTCGTCGGTGAGGTAGGCGACCTCGCTGGTGGACCCGAGCGCGAAGAGTCCGTGCACGCCCCCGCCGATGAGGTGCTCGACGAGTCGTACGAGGGACGTGGTGTCGATCTCCCCGCGGGAGTCGAGCGGGGTGCAGACCGGCGGTACGACGCCGTGCAGCGGTGCGGTCAGAGACATGGTGAAAGGCTCCAGCTGATGGGGACACCGATCCGTGGCCTGAGCGGCTATCCGGATCGAGACGTGAGACGTAAGATGTCCTATGTCTGGCTTCACCTTAAACAGATGCTCCTGTGACCGGTCAAGGGGCAACGGCACCTCAGGAGGATGTTGTGGCGCGGCCCACCATGGCTCAGGACATCGAGCGCTGGATCAAGGAACTGATTCTGGAGCGGCGGCTCGCGCCGGGCGACGCACTGCCCACCGAGGCCGAGCTGATGGAGCTCTTCGGGGCCGGACGGGTATCGGTGCGCGAGGCCCTCAAGTCGCTCCAGGCGGTCAATGTCGTGGAGATCCGCCGGGGTTACGGCACCTTCGTCGGCTCGCTCTCCCTGTCGCCGTTCGCCGAGGGCCTCGCCTTCCGCGCGGCCGTCCGGCACCGCCAGGGCGAGCCGGGACTCGCCGAACTGATGAAGGTGCGGGAGGCGTTGGAGGCGGGGCTCGTCGGGACCGTGGCGGCCGGTGTCCCGGACGAGGACCTCGATGTGCTGCGCGCCCTGGTCGCGAAGATGGACGAGGAGGCCGCCTCGGGCCGGGTGGCGCGCTCCACCGACCGGGCGTTCCATCTCGCGCTCTACGCCTCGCTGGACAACCACCTGCTCAGCGAGGTGCTCGACGCGTTCTGGGCGGCGATGGACCGGGTGCGCGAGGACTTCGACGACGGCCACCAGGACCCTTCGGTCACCTGCGACCAGCACCGCGAGATCGTCGAGGCGGTCGCCGCGGCCGACGGCCTGCGCGCGGTGAGGGCGATGCGCACCCACTTCGACGGCATCCGGGACCGGCTGGAGCCGGCGCCGCTCCCGTAGCCGGGGCGGGATGCGTGGCCCGGCCGGTGCGGACGGGGCGGGGTTACGGCCGGCCGTCCCCGTTCGGGCCGGTGGCTGCCGGGCCGGTGTTCCCGGACCCGGTGATCGCGGTGACGGCCATCCGGACCGCCCGGTCCGTCACCGCCGCGCTGTCGTCGCCGTTCTCGATCGCCGTGGTGGCCGCGTTGACGATGCCCTGGAGGAGCAGCGCCGTGCGCCGGGGGTCCTGTTCGCCCAGCTCCGTGAGGGCGCCGATCAGCGGGGTGAGCAGCTCCCGGTGGACCCGTGCGGCGCTCTCCCGTACCACCGCCGCGTCCCGGACCCCGGCCAGTGCCTGGGCGATCCGGTGTTCGCCGCCGCGCACGAGGTCCAGCTGCGAGGACACATAGGCGGCGATCTTCTCCGCGGGTGTTCGGGCCGCCGACATGCCTGCCCGGATGGCGTCCGTCCACCGGGGCATCGCGTCCTCGACGACGGCTGCCAGCAGCTCGGGGCGGCCGGGGAAGTACTTGTACACGCTGTTGCGGGCGAGGCCCGTGACCCTGGCGACCGAGGCGAAGGTCACCGCGTCGGCGTCACCGCCCTCCAGGAGTTCACGCGCCGCCCGCACCAGGGCCAGCCGCTGCTGGGCGTGGTGCTCGGCGACGGTGGCGGCTCTGATCCTGGGCACCGGACCAGTCTAGAAGCCCCCGCGCGGGCCCCCGCGCATCGATGACCCCCCCACTTGGGGACGGTGCGTCCCCATCGTCTATGTTGGCGACACACCGTCCCTAACATCTATCCACCGAAGGGAACCTCCGTGTTCCTCGCTCTGCTGGAACTGCGCGCCGCCCGAGGTCGCTTCCTGCTCATGGGGTCCGTCGTGGTGCTCGTCGCCGCACTCGTCGGCATCGTCTCCGGCTTCACCACCGGACTGGGCGACGACACCGTCTCCGCGCTGCGGCGCCTGCCGGCCTCGCACCTGGTCTTCTCCTCGGACGCCCGGTCCGACCAGTTCGCCCGCAGCCTCCTCGACGAGAAGACGGCGGCCGCCTGGCGTGCGGACGCGGACACCGGGACGGCCCCGCTGGGGGTCTCCATCACCCGCGGTACGACGGACCGGGGCGCCGAGGTCGATCTCGCCGCCTTCGGAGTCGAGCCGGACTCCTTCCTCGCCCCCTCGGTCACCGAGGGCGACGGACTCGCCGGAGCGGGGGCGGACAGCATGGTGATGTCCGCCAAGCTCGCCGACGAGGGCGTACGCGTCGGAGACACCCTCGTCATCGACCGGCTCGGCATCGAGCTGCGCGTCGTGGGACGGACCGAACGCTCCAGCTACGGCCATGTGCCCGTCGCCTACGTCCCGTTGAAGACCTGGCAGCGCATCCGCTTCAGCACCCCGGGCGCCCCCGCGTCCGCGACCGCCGCCGTCCCCGGCCAGTTCAGCGCCCTCGCCCTGCGCACACCGCCGGACGGGACCTCCACGGCCGCCCTCGATGCCCGGCACTCCACCACCACCCTCACCAGGGAGAAGGCGTACGAGGCGGCCCCCGGCTACACGGGCGAGCGGGTCACCATGAACTCGATCCAGGTCTTCCTCTATCTGATCGCCCCGCTCGTGGTCGGCGCCTTCTTCGCCGTCTGGACCGTCCAACGGCAGCCCGAACTCGCCCTGTTGCGGGCGCTGGGCGCCTCCCGGCGGCGGCTGCTCGCCCACACCGTGCTCCAGGCGGCCCTGGTCGTCGTCCTCGGCACCGCGGCCGGTGCCCTGCTCGCCGGAGCGGTCGGGCTGCTCGTCGGGGAGCAGGTGCCGTTCAGCCTGCCCGCCGCCACCCTCGCCGGCACCATGTGCACCGTCGCGGCCGTCGGCCTCGCGGGCACCGTCCTGACCCTGCGCCGGGTCACCCGCGCCGACCCGCTGACCATGCTGGGAGCCAACCGATGAGCCTCGAACTGAGCGGCGTCACCGTCGCGTTCGGCAGCGACGATGCCCGCACCACCGTCTTCGACGGCCTCGACGTCACCTTCGGGCCCGGCGAGATGACGGCACTCGTCGGCCCTTCGGGCTCGGGCAAGTCCACCCTGCTCGCCGTCGCGGGCGCGCTGCTGCGGCCCACCGCGGGGCGGGTCCTGCTGGACGGCGAGGACCTTGCGGCGCTCTCCGAGGCCCGGCGGGCACGGGCGCGCCGGGAACGGATCGGCTATGTCTTCCAGAGCGGCAACCTGCTCTCCGGCCTCACGGTCACCGATCAGCTGCTCGCCGCCGTGTACATCAGCGGCGAACGGCCCCGCGCGTACCGGTCGCGCGCCGAGGAGGCGCTCGCCCGGGTGGGACTGGGACACCGTCTGCGGCACCGCCCCGAACAGCTGTCGGGCGGTGAACGCCAGCGCGTCGCCCTGGCCCGCGCGCTCCTGCTCTCCCCGAAACTGCTGCTGATCGACGAGCCGACCGCCGCCGTCGACCGCTCGCAGGCGGGTGACCTGGCCGCGCTCCTCGCCGAACGCACCCACCAGGACGACTGCGTCACGGTCGTGGCCACACACGATCCGGCCGTGGCGGAGGCCGCCGACCGGGTCGTGGACATGGCCGGGCTGACCGTGGGGCCGGCCCCGTCCGCGCTGCGGGGCCGCTGAACCGGCCTGCGGACGTGCGGGGACGCGGCGCCCTGGTTCCCCGCACGTCCTTGGCCGGGCTCAGCGCCGGATGTCGCCGAACAGATAGCTGCCGGCGCCGTCCAGTGCGGCCCGGCTCCAGTGCGCCACTTCATCCGGGCCCATCGCCGCCCAGTCGGGGGTCCGTTCGACCATGGCGTGCCCCAGCCTGCGGCCGAGGGCGACCAGGCGCGCACCCTCGTCCGACCGCTCGTCGGCGTACCGGTGCAGTGCCTCGGCGGCCGACGACGAGGCGCGCAGCACGCGCTCCAGGCAGAGCGCGTCCCGCAATGCCTTGGTCGCGCCGCTCGCGGTGTGCGGCCGGGTGATGCTCGCCGCGTCGCCCGCCAGCAGAAACGGCGGCTGCGCGACCCGGGGCACATGGAAGTCGGCGACATCGTGGCACGCCAGGGAGGTGTGCGTACCCCGGCCGACGATCTCGGCCCAGTCCGCCGGGAAGTGCTCCTCGGCGACGCGTCGCACGTACTCCTCGCGCGGCGCGCGCCACGAGGGCGGGGGAGGGGAGCCGTAGATGGCGTAGGCCAGCAGCCGGGAACCGTCGACGGCCCCCGGAATGAGGTAGAAGACGCCGTGCCCGCCCCGGAATCCCAGGGTGATCCAGGCAGCGCGCACCAGCTCCAGGGGGCGCGGGTGTCCGGCGAGCGCGTCGAGAGGGAGGGTGCCGCGCCACACCACGTACCCCGCCGGAACCGGCCGCACCCGCGGGGCGACGGCCGCACGGGTGACGGACCGGGGTCCGTCCGCCCCGACGACGATGTCGTAGGGCTCCTCCGAGTCCGCCGTACGGATCACCGCACCGCCCGACGGGCGGCGCAGCACCTCCGTGACGGGCCGTCCCCGGTGATACGTCACGCCGTCGGCGTTCGCCCGCAGCGTCCGCCA
This sequence comes from Streptomyces sp. NPDC026062, assembly GCF_055568375.1. Taxonomy (NCBI): domain Bacteria; kingdom Bacillati; phylum Actinomycetota; class Actinomycetes; order Kitasatosporales; family Streptomycetaceae; genus Streptomyces; species Streptomyces sp. NPDC026062. Next base: position 41,172 of record NZ_JBVHOQ010000002.1, read on the forward strand.
CAGCAGCCCCCAGTGACAGGGCGTCACCGCACTTTCCTGGCAAGCAAGTTCACGGGCGGATCGTCGGCCCGGCTCCCGTGTGAGCCAGACCCGCGAGAGCACCGGAGCGGTCGGCATGCCGGCGTCCAGATATCCGGCCGCGACCAGCTCCGCATGGAGCGGCGGCGGGACGACGATGCCGAACCCCCGGTCCTCCAGCACCCCGTCGCTGCGCTCATGGACCGTGACCTCGGCTCCGGCCCTGGCGCCCGCGATCGCCATCGCGCAGCCCGCGACGCTCCCGCCGACCACCCCGATGCGTAATCCGGCTCCCGCCACGTCCGCCACCACCCTCTCCGTCACTGTGCGTGGTGACCATTGAACGGGGTGTCGGTGGCCCGCGTCCAGCCGCCCCGTGGCGGCCGGACGCGGGCCCGTCGTCCGGGCTACGGGGTGACGGTCACCGTCGCGCTGCCCGATGCCTGCTTGCCGTCGGACCGGAAGGTCGCGGTGAGTGTGGCGTTCCCCGAGGCACCCGCGGGGATGGTGACCGGGACCTTGATATTGGCGCCCTCACCGGGCCTCGTCGCGGGGAACGCGGTCTGCTTCGCCGTCCAGCCGCTCGGCACGGTCAGGTCGACGGTGCCCGCGCTGCGGGTGACGTCCATCCGGTTGACGACCCGGACCGTCACCTCGGCGCTCGTGCCCGCCTTGAGGGTCGCGGGCGGGGTGATCGTGATGTCGGCACAGGTGCCGCCGAGCCACTTCAGGTCGAACGAGGAGTACGTGATGTGCTCGTAGTTGCCCCGCTCGTACAGCAGGCCGAGCCGTCCGTCCGGCAGGCGCGTCAGAGTGGAATAGGCCGCGGCACCCGCGTCGACGACCTTCTTGATCGGCCAGGTCTTCCCGTTGTCGCAGGACATCTTGACCGTGAGGTTCTTCCGCGACGTGGCCTCGGTGTTGCTGAACAGCAGCCAGGACGACTGCGGGTTCGAAGCCGGGGCGTCGGGTGCGTAGCGCATGACGGAGGCGTTGTTCGCCGGGTCGGGGAGCTCGGTGTCCTGGACGAACGGCGTGTAGGTGACCCCGCCGTCCGAGGAGTACGCGATCGTCCGGTACGGCGCCGACCGGTTGTTGAGCATGACCGTGCCGTCGTTCAGCTCGACCGTCTTGTTCTCGTCCCCGCCGGGCCCGACCGGTGTGCCCATCTGCCACGTCGCGCCGTGGTCGTCGCTGTACGCGCTGACCGCGTAGTTGGCGCTGTTGTTGCGGATGGCGTACTGCTGGATCAGCCGGCCCTTGTGCACACCGTTGCGCAGCTGGATGCCCTCGCCGGACGCCGCGAACATGCCGCCCCAGGCCGGGTTCTTGATCTGCTTGGTGATCCGGCGGTGGGTCCAGGTCAGACCGTCGTCGTCCGAGTAACTGTAGTCGGCCTGAAGGACGTTGGGGTCGGACTCGTCGTTTCCGGTGGCCGAGCCGAAGAAGCCCTGGTTCACCCCGGCCGCGTAGAACAGGAAGATGCGGCCGGTGGTCCGGTCGACCAGCAGGCTCGGGTCCCCGTAGCCGGCGGGGGCGGCGTCCTTGCGGACCACCTGCTGTGCCTGCCACGTCGTGCCGCCGTCGGTGCTGCGGCGCAGCACGATGCCGATGTTGGACGGCAGGTCGCCGAGAGTGGGGCGGGCGTCGTAGGCCGCCAGGACCGTGCCCTTGACCGAGGTGGTCAGGGCCGGGATGCGGTAGTGGGGCGAGCCGACTCCGTCGACGGTCAGGTCCTGGGAGGTGAGCGTGCCGGGGGCGGGGGACACGGCCTGTGCGGTGCCGGTCGTGGCGACCACCAGCAGGGCGGCGCCGAGCAGGGCGACAGGGACTGTTCGCTGCATGGACGATCTCTCTTCTCGGAAGGGGTGGTGCTTCTCGAAGGGTGGGAGACTTGGGGGAGCGCGCCGGGGCTACGGGACGACCAGGGAGCAGACCCGGCTGTTCGCGTCGAAGATCCGCAGATCCTTGATCATTCTCAGGACCATGCGGTGATGGCCCCGCTCGTTGGGGTGGAGCCCGTCGCTCAGCAGCGACAGCGGGACCTGGCCGCCGTTTCCGTTCAGCCAGTCGGCGTGGTGGTCGATGAACACGGCCTTCTGCTGGGCCGCCACCTCGCCCATGACCTGCGCGTACTGCGACAGGTTCACCCGGCCCGGCCACCTCGCCGGGTCGACCGGGTTGGGTGACTGGAGCACCGGCACCGGTGAGCCCGGCAGGGCGCGGACCGAGCCCACGAGCGAGACGAGATTGGCCCGGTAGGCGTCGAGGCCGAGTCCGGACGTCGCGATGTCGTTGGTACCGATCATGATCGAGACGACGTGCGGCGAGAAGGCGGTGACCCGCTCGCCGAACCGTGCGACGAGTTCGGCGCTGGTCGCGCCGCTCACCCCGGAATCGATCACGAAGTCGCGGTTCTTCGGCTTGCCCAGCTCCCAGCGGACGCGCTCCGTCCAGTGCTCCGGGTAGCTGCGCCGGCCGTTGGTGTGCAGTGCGCCGTGCGTGATGCTGTCACCGGTGACGACCCAGGTGGCCGGGGTGTCGCTGTTGAGGATCGTGGAGATCCGGCCCAGGTCGGCGAGATCGGGGCGGGGGCTCTGCGCCACCAGTTCGCTCTCGCCCAGGACCCGGTCCCAGACCGCGGCCCGCTCGATCGTGCCGGTGCAGAACCACTCGCCGCCGGGGTGGTCGCTGTCCACGTTGCGCCCCAGCGCGAGGGCGGTCGCTCCGGAGACGTTCTTGAAGAAGGAGCGCTGCGCCGTCTCGAAGACCGTGCGCCCGCCGGCGTGCAGCCTGGTGCCCGAGGCGTCGACGGTGACGGCGACGGTGTGGCGCTGCCCGTCGTCATAACGTGTCCTGGTCATGACATTAATGAGCACCGTGCCCTTCTCGCGTACGGAGAACTGAAGGGCGCCGCCGCTCAGATTGAGCGTGATGTCGGAGGAGGGGGCGGTGGGGTCCGAGGCGCTGATCAGCGTCATCGCCTGGTTGTGGCTGGTGGTGCGGAAGGTGACCACGATGGTTCCCGCGGTGAGCGGGGCGAGTACGCCGGCCTGGTTCGACAGGTCGACGTACTCGCTGCCGTCCAGGTCCACAGGGGTGTCGTGGTCCAGGAGCGGGCCGCTGCCGGAAGCGGCGGCGAAGGCGCGGGAGCCGAGCTGGGTGCCCAGGGCTGCCGCGCCTGCGGCAAGGAGCATGGATCTTCTGCGCACGGAAGGTGCCTCCGGTCAGGAGTGGCCGGCCTGCCCCTACGGCAGGCCTGCGAACAGGGAGCGCACCCAGGCGAGTTGTTCCCGCTGCTGGTACTCCGCGCCGCCCTCGTGCCCGTTGAACGCGTAGATCCTTACGTCCTTGGGCCCGGCGTAGCCGTTGTAGGCGGTGAAGCAGGTGGAGGGCGGGCAGATGTCGTCCATCATCGCGATGGAGAACAGCGCGGGGGCCGTGGCCCGGGTGGCGAGCAGTGCGGCATCGAAGTACGACAGGGTGGTGAAGACGGACTCGGTGCGGTCGCGGTGGAGCTTGAGGTACTCGGCGATCTCGGTGAACGGCGGGCGGCCCGAAATCTCGGCCCCTCGCCGGAAGTTGCACAGGAACGGCACGTCCGGCATCACCCCTGCCAGCCCGGGCACGAGCCCCGCGACCGCCAGCGCGATCCCGCCGCCCTGACTCACCCCGGTCACCACGATCCGGTCCGGATCGATCTCGGGCCGCTCGCGCACCGCGTCGACGCAGCGCACCGCGTCGGTGAACAGCCGCCGGTAGTAGTACGTTTCGGGGCTCCCGATGCCCCGGGTGAGGAATCCGGGCACGACGCCGGCCGCACCGCCGTCGGGGTCGGCGGTGTCGCCGCCCGCGGCCGACCAGCCCTGGCCGCGGGTGTCCATGAGCAGATGAGCGTAACCGGCCGACGCCCAGAGCAGGTTCTCGTGCGCCAGGCCCCGCCCCCGGCCGTACCCCAGGAACTCCACGACGCAGCCGAGCGGCCGGTCCGCCCCGGCCGGCATCCGCAGCCAGCCGCGCACCGGCTGCCCGGCGAAACCGGGAACCGTCACGTCGTACGTACGGACCTGGGTGAGCCCGGTCTCCACCGGTGCGAACACGGGCTTGTCCGACGCGCACGACCGGGCCTCGTCCAGGGTCCGCGACCAGAAGGCGTCGAGGTCCGCCGGAACGGGAAGTGCCGGCCGGTAGTCGCGGCAGTCCGCGAGGGAGAGGTCCGTGAACGGCATGGAGGTGCCCTCCTGGGAGGTGGTGCGGGAAGGGCCGGGTGCGAGGTGACGCACTGACCCTCAGACAGATGACGTCAGATGTCCTATCGGCAAACGGACCCTAGGCACCCATCGCGTGGGCCGTCAAGGGTCCGCCCGTCCCGTTCCGCAGCCCCCGGGTGGTCGGGGCGGTGGCTCAGCGCCGCGCGCGGGCCTCGGAGATCCGGCGGCGGACGGGGGCGTAGTGCTCCCCGAGCGCCTTGATGAACCCGGCGATGTCGCCCGCCCGCGCGGCGTCCACGATGTTCTGGTGGGCGGCGATCGTCTCCGTCTCGTCGGAGTGTGTGAAGCCGTCCAGGTGCGGCGCGACGATCGCGTACACATCCCAGAACGCCATGGAGAGCTGCCCGATCAGATCGTTGCCGAGGGGGGCGACGAGCAGGGCGTGGAAGGCGCGGTCGGCGGCGACGAAGCCGTTCCCGTCCTGGGCCCCGGTCGCGCGCATGGTGGCCACCAGGCCGTCCAGGGTGTCCAGCTGTTCCGGCGTGAGCAGCGAGACGATCCGGTCGGCCCGGCCGCGCTCGAAGAGCTCGCGTACGTCGACCAGGTCGGACATCACCTGGAAGTCGTCGTCGGGTGAGAGGAGTCCGCGGAAGGTGAGGCTCTCCACCAGCGCGGACAGGCTCAGCCGGCCGACGTAGGTGCCGTGCCCGTGCCGGACCTCGACGATGTCCAGCGCGTTCAGGATCTTCACGGCCTCGCGGACGCTGGAGCGGCTGGCGCCGAGGGCCTCGCACAGGGCGGGCTCGGTGGGCAGCGGGTCCCCGGGGCGAAGCCTTTCTTCGAGGATGTACCGCTTGATGCCGTCGACGACTTCCTGCCGGAGCAGCTGCCGGCCGGGCCTCGTTCCGGACATATGTGAACTCCCCACCTCTTGACCCCTCTCGATTGTCAAGCTACGTTCCCACGCTATCAAGGCATCAGACATCTGACGTCTGATGCTTCAGGTTCCGCGGTCCGTGTGAATCTGCGCCGGACCCCCCGTTTTTACCCCTGACGCCCCACCTCAAGTCCCTGGAGGACCCGTGCCCGAGCTGAGATCAGCCGGTGTCGAGCGCCGCACCTTCCTGCGTTACACCAGTGCCGTGGGTGCCGCGGCCGCCATCACGGCGGGCCTTTCCGCGTGCGGCGGTCCCTCGTCGACCACCAACGGCTCGACGGGCAGGAGCAGCGGCAGCGACCTCATCGAGGCCGGTCTGTCCTACCCGCTGTCCACCGGCTTCGACCCGATGATCACCTCGGGTGCGACCCCGTACGCGGCCAATATGCACATCTTCGAGGGGCTGGTGGATCTCGATCCGGCAACACTCGTGGCACGGCCCGCACTCGCCACCGAGATGCCGAAGAAGATCAACGCCACCACCTACCGCGCCACGCTGCGCAAGGGCGCGACCTTCCACGACGGATCGGCCGTCACCGCCGACGACGTCGTGTTCAGCTTCGAACGCATCCTGGACCCCAAGAACGCCTCGCTGATGGCGCAGTTCGTGCCCTTCATCGACACCGTCAAGGCCGTCGACGCCTCCACGGTCGAGTTCAAGCTCACGTACCCCTTCGCGCTCTTCCCGTCCCGCATCGCCGTGGCCCGGATCGTGCCGAAGAAGATCGTCGAGGCGGACGTCAAGGGATTCGACGCCAAGCCCGTCGGCTCGGGGCCGTACAAGTTCGTCTCGGCGACCCGCGAGGACAAGATCGTCTTCGAGAAGTTCGACGCGTACAACGGCGCGCACCCCGCGAAGGCCAAGAAGATGGTCTGGCGCCTGATCTCGGACCAGTCGGCCCGCGTCAGCGCCATGCAGTCCGGCCGTGTCCAGGCCATCGAGGACGTCCCGTACATCGACGTGAAGGGACTCTCCGCCTCGGCGAAGACCGAGTCCGTGCAGTCCTTCGGTCTGCTCTTCCTGATGTTCAACACCGCCGACAAGCGGTTCGCGGACAAGCGGGTCCGCCAGGCCCTGCACTACGCGCTGGACACCGAGAAGATCATCAAGACCGCCATGGTCGGGAACGCGTCGGCGGCCACGGGCTACGTCCCCGCCACGCACCCCGACTACCACGAGGCCGCCACCGTCTACACGCACGACGTGGCCAAGGCGAAGAAGCTGCTCGCCGAAGCCGGCGTGAAGGACCTCAAGTTCACCGTCCTGACCACCGACACCGGCTGGGTCAAGGACATCGCCCCCCTCATCAAGGAGAGCTGGGCCGCCGCCGGCATCGAGGCCACCCTGGGCATCGCCCAGTCCGCGGCCCAGTACGCCAAGGTCGACAGCGGCGACTTCGAGGTCCTCGTCGCACCGGGCGACCCCTCCGTCTTCGGCAACGACGCGGACCTGCTGCTGCGCTGGTTCTACTACGGCTTCTGGCCGGAGAACCGTTACGGCTGGTCCAGGACCACCGAGTACAAGAAGGTCAAGCAGCTCCTCGACAAGGCCGCCCAGGCCGGCGACGAGGCAACCCGCAAGCAGCTGTGGGGCCAGGTCACCGACCTCGTCGCCGACGAGGTGCCGCTCTACCCGATCCTCCACCGCAAGCTGCCCACCGCCTGGAACGAGAAGGGTCTGACCGGCTTCAAGCCGCTGCCGACCACCGGCCTGTCCTTCCTGGACGTCAGCCCCTCCTGACCGGCGATTCCCGCCGGGCCGTACGGAAGTCCCCGCACAGGCCGCCGTACGGCCCGGCCCCAGCCCTCCCGTCCGGATCGGACCGGGCCGACCGGCCCGGTCCGGACGGGAGCCCCGGACCGGCGCCGCCCGCCGCGCGCCCGACAACCCGGTCCGGGACACCGAGCACCCCCGGTGTCCCGGACCGGACGACCGCCCAATCGCAAGGAACCCGACGATGGTTGCTTTTCTCCGGCTCGCGCTGCGCCGCGTCGCGATGATGCCGGTGATGATCCTCGGCATCGCGTTGCTCGTCTTCGTGGTGCTGCAGTTCTCGCCGGTCGACCCGGCCTTCAACGCGCTCGGGGAGAGCGCCACCCCCGAGGCCCGGGAGGCCTTCGCCGAGGCCAACGGGCTCAACGACCCGTTGCCCGTCCGCTACTTCGACTTCCTCGGCCAGCTGTTCCACCTCGACCTCGGGATGACCGTCCCGCCCAGCCAGCCCGTGGCCGACCGGATCACCGCCGCCTTCCCGCTTACCCTCCAGCTCACCGTGCTCGGGCTCGTCATCGCCATCGTGCTCGCCGTCGTCGGCGGCGTCCTGGGCGCGATGTACCGGGACCGCTGGCCCGACCAGCTCTTCCGGGTGCTGTCCATGGCCGGCGTCGCCGTTCCGTCCTTCTGGCTCGGGGTCCTGCTCATCCAGCAGTTCGCCCTGAACACCCAGATCTTCCCGACCGGCGGATACACCAACATCGCCGACTCGTTCGGCGGGTGGCTCAGAACGATGATCCTGCCCGCGGTGTCACTGGCGGTGCCGGTCGCCGCCTCACTCGCCCGCCTCATCCGCACCTCGATGGTCACCGAACTCGACCGGGACTACGTGCGAACCGCGCAGGGCAACGGTCTGCCGGTCTTCCTGGTCATCCGCTCGGTCCTGCGCAACGCGCTCGTCACGCCGCTCACCGTGCTCGGAGTCAAGGTCGGCTACCTGCTCAGCGGCGCCGTCGTCATCGAAGCGATCTTCGACCTGCCCGGTATGGGCAAGCTCATCCTCGAAGGTGTCACCGGAGGCGACGTCGCCCTGGTCCAGGGCACCGTACTGACCATCGCCATCGCATTCCTGGTGGTCAACGTCATCGTCGACCTGCTCTACCTGCTGGTCAACCCGCGCATCAGGACGGTGTGACATGTTCGCCACGGGCCGTCTGGCCAAGAAGCTCTCCCGACCGGGCGTCGCCTTCCGCGCTCTCCCGGCAACCTCCCGCGTCGCCCTCGGCGTCCTGATCGTCGTCGTCCTCGGCGCCGTACTCGCCCCTCTGCTCACCCAGGACCCCCTGGCCACGGGCAACCCCGTCCAGGCCCCGAGCGGTGAGCACTGGTTCGGCACCGACCGGGCGGGACGCGACGTGTTCGCCCGCGTCGTGCACGGCTCGCGCTACTCGCTGGTCATCGGCCTCGGCGCGACCGCCTGCGCCCTGGTCGCCGGGGCCCTGCTCGGCTCGCTCGCCGCCACCTCGCGCAAACTGGGCGACGAGTCCGTCATGCGCACCCTCGACGTCGTCATGTCGTTCCCGCCGATCGCGCTCGCGGCCGTCCTCGTCGCCGTGTTCGGCACCAGCGTCCCGGTGATCATCTTCACGATCGCCTTCGTGTACACCCCGTCGCTGGCCCGGGTGGTCCGTGCCAACGTCCTCTCCCAGTACGGCGAGGACTACGTCGCCGCCGAGAAGGTCATCGGTGCCCGGCGCGGCTACATCGTGCTCCGTCACGTCGCCGTCAACTGCATGGCCCCGGTCATGGTCTTCGCGACCGTCATGGTCGCCGAGGCCATCATCTTCGAGGCCAGTCTCTCCTTCATCGGCGCCGGTGTGCAGGACCCCGACCCCAGCTGGGGCAGCGTGCTCGCCTACGGCCGGCAGATCCTCCTGGCGGGCGGCTGGTGGGCCACCTTCTTCCCCGGCCTGGCCCTCCTGATCACGGTCCTCGCGCTCAACATCCTCTCCGAAGGCCTCACCGACGCCTCGGCGGCACCCAAGAGTGCCCGCGCCGCCGCCGACCCCGCCGCGACCACCGCGCCGGACCCGGTCGAGGCCGCCGCGACCGTCGACATCGACGCGGCCCTCACCAAGCTCGCCCAGCACATCAACGCCACCGAGCCCGCCATCACACCGGTCCGCGCCGACGCCGAGGAACTCCTCGTCGTACGCGATCTGGCGATCCGCTTCCCGGACCGCTACGGCGAGATCCCCGTCGTCGACAAGCTGAACTTCACCGTCCACGAGGGCGAGACCCTCGGCCTGGTCGGCGAGTCCGGCTGCGGCAAGTCCATCACCAGCCTCGCCGTCATGGGCCTCCTCGCCCGCAACGCCGAGGTCAGCGGCGAGATCCTCTACCGGGGCAAGGACCTGCTGAAGCTCCCGCCGAGGGAACGCCGCGCCCTGATGGGCCCCGAGATCGCGATGGTCTACCAGGACGCGCTCTCCTCCCTCAACCCCTCCGTGCTCGTCGGCACCCAGCTCAGGCAACTGACCTCGCGCGGCGGTACGAAGACCCCCGCCGAACTCCTGGAGCTCGTCGGCCTCTCACCCGAGCGCACCCTGCGCAGTTACCCCCACGAGCTCTCCGGCGGCCAGCGCCAGCGCGTACTCATCGCCATGGCCCTCTCCCGCAGCCCCCGCCTCCTGATCGCGGACGAGCCGACGACCGCCCTCGACGTCACCGTCCAGGCCCAGGTCGTCGAACTCCTCATCCGGCTCCGCGACGAACTCGGCTTCGCCATGGTGCTGGTCTCCCACGACCTCGCCCTCGTCGGCGATCTCTCCCACCGGGTCGCCGTGATGTACGCGGGCCGGCTCGCCGAGGTCGGCGACACCCGGGCGGTCCTCACCGACCCGGCCCACCACTACAGCCGCGGGCTCCTCGGCTCCGTCGTCTCCCTGGAGGCGGGCGCAAAGCGGCTCCACCAGATCCGAGGCGTCGTCCCCGCACCCCAGGGCTTCGGCGCGGGATGCCGGTTCGCCGGTCGCTGCGGCGCGGCGACCGACCTCTGCCGCACCACCACCCCCGCACTCACCGGGCGCGGTGGTGCGAAGGACCACGGCCTCGCCTGCCACCACCCGGCCGGCGCCGCCGCGATGAAGCTCGAAGGGAGCGCCCTGTGATCAGGCTCAACGGCGTTCACGTACGCCACAAGGCACGCAGCGGAGGTCTCTTCAGCCGCGACGCCGTCCACGCGCTGACCGATGCCACGCTGGAGGTCAAGCGCGGCGAGATCGTCGGCCTGGTCGGTGAGTCGGGCTGCGGCAAGTCGACGCTGGCCCGGGTGCTGACCGGACTCCAGAAGCCCACCGAGGGCGAGGTCCTGTTCCACGGGCGTGACCTGTGGGCCATGTCGGGCGCCGAACGGCGGGGCGACTTCGGCTCGGCCGTCGGCGTCGTCTTCCAGGACCCGTCCACCGCGCTCAACCCCCGGCTCACGGTCCGCCAGATCCTGCGTGACCCGCTCGACGTGCACCGCCGGGGCACCCGTGAGGAGCGCGAGGCCCGCGTCGAGGAACTGCTCGACCTGGTCGGCCTCCCCGGACACACCCTGGCCGCTCTGCCCGGACAGCTCTCCGGCGGCCAGCGCCAGCGCGTCGCCATCGCCCGGGCCCTGGCGCTGGAACCCGAACTGATCGTCGCCGACGAACCGACCTCCGCCCTCGACGTCTCCGTACGCGCCCAGGTGCTGAACCTCCTCGTCGATCTGCGTGAACGGCTCGGCCTCGGCATGGTGTTCATCTCGCACGACATCCAGACCGTGCGCTACCTCGCCGACCGCATCGCCGTCCTCTATCTCGGCCGCATCGTCGAGGAGGGCCGGGCCTCCAACGTGGCGGGCAGCCCCAGCCACCCGTACACCGAGGCCCTGCTCTCCGCGACGCCCAGCCTGCTGGAGACGACCGAACGCATCGTGCTCACCGGCCCGGTGCCCTCAGCCACCAACCCGCCGCCCGGCTGCCCGTTCAGCACCCGCTGCTGGAAGGCCGACGAGGCGTGCACCACGGCCTTCCCGGCCGAGACCGTCGGGCCGGACGAACACCGCTGGCACTGCGTCCACCCCCAGACCTCCGCGTCCCCTTCCGGGGACCCGACCCCCGTACCGTCCGCAAGGAGCACCGCATGACCGCCCGAACCCCCCGCTACTCGGGAGTGATCCCGCCCGTCGTCACCCCGCTCACCGCGGACGGCGAGCTCGACCGTCCCTCCCTGGAGCGGGTCGTGGGGCATCTCCTCGACGGCGGTGTCAGCGGGCTCTTCGCCCTCGGCAGCTCCGGCGAGACCGCCTATCTGACGCCCGGACAGCAGGACGAGGTCATCGGGGCCATCACCTCGGCGGCCGCCGGCCAGGTGCCGGTCCTCGTCGGCGCGATCGAGACCACCACCAACCGGGCGATCGAGCGCGCCCGCCGGGCAGCCGAGCTCGGCGCGGACGCCGTCGTCGTCACCGCGCCCTTCTACACCCGCACCCACGACCTGGAGATCGACCGGCACTTCCGGGACATCGCCGCCGCCGTCGACCTGCCGGTCCTCGCGTACGACGTGCCGGTCTGCGTACACAGCAAGCTGGACCCCGAACTGCTGCTGCCGCTGGCGGCCGACGGGGTGCTGGCCGGTGTGAAGGACTCCAGCGGGGACGACGGCTCGTTCCGCCGGCTCGTCATCGGCGCCCGCGAACTGCCGGACTTCTCCGTCCTCACGGGCCACGAACTGGTCGTCGACGCCATGATGCTCGGCGGCGCCGACGGCTCGGTCCCGGGGCTCGGCAACGTCGACCCGCACGGGTACGTACGCCTTCACGAGGCCGCGGTCCGCGGTGACTGGGCGGCGGCGAGGGCCGAACAGGACCGCCTCGTCGCGCTCTTCGACATCATCCGCGCCGCCCGTCCCGGTACCGCGTCCGCCACAGCGGCCGGACTCGGCGCGTTCAAGACCGCGCTGATGCTGCGCGGGATCATCGCCACCAACGTGATGAGCCCGCCGATGCGCCGGCTGGACGCCGCCGAGACGGCGACGATCGCCGAGTGCCTCGACCGCGCGGGACTCTCCCGGGTCTGACGGCGGGGAACGGCACCCGGACGCGAACAGGTCCGGCCGGACAGCAGCACGCTGTCCGGCCGGACCTTCTTCGTGTCGGGGCTACCTCACTTCTGCGCGGCGCGGCTGCGGCGCATCAGCAGGCCGCCACCGAGCACCAGCGCGGCGCTGGCGCCACCCGCGATGCCGAGGTTGCCGTCGGCACCGGTGTGCGCCAGCTGCGGCGGCTTGTGGTGCGTGGCCGGCGTGTGGTGCCAGGTGTGGGCCGGCGGGTTGTGCGGGTGCCACGCGCGGGTGGGCGGGTTGTGGGTCGGGGGGTTGTGCGTGGGCGGGTTGTGCTTCGGGGGGTTGTGGGTCGGCGGCTTGTGGTGGTCGGGCGGGCAGTTGTGGTCGTGGTGGTGTGTCGGGGGCTTGTGCGGCTTCGGCGGCTTCGGGGGCTCCGGCGGGTTGTGGTGGTGGCCGCACGGGCAGTCGTGGTCGTGGTGGCCCGTCGGCGGCTCGTGCGGCTTCGGGGGCTTGTGCGGCTTCGGCGGCTTGTGGGGCTTCGGGGGCTTCGGGGTGTCGACCTCACCCGACTCGTTCTCGCACTCGTTGCCGAAGGCGGGGTTCAGCAGACCCACCACGTCGACCGTGTTGCCGCAGACGTTGACCGGAACGTCGACCGGCGCCTGGATCAGGTTGCCCGACAGCACACCGGGGGAGCCAGCGGCGAATCCGTCGGCGTCCGCGCCCTGCGCGTCACCGGCCTCGGAGCCGCCGTACTCGTCCTCGTTCTCGCACTCGTTGCCGAACGCGGGGTTCAGCGCACCGATCACGTTGACCGTGTTGCCGCACAGGTTGACCGGGATGTGCACAGGCACCTGCACCGCGTTGCCCGAACCCACACCGGGCGAACCGATCGCGGCACCGTCGGCCGAGGCGTCGGCGAACGCGTAGCCGCCGGAGGCGGTCAGGATGCCTGACGCCGCCGCCATGACGAGCACGCTTTTACTCAAGGCTTTTCGCATGGGTTGCCCTTCCTTAGGACATCTCGTGCGGGGGTTTCGACCCGCAAATTCGTACATCAGGCGGTCCAGCAACCGTCGGGCCTGCCAGTTCTGCTGCACGGGCGTCCCGTCGGACGAGCTCGACGACACACATAACGACGACATTGCGTGGGAGAAACGTGGAACTCGTGTGAATCCTGTGACCACTCGGAAGGATTACGGATGTGTGTCCAATTGACGCTTCCGGTCCATTCCGCGTGGACTTTTCGTACGGATGTCCGCGCGGCTTCGGCATTCGAGTGAAAGGAGATAACCAAAGGTCCGGAAGTCAGTTGGTCAGTGCGCTCCGGTACGGGGCATCCAGTACGAGAAGGGTTCATTGTGATCAAGAAGGTCCTGGCTACGGGTGCCGTCGCCGCCTCCATCCTCGGTCTCGGCGCCACGCAGGCGATGGCCATCGGCGACGCCGGCGGTACGACCTCCCTCAACGGCAACGGCGCCTCGCAGTCGTTCGGCAACGCCGAGACGCACGGCGACGGCAGCCCGCAGTTCGGCCTGGTCCAGGGCTCGCTGAACAAGCCCTGCATCGGCCTGCCGGCCAAGGCCAACGTCGGTTCGCTCATCGGTCTCATCCCGGTCGCGGTCCAGGACATCAACGTCCTGTCCTCCCCGCAGAACCAGCAGTGCACCGAGAACTCCACCCAGGCCAAGGGTGACGAGCCGCTGTCGCACATCCTGTCCGGCATCCCGGTCCTCTCCGGCAACGGTGCCGGCAACAGCTGATCCAGCTGTGAACAGGCCCGGACCGTCGGCATTTCCCGTCCGGCGGTCCGGGCCTGCTGCTGCCCTTTGCCGAGTACGCCGGAAAGGGCGGATCACCACTGCGGTGGCAGCAGGTGACCGGAGCTGTGGCATTCGGGCGGATTCGCGAGAATCTCCCCGATGAAGAGTTTCGCTTACCGTCTGAAATCGTTACGAATTGCAGCGGCGGAGTTACGAGCGATCAGGACCGCGCTCGTGCGGCACGAAAGTCGTGACCGCTCCGGACTCCGTCGAAAGAAAGGGTTGAAAGTGAAGTACACCAAGATCGCCGTCGTCGCCGCCGGAACCCTCATGGCGATGGGTGCCGCTGCCCCGGCCTTCGCCGACTCCGGCGCAGAGGGTGTGGCCGCGCACTCCCCGGGCGTGCTGTCCGGCAACACCGTCCAGGTTCCGGTCCACGTTCCGGTCAACGTCTGCGGTAACACCGTGAACGTCATCGGTCTGCTGAACCCGACCTTCGGCAACTTCTGCGCCAACCACTGATTGCCGCACGCCGAATTCGTTCGGCACCGGTCTGCCCCGGATCGCATTCCATGCGATCCGGGGCTTTCCTCTTTTCCGCGCTCCGTCCCGGGAGTTCGCGGCCCCCTCGATGCGGCGGAACGGCCGGAGGCGTTCCGTCGGCCCGGGGAGCGGTGCGCCGGCGGCTGGGGGTGGATATCCGGTCGGGACCGCGTTACGGAGCGCCGGCAATGCACCACCGAACCGTGTCCGCTGTCCCCTCGCGTACGCGCATCAGTGATGAGGCATGCAATCTGCCGAGGTCTGAGGGATCCCGCCAGGGATTGCCGGACCAGCCCTCGGAGGACGGCTCGAGAAAAGCGCGGCCGTCCAGTTGCCCGGCCGCAATCGGATCGTTATTCAGAGGGAAAGCGGCAGAAGTCACAGCTAAAGAAGGCTGGTGCGGTGCGAGAACGCGACCGAAACGGATGCCGCCGCAGAAGGGAACCCGAAAGTGAAGTACGCGAAGACAGCCGCATTTGTCGCCGGTTCCGTGGTCGCTCTCGGAACGGCCGCTCCCGCCTTCGCCGTTACCAACGCCACGGCCCCGAGTTTCAGCCTCGACGGCGGTATCAACCAGGTGGTGGCCGCGGCCCCGCAGGCCGTCGACCCGGTGGTCGGCACCGTCGGCGATGCCGCCGAGGCGCTGCACAAGGACGGCACCGTCACCAAGGTCGCAGGCCAGGCCACCGGTGCGGTCAAGGGCGCCGCCCCGCTCGTGGGCGGCCTCCCGATCGGCGGCTGACCCGCCCTCACCACGGCGTCCGACGCCTCACACCCAGGCACACGCACTTCTCCGGTGCCCCACACCCCGTATCCGTACGGGGCACGGGAAAACCGTTCGAGTGAAGCGCCACAACCATTCCCGCCACCGCGAGTTGATCAGTTCGCTCCGGACAGCCGGGCACCATAAAACCCAGAAGGGCTATCTCATGATCAAGAAGATTATGGCTTCGGCGGCCGTCGCTGCTTCCATCGTCGGCGTCTCCGCGGCCATCGCGCCGCAGGCCATGGCGATCGGCAACGAGGGAGGCACCACTTCGGTCAACGGCAACGGTGCCATGCAGTCCTACGGCAACTCCGCCACCCACGGTGACTGGAGCCCGCAGTTCGCGCTCATCCAGGGCTCGCTGAACAAGCCCTGCATCGCCCTGCCTGCCAAGGCCAACGTCGGTTCGCTCCTCGGTGCCATCCCGGTGTCGGTCCAGGACCTCAACGTCCTGTCCTCCCCGCAGAACCAGCAGTGCACCGAGAACTCCACCCAGGCCAAGGGTGACGAGGCTCTGTCGCACATCCTGTCCGGAATCCCGATCCTGTCCGGCAACGGCGTCGCCAACGACTAGTCGTTCCCGAGGCGCCCGCTGCTTGCGAGGCGTCAGCGGTCCCTGATGCACGCGTGGGGCCGACCCGTTGTCCGGGGCAGCCGGAATTTTCCGGCCGCCCGGACGGGTCGGCCCCACGTCGTGTGCCGAGGCGCGGCCGGGGGCTCCCCCGAAAGGACGGGTCCGCTGAGCCGGCTGCCGTAGTCGCGGCGAAGGCTTCGCGTCGTACCGGGTAAGGGCCATTCATGGACCAGCGCGACAGCCAACGACCGCGGGACCCGCACCGGTACCCGCAGGACAGCACACCGATCTACGACCGTCTCCTCGCCGAGTGGCAGGCGGCGGCCCGCCGTGACGGGGCTCCGCCGGGCGGTGCGGAGTCCGGGCGGACCAGCGTGGGCGGCTTCGTCCCGGGAGCGCGCATCTCCGTCGAGGGCGCGCGCGGTTGACGCCGCGACAACGAACTTGCGCAGGAGTGAACCCATTTGGGTGGAACCGCGGAACCGAAACCTCCGCAAGAGGTTGATCAGTACGTTCCAGAACGGAACGCTCCGAAAGGTGAAGCGTGATGAAGAAGATGATGGCCGGCGCGGCAGTGGCCGTTTCTCTGGTCGGCCTCTCGGCCGCCATGGCCCCCTCGGCCATGGCGATCGGCAACGAAGAGGGCACCACGTCGGTCAACGGCAACGGCGCCAAGGACTCGTTCGGCAACAGTGTGACCCGGGGCGACGGCAGCCCGCAGGTCCAGCTCGTCCAGGGCTCGCTGAACAAGCTCTGCCTCGGAGCACCGATCAAGGCCAACGCGGGCTCACTCGTGGGCCTCTTCGTGCCCGTGGCGGTCCAGGACATCGATGTCCTGTCCTCCCCGCAGAACCAGCAGTGCGCCGAGAATTCCACCCAGGCCAAGGGCGACGAAGCGCTCTCGCACCTGGTGAACGGCATTCCGGTCCTCTCCGGGAACGGCATCGGCAACAGCTGAGCACCGACACACACTGCGGGCGGCCCGGTATCTGGGCCGCCCGCAGTGCGTGGTCGCGGCACCCGGGCACGCGTCGATGCCCACCACTCCGCGGGGGTGGTGGGCACCGGTGCGCGCGCTCGGGGGAGGTCAGCGCAGGCTGCCCACCGGAAGAACGCAGTGGGCGGAACTTGCGATGACCTCCGGGTCGCCCGCGAAGAGGCGCAGCTCCTCCTCGCCCACCGGAAGCCCTGGTGCTCCCTGGGGCCAGGGGCGGGTGGCGAACATCGCGTGCACCTCGCCCTGTTCGGCGGCAGCCGCCAGCCACTGGGGCGGTACGGGGTACTGGGCACTGAAGTGAGGCAGCGTCAGGACTGCCTGGCCGGCCTGGACGAGGAGCTTCACCGGGAGGCCCGGCGTCTCGTCGGCGCGCACCGGGGCGCCGCCGGCCGGGAGTCCGCAGCGGCCCAGGGCGATGCGCATGGCGGCCAGGCCGACAGCGGGCCCTTCCGAGCCGTCGCCCAGTGAATAGACGAGCAGGAAGGCGACGTCGTGATCGCCGTGGGGGTTCTCGCCGCTCCAGCCGATCAGGCTGAGCGTGCCCAACTGGGCCTGGGTGAACGTGCCGGTGGCTGTCTGGGGGGAGGTCATGTCCGGCACCCTAACCGTCCGCGACCGGTCGATCTCCATGCGTATCACTCGATCGAGGGAGAGCCTGTGATATTCCGGCCGCGACACCTGGCACCTCTCCGTTCAGGTCCGAACGGAGGCCCGTGATTAATCGGTTGACGCCGCCCGGCCGCCGCGGGCTATCGTGTGGCTCGTTACGGACGGCGGAGAAGACCGCTGGTGCCGGACCGTGCGGGAAACCGGAGGTGAGGACATTGATGACTGTCGTTGCGGTGGGCGCTGCCCACAAGCCGAAGAGCATCGTTCCCACCCCCGTGGCCACCGGCTGACCTACTTCAAGAATCTCCGCGCCGCAGTGCGCGTTGCCGGGGCCACCCTGTGAAGGGTTTCCCTTGTCTTTCTCGTTTTCTTCTCCCTCTTCTCTCTCCACTCCTCAGGACTCCTCGTCGTCGCACCCGCTGTCCGCCTACGGCTGGGACGACGGCTGGGCGGCCGAGTTCGCTCCGTACGCGGAACAGGGGCTCCTCCCGGGACGCGTGGTGCGGGTCGACCGAGGGCAGTGCGACATCGTCACCGCCCACGGCACGGTCCGCGCGGACACGGCGTTCGTCGTCCCCCGGGACCCGATGCGGATCGTCTGCACGGGCGACTGGGCCGCCGTGGACCCCGACGGTGACCCGCAGTTCGTCCGCACGCTGCTGCCGAGGCGCACGGCCTTCGTCCGCTCGACCTCGTCCAAGCGCTCCGAGGGCCAGGTGCTCGCCACCAACGTCGACCACATCGCCATCTGCGTCTCGCTGGCCGTCGAGCTCGACCTCGGCCGGGTGGAGCGGTTCCTCGCCCTGGCCATGTCCAGCACCGGCGGTGACGCGCTGCTGCACGATGGTCCGGCGGGCGGGGGCGGGACCGCCGAGACCCTTGTCGTGCTCACCAAGGCCGATCTGGTCCCGGACGCGGTCACGCTCTCCCATCTCGTCCAGGACGTCGAGAGGCTCGCGCCCGGCGGGCAGGTGCTGCCCGTCAGCTCTGCCACCGGTGAGGGTGTCGACGTGTTCGCCGCCATCGTCTCCGGCGGAACGAGCGTGCTCCTCGGGGCCTCCGGTGCGGGCAAGTCCACCCTCGCCAACACGCTCCTCGGGCACGACGAGATGGAGGTGCGGGCCACCCGTGACATCGACGGCAAGGGCCGGCACACCACCACGACCCGCAATCTGCTGGTCCTGCCCTCCGGCGGTGTCCTGATCGACACCCCGGGACTGCGCGGCGTCGGTCTGTGGGACGCGGAGACCGGGGTGGGCCAGGTCTTCTCCGAGATCGAGGAGCTGGCCGGGCAGTGCCGGTTCCACGACTGCGCGCACGAGGCCGAACCGGGCTGCGCGGTGCTCGCCGCGATCGAGGACGGATCGCTCCCCGAGCGACGCATCGACAGCTACCGCAAGCTGCTCCGCGAGAACCGGCGCATCGTCGCCAAGACCGACGCCCGGGTCCGCTCGGAGATGCTGCGCGACTGGAAGCGCAAGGGGGCCGAGGGCCGGGCCGCCGTGGCAGCGAAGCGGGGTCGCGTACGGTAGCCGGGGCTCCTGGCCGACGTCCGAAAACCGCGAGTGCGGCAGTGTCCGGGGGTGCACACTGGACGTGTGATGGACGAAGAGACCAGGTACGAGGCGGTGAGCAGCCGCGACGCGCGTTTCGACGGGGAGTTCTTCTTCGCCGTCGAGACGACCGGCATCTACTGCCGGCCGAGCTGCCCCGCCATCACCCCTAAACGCAAGAACGTCCGCTTCTACCCCACCGCGGCCGCCGCCCAGGGCAACGGCTTCCGGGCCTGCCGCCGCTGCCGCCCGGACGCCGTCCCCGGCTCCGCGGACTGGAACGTCCGGGCGGACGTGGTCGGCCGCGCCATGCGGATGATCGGCGACGGTGTGGTGGACCGGGAAGGCGTCCACGGTCTCGCCCACCGGCTCGGCTACAGCTCGCGGCAGATCCAGCGGCAGCTCAACGCGGAGCTTGGCGCGGGACCCGTCGCCCTGGCCCGCGCCCAGCGCGCGCACACCGCACGGGTCCTGCTCCAGACCACCGCGCTGCCCGTCACAGAGGTTGCCTTTGCCGCCGGGTTCGCCAGCGTGCGCCAGTTCAACGACACCATCCGGCAGATCTACGCCCGCACCCCGAGCGATCTGCGCGCCGAGGCGGGCACCGGGCTCGGGGCCGGCGTCCGGGAGGGGCGCGCCGCCGGCATCCCGCTCCGGCTCGCGCACCGGGGGCCGTACGCGGCGCGCGAGGTCTTCGATCTGCTCGCCGCCGAGACGGTCGCCCGGATCGAGGAGGTCGGCGGGGAGACCGGGGCCCGGACCTACCGCCGCACCCTGCGCCTGCCGCACGGCACGGGTGTCGCCGCCGTGGACGAGCGGTCGGCCGGCAACTGGCTGGAGGCTCGCATCCACCTCACGGACCTGCGCGATCTGACGACCGCGGTGCAGCGGCTGCGCCGCCTCTTCGACCTGGACGCCGATCCGTACGCCGTGGACGAACTGCTCGGCGCCGATCCGGCGCTCGCGGCGGGGGTCGCCGCGCGCCCGGGGGTGCGCTCGCCCGGTACGGCGGACCCGGAGGAGTTCGCCGTACGGGCGCTGCTGGGCCCGGTGGCGGCCGGTGAGCTGGTCGAGACGTACGGGAAGGTCCTGGACGTGCCCTGCGGCGGGCTCACCCATGTGTTCCCCGAACCCCGTGTCCTGGCCGGCGCGGTGTCCGGCCCCGCGCTGCGCGCGCTCACCGTCGCACTCGCCGAGGGGGAGGTACGGCTCGACGCGGGGGCCGACCGGGACGAGGCCGAGCAGGCGCTGCTACGGCTTCCCGGGATCGGCCCGGCCACGGCGGCGCTGATCCGGATGCGCGGCCTGGGCGACCCCGATGTGGATCCGTACGGGACACCCGGCTCGGGGCGCTGGCGGCCATGGCGCTCCTACGGTGTACGCCGTGCTTGGGCGGACTGTCAGCCCCAGATGGCCGCGCCCAGCCACGCACCCGCCACCAGCAGGCACGCGAACAGCTCGACGAGCACGGAGTAGCCGGTCGCCCGCATCACCGAGCGGACCGACGCCCAGCCCGCCCCGCGGCTGCCCAGCCGCAGCCTCTCCGCCCCGTAGATCACCCCCACGTACCCGGCGATCGCCCCGACCACCGGGACCACGAAGAAGCCGGTGATCGCGCCGATCCCGCCGAGCATCAGCGTCCGCCGGGGCGCCCCGGACTCGCGGGGGCGGCGGGGCGGCAGCAGGGGTTTCAGCGCCTGGTTCAGCAGCAGCAGAGCGGTGGCCCCGATCAGGACACCCCAGGCGGCCGGTGTCATGTCCGTCAGCGCCCACCACAGCACGGCCGCCCAGACGATCGCCTGCCCCGGCACACCGGGCACCAGCACACCGATCAGGCCGAGCAGCATGACCAGGCCGACGGCGACGAGCTGCCACACACTCATTTGACCAGCCTGCCGGAATCCGGCCGGTCCCGCCCGTCGTCGTCACCCGGCCCCGAGCCCGTCGGCGCAGCTCAGAGGCGCGACGACGGGCGCAGCGGCGCGCTCAGAGGCGCGGTTCGCGGGCGACCCAGCCCCGTTCGTACGCGTGCCAGCCCAGCTGGAGCCGGGTCGACACCGCGGTGAGCTCCATCAGGCCCTTGACCCGGCGCTGCACCGTCCGCAGTCCCAGGTCCAGCTGCTTCGCGACGCTGGCGTCGGTCAGGCCGGCCAGCAGCAGCGACAGGATCTCCAGGTCCGTCGGATCAGGGCCCGTGAATTCCTCGTCGATTCGGCCGCTCTCGGCGAGCCGTAGCGGCATCGCTTCGCGCCACACCGCCTCGAAGAGCCCCCTCAACGACTCCAGCAGTCCTGATTCGTGCACCACAAGGGCCGCTGCCTCCGCGCCCCGACGGGTCAGCGGCACCATCGCCATCGCTCCGTCCGCCACGACCAGCTTGGTCGGAACCCGGTCCACGACACGGCACTGCTCGTCGCGGCTCAGCGCCGCCGACAGCTCCAGGATCCCCGACGGCAGTGCCAGCACCTCGCGCTCGACCACCACCCGGAACGACACCCCGCGGGTGGCGGCCCGCTCCTCCGACTCGTTCTCGATACCGCTGACGGCGATCGGATTTCCGGTGACCAGGGCGCACACCTCACTCGTCGCGCCCAGCTGAATCTGATGGAAACGGTGGGCCACGGCGCTCGCTCCGGTGACCACCTCGACCAGATCGTGCACGGCGGGCTCGGCGGCATCCGCCCGGTACTCCTCGGCCAGCAGCGCGGCCGCCAGCTCCGCCTGCTCCAGCTCATGGCGCTGCTGGGTCAGCAGCGCCCCCAGCGCGACCCCGGGCGGCGCCGCGACCCAGCGCCCCGTACGGGCCGACGACTGGGCGGCCAGCCCCTGCTGCTCCAGCCGCCGCAGCGCCCGCTCGGTGTCCCGCTCGGGCAGTGCCAGCCGGTGTGCGAGATCGGAGACCTCCGCGGCTCCGACCGCCACGAGCGCACGGTAGGCCGACTCCTGTGTCTCATCGAGACCTATGGCTCCCAGCATCCCCGGATTCCTCCCGGCCGCGTTGTTCCCTGTCGAGTCGTGCTGCTCGGCCGCCCGGCCGTGGCGGGAAACAGCCACGGCGTAAACCCGCCGGGGCACATCATCCCTGTACAGCCCCGCACTCTGCCAATGTGGCGCCACCGCAGCACCAACAACATCTGGAATACGGGCTTTTGCTCGTCTTTATTCCGGTTTCACTTGGGGAGAGCGATGCGTCCGATATCGCGTACGGCACTGGGGGCGGCCACCGCCGCCGCCCTCGCCGTCATGGTGATCGCACCGTCCGTGGCAGCGCCACAGGGCGACGCGACCGTCGAAAGACCGCTGACCGGCAGTGCGGCTTCGGCCGCCAGGGGGACGAAGCCGGTCACCGTCACCCTGGTCACCGGCGACAAGGTGCTGGTGAGCACCGACAGTTCGGGAAACGCCTCCGCCGCCGCCCTGCCCCGCGAGGACGGCACGGTGCCCCTCGTGCAGACCCGCCGCTCGGGCCAGGACCTGTACGTGTACCCGGAGACCGCGGTGAAGGCGCTCGCCGGGGGCACCGTCGACGAGGAACTCTTCAACGTCACCGGGCTGATCCGTCAGGGGTACGACGACGCGCACGCGGACTCCGTACCGCTGATCGCGACCTACTCCAAGGACATCGCACGCAGCGCACCCGTCACCCCGCGCGGAGCCGAGCGCGGCCTCGCCCTCCCGGCCATCGACGGTGTCGCGCTCAAGGCCGACAAGAAGCAGACCGCCGGATTCTGGTCGGACGTCACCGGCGCCGGCCGGTCCCGCTCCGCCGCCGGACTGAAGAAGCTCTGGCTGGACCGCAAGGTCGAGGCCGGCCTCGACCGCTCCACCAAGCAGATCGGCGCCGACCTCGCCTGGGCCGCCGGCTACGACGGCAAGGGCACCAGGGTCGCCGTCCTGGACACCGGCGCCGACGCCGAACACCCGGACCTCAAGGGCCGGATCACCGAGTCGAAGAACTTCACCGACTCCGACACCACCGAAGACCGCCAGGGCCACGGCACCCACACGCTCTCCACCGTCGGAGGCAGCGGGGCGGCCAGTGACGGCAAGAAGAAGGGCGTCGCCCCCGGCGCCGACCTGATCGTCGGCAAGGTGCTCAACGACAGCGGCTCGGGTGACTCCTCCTGGATCATCGCGGGCATGCAGTGGGCCGTCGACCATAAGGCCGACGTCGTCTCCATGAGCCTGGGCAGCCAGACCCCCACCGACTGCACCGACCCGATGAGCCTGGCCGCCGAGGAGCTCGGCAGGAGCAAGGACACGCTCTTCGTCATCGCGGCCGGCAACGCGGGACCGACGCTCAACACCGTCTCCTCGCCCGGCTGCGCGCCCAGTGTGCTCACCGTCGGTGCCGTCGACCGCGACGACTCCACCGCCCGGTTCTCCAGCCGCGGTCCGGCGATCGTCACGCACACCCTGAAGCCCGAGATCGCCGCCCCCGGAGTCGACATCTCCGCCGCCGCCGCGGGCGGACGCGGGGTCTACGCCTACCGGTCGATGTCCGGTACGTCGATGGCCACCCCGCATGTCGCGGGCGCCGCCGCCCTTGTCAAGGAACGCCACCCCGACTGGACGGCCCAGCAGATCAAGGCGGCCCTCGTGTCGTCCGCGAAGAGCGACATCCCCGGAGACGTACGCGAGACCGGCGGCGGCCGGCTGGACGTCAAGGCCGCCATCGACACCACCCTCACCGGCGCACCCGCCGTCCAGGGCGGAACCTTCAACTGGCCGCAGGACAAGACCGACCGCACCACTGTGCAGATCCCGTACACCAACACGGGCGACAAGCCGGTGAAGCTCTCGCTCACGGTCCAGGGCGTCACGGGCAACGACGGCTCGGCCGTCCGGTCCTCCGTCGCCGCACTCGGCGCGAAGAGCGTCACCGTGCCGGCCGGAGCAACCGTACAAGTCCCGCTGAAGCTCGATCCCACCGCGAAACTCCAGGACAGCCAGTACGGCGACGTCACCGGCCGGGTGCTGGCCACCGCCACCGGCGGCGGCAAGGTATCCACCCCGTTCTCGCTGTACGTGGGCGCCGAGACCGTCACCCTGCGCGTCAAGCTGATCGACGGCAACGGCAAGCCCGCCACCGGTTCGTCCTCGCTGGACGTCATCGGCACCGACACCGCCACCGGCGAGCGCCGCTTCAACAACGGCTCGGCCGACCAGGTGTACCAGGTGCGCCCCGGCGCCTACTTCGTCTCCAGTTTCATCACCTCGGCCGACCCCGAGGATGCCGCGGGCCTCCTCGCCAGGTCGGTCGGATATCTGGCCAGGCCCCAGCTGAACGTCACCAAGGACACCGTCCTGGTGCTGGACGCACGCAAGGCGCACCGGATCAAGCTGAAGACCGAGGACCGTGCCACCGAGACCCGCGGCACCACCCTTGCCTTCGGCCGCAGCTGGGACGACGTCTGGCTGCACTCCGGGTCGATCTCGGGCACCGGCATCGTCAAGGACTACCTGGTCGACATCCAGGGCAGGGCCCGGGACGGCGACTTCGAGTTCGACAGCTTCTGGCGCGCCTACGCTCCGCAGATCGAGAAGCTGGCGGTCGTCGGAGGCGCCACCCTGCATCCCGTTTCCGCGTCCTACGGGTCCGTCAACCTCGACGGAACCGGCCAGGCCGCACTCGTCGACGCGGGCACCGGCACGCCCGACGAGCTGAAGGCCGCCCAGGTGTCGGGCCGGATCGCACTGGTCCGCGTCGGGGACGGCGGCTCCATGACCGCCCAGGCGCGCGACGCCGCGGCTGCCGGCGCCGTGGCGGTCATCGCGCACCGCCCGTCCGCCGGTCCGTGGAAGCCGTCCGTCGGATACGGTGCGGCGCCCCTGCCCTCGCTCGGCATCCAGGCGGACGAGGCGGCCGACCTGACCGCCGCGCTGGCCGCCGGACCGGTGAGACTGAGCTGGAAGGCCATCGCGTCCAGCCCGTTCGTCTACAACCTGGCCTTCCCCGAGACGGGCACCGTCACCTCGGACCGCACGTACAGGGTCAAGGACAAGGCGCTCAGCACGGTCGAGTCCACCTACGAATCCATGGGCGTCAGGACCGACTTCGTCGATACGCTGCTCGTCGCCCGCCCCTACGGAGCCCGGTACGGCATCGGCGCGTTCGACACCGTTCCCGCTCCGGGAAAGCGCACCGAGTACTACTCGGCGGGCGACAGCACCTGGCAGCAGGCACTCTCGTCCAGCTTCCCGTGGGGCGAGCTCATGATGGACACGTACCGTACGTACAAGGCTGGTTCGAAGCGTACGGCGAACTGGTACCGGGGCATCGTCGGTCCGTCCGTGCCCCGTGACGACCAGGGCGAGCAGATGCTCGCCGCCGAACGCCAGGACAACCTGATCGGTGTCGCGCCGGGCTTCTGGAGCGACAGCGAACACAGTGGCCTCCAGGGCTCCTTCGGTGACATGGGAGGCATGCGGCTCACCAGTGGCGGCCAGGTGATCGGCGAATCCGGCTGGCCGAACGGGGTGTTCGCCGTCCCTGCGGAGGACGCCGCATACGAACTCACCCTGGTGACGCGTAAGTTCGGCCAGCCCGCGAGCGTGTGGAAGCGGTCCACCTCGACCGAGACCACCTGGAAGTTCCGCTCGCACCGGGACGAGAACGCCTACTCGCAGGGCATTCCGCTGCTCTTCCCCGGCTACGGCCTGCCGTCGGACGGCATGAAGACCCTCGAAGCGAAGGACGGCCAGCGGATCGGACTGAGCGTCACGGGCCACGCCGGCTACACACCCGGCAAGGTCACCGAGGCCAAGGTCTCGTACTCGTACGACGGCGGCGGGACCTGGATCGAGGCCACCACCGCTCAGCGGGGCGGCCGTTGGAGCGCGACCGTGAACCACGCGGGCGCGGCCGGAAAGCCGGTCACCCTGAGAACCGAACTGACGGACGCCAACGGCAACTCCGTCGTCCAGACCGTGACCGACGCCTACGCCGTGCGCTGACGTCGCGTCATCCGAGCCGGTCCGCCGGGCGTCCTTCCCGTGGGGGGTGGGGCCGCCCGGCGGACCATTTCCATGACGGGCCTCGGCCACATTTTCCCGATGCCCCGTTTTCGCACGGCCTCCGCGGTGGACAATAAGGGCATGAGTCAGCAGGGGGAGAGGCCCGCCGCCCATGAGGACGACTGGTGGCGCAGGCTGTACGACGAATCCGCCCCGGACGCCGGGGCGAGCCGGGCGGCCGACAGTCTCGACGACCGCTTCGACTCGGCTTCGGACGCGGTGGGGCCCGACGGCGGTGAGGCGTACGAGACCGCGGCCGCGGCGCCCGAGCCGAGGGTGGCGACGTCCGCCGCCACCCGAACGGGGGCGGACTCACCGGCCCCGCCGCCCGAGGTGACCAGCCGCGCCCCGTGGGAGCCGCCTTCCGGCCCCCAGCGGCCCCGCACCTTCGCGGCCCCGCCACCGTCCTCACCGCCCCAGCCCCCGTCTCCGCCCCCGGCTTCCGCGACGCCGCCACCGCCCCCGGCATCCGAGCCGGTCCGGGCCGCTGAGCCGGCGCCTGAAACGGGGACGCGGCGGGCCGGGACACCGGAACCACCGCCGGTCCCGCAGCCGCTCGCCGATCCCCGCATCGCCCAGGACGTCCCCGCCGGGCAGGAGGCCGGGGCGTCGGCGCCCACCAGCCCAGGGAGGCCCGTCGACTCCGAACCCGCCGTCGACTCCGAACCCGCCGCCGTCGCGGAACCGGCCGCCCCCGCTCCCGTCCCCGAGGCGCGGGCACCGCATCCCCCCGTCGCCCACGTGGGTGCGAGGCCGCCCACGTACGAGGCCGAGCCCACCGCGCTGCCCGCGAGCGACCCGCGCGAGCTGGACGGGCTCGTCGCCGATACCGTGCTCGACGGCGCCCGGTACGGCACGTACACCCTGCGGGCCGCTTCCGTACGGGGCGACTCCGCCCGCTTCCGGGGAGAACCGCGGCGTGACGCGCTGCTCACCGCGCGGTTCGGCACCGCGGAGGGCGCACTCGTCCTCGTCGCCGTCGCGAGTGGCGACCGCTCGTCCGAGCACGCGCATCTGGCCGCGGCCGACGCCTGCCGCTGGATCGGTGAAGCCGTCGGGCGCAGCCATGCCCGGCTCTCCGACGACATACGGGCAGGGCGCCGCGGCGACCTCAAGTCCGGACTGCACCGGCTCACCGACCGCGGCTACGGCAAGCTGCGCGCCCGGGCCGCCGAACTCGGCCGCGAACCGCACGAGTACACGACAGGTCTGCGCTGCCTGCTGCTGTCCGCCGACCCCGAATGCCGTACCCGGGTCTTCTTCGGTGTGGGTGGCGGAGGGCTCTTCCGGCTCCGGAACGGCGGCTGGCAGGACCTCGAACCGATCGTTCCGCAGCCCGGCTCGCTCACCGGCGAAGCCGTGGTGGGCTACGGTTCCGCGGTGCCCGAGAGCGGGCCCGAAGGAGACCGGCTGACCATGGATCTGGGGGTCACCACTGCCCCGCCTCCGTACATCGAGGCCCCGGTCCCGCCGCCCGCCGAGCCGTTCCGCTTCCGCGCGTCGGTCGCCCGGCCGGGCGACACCCTGCTGCTCTGCAGCCCCGGCCTGTCCGAGCCGATGCGTGGCGAGCCGGCACTGGCCGAGGAGCTGGCCGGACGCTGGACACCGGCCCGCCCGCCCGGCCTCGGCGCGTTCCTGGCCGACGCCCAGCTCAGGGTGAAGGGGTACGCCGACGACCGGACGGCGGTCGGCGTCTGGGAGGCGTAACTGCCCGGACCGTGGGTTGATGGACTCCGGAGAACCCGTCCGGCCGGGGTTTCACGCCCCGGTATCAGGACAGCCGGACGTGCACGGAGCACAGGCAGAGGGAGTGCGCACCCATGGCCAAGCAGAACGTGTCGGAGCAGTTCGTCGACATCCTCGCCCGGGCGGGCGTCAAACGCCTGTACGGGGTGGTCGGCGACAGCCTCAACCCGGTCGTCGACGCGATCCGCCGCAACCCGGACATCGACTGGATCCAGGTCAGACACGAGGAGACGGCGGCGTTCGCCGCCGGCGCCGAGGCGCAGGTCACCGGCGAGCTGGCGGCCTGCGCCGGTTCCTGCGGCCCGGGCAACCTGCACCTCATCAACGGCCTCTACGACGCCCATCGGTCCATGGCCCCCGTGCTCGCGCTCGCCTCGCACATCCCGTCGGGCGAGATCGGCCTCGGCTACTTCCAGGAGACCCATCCGGAGCTGCTCTTCCAGGAGTGCAGCCACTACAACGAGATGATCTCCAACCCGCGGCAGATGCCCCGGCTGCTCCAGACAGCCATTCAGCACGCGGTCGGCCGGGGAGGTGTCGCCGTCGTGTCGATGCCCGGCGACGTGGCCTCGCAGCCTGCGCCGGAGAAGTCCGTCGAACATGCCCTGGTGACTTCGCGGCCCACGGTGCGGCCGGGGGACGCGGAGATCGAGAAGCTCTGCCGGATGGTTGACGAGGCCAAACGGGTGACGCTGTTCTGCGGCAGCGGCACGGCGGGTGCGCATGCCGAGGTGATGGAGTTCGCCGAGCGGGTCAAGGCCCCCGTGGGCCACGCCCTGCGCGGCAAGGAGTGGATCCAGTACGACAACCCGTACGACGTCGGCATGAGCGGGCTGCTCGGCTACGGCGCCGCGTACGAGGCCACCAACGAGTGCGACCTGCTGATCCTGCTCGGCACGGACTTCCCGTACAACGCCTTTCTTCCCACCGATGTGAAGATCGTCCAGGTCGATGTGCGCCCGGAGCACCTGGGACGCCGCTCCAAGCTCGACCTGGCGGTCTGGGGCGATGTCCGCGAGACGCTGCGCTGTCTGACCCCGCGGGTGAAGGCCAAGAGCGACCGCAAGTTCCTCGACCGGATGCTCAAGAAGCACGCGGACGCGCTGGAGGGCGTGATCAGCGCGTACACGCGCAAGGTGGAGAAGCACGTGCCGATCCACCCGGAGTACGTGGCCTCGGTCCTGGACGAACTCGCTGACGAGGACGCGGTGTTCACTGTCGATACGGGCATGTGCAATGTCTGGGCGGCCCGCTATCTGACGCCGAACGGCAAGCGCCGGGTGATCGGTTCGTTCAGCCACGGCTCGATGGCCAACGCGCTGCCGCAGGCCATCGGGGCGCAGTTCACCGACCGGAACCGGCAGGTCGTCTCGATGTCGGGGGACGGCGGATTCACCATGCTGATGGGGGACTTCCTGACCCTCGTCCAGTACGACCTGCCGGTGAAGGTCGTGCTGTTCAACAACTCCTCGCTGGGCATGGTCGAGCTGGAGATGCTGGTCGCGGGTCTGCCGTCGTTCGGCACGACCAACAAGAACCCCGACTTCGCGGCCGTCGCACGGGCCTCGGGGGCGTACGGCGTCCGTGTCGAGAAGCCCAAGCAGCTGGAGAGCGCCCTCCGGGACGCCTTCACGCACAAGGGGCCGGCGCTCGTCGATATCGTGACCGACCCGAACGCCCTCTCCATCCCGCCGAAGATCAGCGCGGACATGGTGACCGGCTTCGCGCTCTCCGCCAGCAAGATCGTGCTGGACGGCGGAGTGGGCCGGATGGTCCAGATGGCCCGCTCCAACCTGCGCAACATGCCCCGTCCGTAAGGTCCGCGGCAGAGGTGACGAGGCATCAAATGCGGTTTGATGACGCCCTCTTGGCGGGGTCTGGGCAATGTGACATATTACTGCCGTGTTCACGAGACAGCGTTTCGACGTGGTCGTCGTCGGCGCCGGAGTGGTCGGTGCCGCCTGCGCGTACTACGCCGCCCGGTCCGGACTCTCGGTCGCGGTGGTGGACAGCGGACCGGTCGCCGGAGGCACCACCGGAGCGGGGGAGGGGAACCTCCTGGTGTCCGACAAGGTGCCGGGCCCGGAGCTGGATCTCGCGCTCCTGTCCGCCGCGCTCTGGCAGGAGCTGTCCGAAGTGCTGCCCTCCGCGGTCGAGTTCGAGCGGAAGGGGGGCCTGGTCGTCGCGGCAGGCCCCGAATCGCTGGCCACCCTGACCGCGACCGCTGCCGGGCAGCGAGCGGCGGGCGTCCGGTGCACCGCGGTGGCAGCAGATGAACTGACTTCTACCGAACCGCACTTGGCGTCCGGGCTCGCCGGAGGGTTCCTCTACCCCCAGGATGCCCAGGTCCAGCCTGCCCTGGCGGCGGCCCATCTCGTCCGTGCGGCCCGCGACACCGGAGCCGTCCTTCACCCGGGACAGGCGGTCACGGCCGTGCTGACGGCCCCGACGGGCGCGGTGCGCGGCGTACGGA
The DNA here is from genome assembly GCF_055568375.1 of Streptomyces sp. NPDC026062. Classification (NCBI taxonomy): domain Bacteria; kingdom Bacillati; phylum Actinomycetota; class Actinomycetes; order Kitasatosporales; family Streptomycetaceae; genus Streptomyces; species Streptomyces sp. NPDC026062. The sequence goes on from NZ_JBVHOQ010000002.1 coordinate 71,184, forward strand.
CCCGTGCGGGCGATCTGCTCGCCCCGGCGGTGGTCAACGCGACGGGGGTACGGGGCGGGGTGCTGGCGGCGCTGGCGGGCGTGGAACTGCCCGTGCTGCCCAGGCGTGGCTTCGTCCTGGTGACCGAGCCGCTGCCGCCACTGATCAGACACAAGGTGTACGCGGCGGAGTACGTGGCCGATGTGTCGAGCGCGTCCGCCGCTCTGCAGACCTCCCCCGTCGTGGAGGGCACCCGGGCCGGGCCGGTCCTGATCGGCGCCAGCCGTGAACGGGTGGGCTTCGACCGGACGTTGTCCGTCCCTGTGGTCGCACAGCTGGCAGCAGCGGCGTCCGCGCTCTTCCCGGTGCTGGCCCATACCCGGGTGCTGCGGGCCTACCACGGCTTCCGTCCCTACCTGCCCGACCACCTTCCGGCGATCGGCCCCGACCGCCGGGTGCCGGGGCTCTTTCACGCCTGCGGTCACGAGGGCGCGGGCATCGGGCTGGCGCCCGCCACGGCCGCCCTGATCACCGCCTTGATCCGAGAGGAGAAACCGGCCGTCGACCCCGAGCCGTTCCGCCCGGACCGGTTCGACACGGGCCCCGGCCCCGGCCCCGGTGCTGGCCCCGGCTCCGGTACTGGCCCCGGAGGCTGACCGTCCGGTCCGAAGCCACCCGACAGGCCTCCGAGGCCGTCGCCGTGACACGTACACCCCCGAGAAGCCCGTCGTACGCCCCGAGAAGCCCGCCGAACCCTCCGGGAAGCCCGCCGAACTCTTCGGGAGCCTCGGGAAGATCCGGACTGCCCGACCGCCGACTGAGCAGGAGCCCTGGTGAGACGTCCCCGCATCCGTACGGCCGCACGAACCCCGGCAGCCCTGGCCGGCGCCGATCCCGGCCCCGCCTTCCAGATCACCTTCGACGGCCGCCCGGTCCCCGCCCTGCCCGGCCAGAGCATCGCGGCCGCCCTCTGGGCCGCCTCCGTCCTCACCTGGCGCACCACCGGGGTGACCGGACGGCCGAGGGGTGCCTTCTGCGGGATCGGATCCTGCTTCGACTGCCTGGTCACCGTCAACGGCCGCCCCAACCGGCGTGCCTGCCTGCTGCCCGCCCACCGCGGCGATGCCGTCACCACGCAGGAAGGGGACGGGCATGCCGTCACCACGCAGGAAGGGGACGGGCATGCCGGATCCGTCCGCTGAGCCGCCCGCCGCCCGGTACGAGCGCACCGAACTCGCGGTGGTGGGTGCGGGTCCCGCGGGGCTGGCAGCGGCCGTCACCGCGGCCGACGGCGGACTCGACGTGGTTCTGCTCGACGCCGCGGACACGCTGGGCGGTCAGTACTACCGTGCCCCCGCCCCCGGCCTCGGTGCCACCCGGCCCGAGCAACTGCACCACGGCTGGGACGATTTCACCGATCTCATCGCACGGCTCGACCGGCATCGCACAGCAGGCCGGATCCGCCGGCTGGCCGGCCACCACGTCTGGGCCGTGGAACGGCGCGGGGCGGACTGGACCCTGCACGCGGTCACCGGGCCCGACGGCCGGGACGGGGCCGGTACGCTCGACGCCCGTCGGCTGCTCGTCGCGACCGGCTCCTACGAGCGCCAACTCCCGTTTCCCGGCTGGACCCTTCCGGGAGTCGTCGGAGCGGCCGGGGCGCAGGCCATGCTGAAGTCCGGCCTGGTGCTGCCGGGCCGGCGCGTCGTCGTCGCCGGCAGCGGACCGCTGTTGCAGGCGGTCGCGGTCTCCCTCGCCCGCGCGGGCGCCCGGGTTCCCGCGCTGGTGGAGGCCGCCGGATACGCGGCATACGGGCGTGCGCCGATGGTGCTGGCCACCAGCCCCGGCCGGCTCGCCGAGGGGGCCCGGCACGGTGCGGCGCTGGCGCGGCACCGGGTCCGGCCGCTGATGCGCCGGGCGGTCACCGCTGTCCACGGCACCAACCGGGTGGAGGCTGTCACGGTGAGCCGGCTGGACCGCGACTGGCGTCCGCTGCCGGGGACCGGGCACCGGATCGAGTGCGACACCCTGGCCGTCGGGCACGGTCTTGTGCCGCAGCTGGACCTCGCCGTGGGGCTGGGCTGCGCCACCCGGTGCGGCGCGGACGGCTCGGCCGCGCTGGAGCTCGACGAGGAACTGCGTACCACCGTGCCCGGGGTCTGGGCCGCGGGCGAGACCGGCGGCATCGGCGGCGTCCACCTCGCCCTGACCGAGGGCGAACTGGCCGCCCACTCCGTGGTCGTGGACGCGCGCGGCAGACAGGCAGCGGCACGCGTGGCAGCGCTCCGCAGGGCCCGCCGGCGGATGCGCGCGTTCGCCGCGCTGATGGCCGCTGTGCACCGGCCGGGGCCGGGCTGGACCGGCTGGACGACGACGGACACCGAGGTCTGCCGGTGCGAGGAGGTCACCGCCGGCGCCATCCGCGCGGCCATCGGCGAACTCGGCGCCGGAGACAGCCGCACGGTCAAGCTCCTCACCCGGGCCGGAATGGGCTGGTGCCAGGGCCGGACGTGCGGATTCGCCGTGCGTGAACTCGCCGGCTGCGCAGCCGAGACCGGAGGCGCCGACCGCCGCCCGATCGCCTGTCCGGTCCCCCTGTCCGTACTTGCCCGTGCCGTCCGCCCCGAGGACACATGAGGGCGCGCACCCCACGACCCGGCGCACCTGCCCACCTGCGACACACCTTCCAAGGAGCCCGCATGACGACGAACACCCATGAGCGCAACCGTCCCTGGCGGGGCGTCATGGTGGCCACGCCACTCACCTTGCGCGAGGACCGGTCCATCGACTTCGGCGCGTATGCCGCACATGTGCACGACCTCGTCGCCCAAGGGTGCGACGGCGTCGTGCCCAACGGCTCGCTGGGGGAGTACCAGACCCTCACGGACCAGGAGCGCGACCAGGTCGTGCGGGTCGCCGTCGAAGCGGCCGGGGACGGAACGAGGGTGATGCCCGGCGTCTCCGCGTACGACAGCACCCAGGCACGACGTCGCGCCGAGCAGGCGGCCGAGGCGGGTGCGGGTTCCGTCCTGCTGCTGCCGCCCAACGGATACCCGTGCGACGACGCGGCGGTCCGTGCGCACTACGCGGAAGTCGCCTCCGTGGGCCTGCCGGTCGTCGCGTACAACAATCCGTACGACACCAAGGTCGATCTGACACCGCGGCTGCTGGCCCAGCTCCACGCCGACGGTTCCGTCGTCGCCGTCAAGGAGTTCAGCGGTGACGTCCGCAGGGCCTACGAGATCGCCGAGGAGGCCCCGGGGCTCGACCTGCTGGTGGGCGCCGACGACGTCCTGCTGGAACTCGCCCTGGCGGGGGCGGTCGGCTGGATCGCCGGCTGCCCCAACATGCTGCCCGCGGGCTGCGTCGCGCTGTACCGGGCGGCGGTGTCCGGGGACCTGGGCACCGCGCTGCCGTTGTACCGCCGGCTGCACCCGCTGCTGCGCTGGGACTCCAAGCCGGAGTTCGTCCAGGCCATCAAGGCGTCGATGGACATCGTCGGGCGGCACGGCGGCCCCACCCGGCCGCCGCGGCTGCCGCTCGACGACGGCGCCCTGGCTGCTGTGCGCGCGGCCACCGAGAAGGCGCTCGCCGAGGGCCTCGACTAACCGCACCCGGCGACCCGCCGGCACAACCTGAACTCCACCGACGGTGCTTCGCACCGGACCGGCCGGACGAACGAGGGGGACACTTGCGCACGCGTCACATCTTCCACGCCGTCGACTCGCACACCGAAGGCATGCCCACCCGGGTGATCACCGGAGGCATCGGCACGCTGCCCGGCGCCACCATGGCCGAGCGCCGCGCCCACTTCATGGCGCACCGGGACGCGGTGCGGACCCTGCTGATGTACGAGCCGCGCGGCCACGCGGCCATGAGCGGGGCGATACTCCAGCCGCCCACCCGGCCCGATGCCGACTTCGGGGTCCTGTTCATGGAGGTCTCAGGCTGTCTGCCGATGTGCGGGCACGGCACCATCGGGGTGGCCACCGTTCTGGTGGAGACCGGCATGGTGGAGGTCACCGAGCCGGTCACCACGGTGAAGCTGGACACTCCCGCCGGGCTGGTGAGCGTCGACGTCCGGGTCGAGGACGGCGCCGCCGTCTCCGTCACCCTGACCAACGTCCCCGCCTTCAGTGCCGGACTCGGACTCACGGCGAAGGTCGCCGGCCACGGCACCGTGCCCTACGACCTCGCGTACGGCGGAAACTTCTACGCCATGGTCCGACTGGACGATCTGGGACTTCCGTTCGACCGGTCCCGCAAGGGCGAGTTGCTGGCCGCCGGGCTCGCCCTGATGGACGCCGTCAACGCCGGCGACCGCCCGGTCCACCCGCTCGACCCCGCCATCCACGGGCTCAAGCACGTCCAGCTGATCGCCCCCGGCTCGGACGCCGTCCGTTCCCGGCACGCCATGGCCATCCACCCCGGCTGGTTCGACCGTTCGCCGTGCGGCACCGGAACCTCCGCGCGCATGGCCCAGCTCCACGCGCGGGGGGAACTGGCCCTGGACACCGACTTCGTCAACGAGTCCTTCATCGGTACGGAGTTCACCGGCCGGCTCGTCGCCGAGACCACCGTGGGAACGCTGCCCGCCGTCGTTCCCACCGTCACCGGGCGTGCCTGGATCACGGGGACCGCCCAGTACTTCCTCGACCCGGCCGATCCGTTTCCCGAGGGCTTCCTGCTGTGAACCGCCAAGTCCGTGACGGGCAACGTCACATTGTATTCTTGGGCTCCGCACGGTGCTGGAGGAACAGACATGGCCCGCCTGACCTCGCTCAACGTGATCTCGGCGCAGGAGCATCTGCGCGACCAGGTGGCGCACGCACTGCGAGCGGCGCTGATCTCCGGCGAACTGAAGCCGGGAACCGTGTACTCGGCGCCCGCGCTCGCCTCGGACTTCGGGGTCTCCGCGACGCCCGTCCGTGAGGCGATGCTCGATCTGGCCCGTGAGGGCCTGGTCGAGGCCGTCCGCAACAAGGGTTTCAGGGTCACCGAACTGACCGAGCAGGACCTCGACGACTTCACCGAACTCCGCGCCATGATCGAGGTGCCCACCGTGGGGAGGATCGCGCGGATGGGCCTCACCCAGGAGTTGGAGGCGCTGCGGCCCGTAGCGCTGGAGATCGTCGAGGCCGCCCGTCGGCACGACATTCTGGGCTATCTGGAGGCGGACCGCCGGTTCCATCTCGCCCTGCTGGCGCTGGCCGGGAACCGGAGGCTGGTCGATGAGGTCAGCGAACTGCGCAAGCGTTCACGGCTGTTCGGCCTGAACCGGCTGGCCGAGTCGGGGCAGCTGATCGCCTCCGCGGAGGAACACGTACAGCTGCTGGACCTGGTGGTCGCAGGTGACGCCCCGGGGGCCGAGGCCTGCATGCTCGCCCATATGTCCCATGTCCGGTCTCTCTGGGCCGACGGCAGGCAGGACGGGGCCGAGCGCGCAGGCGAGGCGCCCGAAGGGGTGCCGGTCCGGCGGGCCTGAGGTTTTCGCGCTCCGGCCCGCCGGCTCCGAGGTCTTCGGGCTCCGGCCCGCCCGCTCCGAGGCCTACGGGCTCCGGTCAGCCGGCTCCGAGGTCTTCGCGCGGTTCCGGGGCGGCTGTTGCCCCGGACGGAGCGGTGCCCGGCTTCCGCCCGCTACCCGCTCCGCACTGTTGTGTCCGGCGCTCAGGATGGCTGGACCTGGTCGAACAGGGCGAGGGCTTCGGCGGGGTCCGGGCTCACGAGGCGTTCCAGACCGGCTGCCGTGATCTTCGCCCATCGGCCGGCCCGTGCCCACATCCGTTCCTCGAAGGCGCGGACGGTCGCGTCGAGGTCTTCGGGGCCGGCGGCGATGGACTCGGCGAGTTCGGCGCCTTCCAGCAGGGCGAGGTTCGCGCCCGCCCCCAGGGGTGGCATCAGGTGGGCGGCGTCACCCAGGAGCGTCACTCCGCGGACATGGGCCCAGGTGTGGGACACGGGCAGTACGTGGATCGGTCGGTGGACGAACGCGGGGCCGTGGCGGAGGAGGCCGAGGACGGGGGCGGCCCAGCCGTCGAAGAGGGCCAGCAGGCTGGAGCGCGCAGCTTCGGTGTCGGCCGGGTCCAGGTCCGTGTGCCAGTCGAGCGGCGCGCGGAACTGGGCGTACACCTTGACGTGGCCGCCGCTGCCGCGCTGGGCGACGAGCGCGCGGTTCACGCCGTACACGGCCACGGAACCGTCGCCGACAAGCCGCGCGAGGCCGGGGTGGCGGGTGTCGACGTCGTCCAGGGAGGTTTCGGCCACGGCGACGCCCGTGTAGTGCGGCGTCGCGGACGAGACCGCCGGACGGACCCGGGACCAGGCACCGTCCGCACCGACCACCAGGTCGAACGTCTCCTGCCGGCCTTCCGCGCAATGGACCGTTACGCCGTCCCGGCTCCCTGGCACCACCTTCGTCACGACCCGCCCCCACTTCACGTCCAGCGGGCCGAGCAGCAGATCGCGGAGTTGACCGCGGTCGATCTCGGGATTGGCCCGGTCGCCCGGGCGGGGCCGCCAGTCGCGCAGGACGGTCCCGTCCGTGTCCAGGATGCGCATGGCCTGCCCCTCGGGCCGGGACAGGGCCTGGAACCCGGCCAGCAGCCCCGCCTTGTCCAGCGCGAGCTGACCCAGCCCTGCGTGCAGGTCCAGCGTGCCGCCCGGGGGACGGGCATCGGAGGCGGGATCGCGTTCGAGGACCGTCACAAGGTGGCCATGACGGTGCAGGACGCGGGCGAAGGCAAGGCCCGCCGGTCCACTTCCGACCACGGCGATTCGGTGTCTCATGGCGATACACTGTATTGAGATGATGCGCTGTATCGCAACAGTACGATGTGACCATGACTGTGTGGGACCGGCCGGAGCCGCCGAATCGCCCCGTGCCGCTCGACCGGGCGCGGATCGTCGTCGCCGCCATGGCGCTGGCCGACGAGGGCGGACTGGCGGCGGTGTCGTTGCGCAAGGTCGCGGCCCGCCTGGGCGCCGGACCGATGCGGCTGTACGGATACATCTCCACCAAGGAGGAGTTGTTCGACCTCATGGTGGACGAGGTCTACGCCGAGATCCTCCCCGAGGAGCGGCCCGGTGACTGGCGCGAGGCGCTGGGTGTCCTCGCCCACCGCACCAGGCGGGCCGCCCTCCGTCACGAATGGCTTGCCGACCTGCTCGGTGGCCGTGCGGCCCTGGGCCCGAACGGCGTCGCCGTGGCCGAGGTCACGCTGGCCGCCCTCGACGGCCTCGCCGACGTCGACACCGCCATGCGTGCCGTGGAGACGGTCAGCGCCTACTACAACGGCGCGATCAGGCGCGAGATCACCAACCTGCGGGCCGAGCGCGCCACGGGCCTGTCCTTGAGCGAATGGCAGCGCGCCTCCGGCCCGCGTCTGGCGAAGGAGCTGGCCACGGGCCGCTTCCCGGCGCTGGCCAAGGCCGTGTACGACGGTGCGGACGTGGACGCCGAGTCGTCCTTCGCGACCGGCCTGGACTGGGTCCTCGACGCGGTGGCCGTCAAGCTCGCCCGGCCGTCGGCCTGAGGGCTGTCCCGCCGGGAATCGCGGGACAGCCCTCAGGGCCTCCCGGTCGGATCAGGCCGGGCTCGCGGAGGCCGGGCGGAAGACCTTGGGGCCTTTCGGCCTCGGCCATGCCGAGCCCGCGAAATCCGGCGCGACTCCGGCGGTCGGTCCTGACACCCGGTCGCCGCCGAAGTCGTACCTGAACCCGCACCCGAAGTCGTACCTGAACCCGCACCCGAAGCCGTACCCGAACCCACCCCGCACCCGCGCCCCTCTGCCGCGCAGGAGATCGTCCCCCGGCCGCTGCGCCGAGGTGCATCGAGCCGCGATCGGAACTCCTCGGGATGTGGTGGCGCCCCGACAAGCAGGGTGTGGCAGAGGGCAGTTGGCGTGCGGATGAATGTACGCACAGCTCCTTCCAAAAGACATGTGACATGTGCCATTGTACTGACGCGTGCTTGAGGTCGTGCTCATGTCATGAGTCGGATCGGTCGTCCGGGCCTCGACCGCGCCATCCCCCACGCCGCGCAACGTCGTGCGGCACCACACCGCTGGGAGGCGGCACGTGAAGAACCGAACGGTTCGACAGAGATTCACCGGCTTGTCCACCGCGGCCCTGGCCGCCTGTCTCGGCGTCGGCATGCTTTCCGCACCGAGCCGGGCCGCCGAGCCCCGGCCCTCCATACCGGCTGCGATCACCACAACTGCTGCCGCGGGCAAGTCCGTTGCTCCCGGGGCCCCCGAGCCGGGCGGCCCGGCAGCGCAGCCACTCACCGCGCCCGTCCAGGACCCCGGCCACGTGACCGGCACGGCCCTGAAGCCCGCCGACCGGGCACCGCAGACCGCGTCCAGGGACGCGCTGGAGCGGGACTACGACGACCCGCGTGCCACCGCGCCGAGCCACCCGGCCCCCTCGATGAAGGCCAAGTCCCGCTCCGCCGCGCGGGCCGCCGGAATCGCCCCCGCCGCCGCGTGCTCCGTCGCCGACTTCACCAGCCGCACCGGCAGTGGCCTGGTGCAGCAGATCAAGTCGTCGACGACCGCATGCGTCAACACCCTGTTCACGGTCAAGGGCAACGACGGCTACCTCGCCTTCCGCGAGGCCCAGATGGTCACCGTCGCCCAGGCCCTGCGCGACGGATCGGCCGCGTACCCGGGTGACAGCAGCACCGGCATGCCCCAGCTGGTGCTCTTCCTCCGGGCCGGCTACTACGTGCAGTACTACGACCCCGCCACCGTCGGCGCATACGGCGACCCGCTCCGCACCGCCATCCAGGGCGGGCTCGACGCCTTCTTCGCCTCCGCGCACGCCTATGACGTCACGGACGCCAACGGGGAGACCCTGTCCGAAGCCGTCATCCTCATCGACAGTGCCGTGCAGAACGCCCGCTACCTCTCCGTCGTCAAACGCCTGCTCGCCGACTACGACTCCTCGTACGACAGCTCCTGGTACATGCTCAACGCCGTCAACAGCGTCTACACGGTGACCTTCCGAGGCCACCAGGTGCCCGAGTTCGTCAGCGCCGTCCAGGCCGACCCGAGCCTGCTCGACGCGCTCGCCGGCTTCGCCCGCGACCACCTCGGGCTGCTGGGCACGGACCGCTCCTACCTGACCTCCAACGCCGGGCGCGAGCTCGGACGTTTCCTCCAGGAGGAGTCGCTGCGGCCCAAGGCACGCCCGCTCGTCGTCGACCTGCTCGGCCGCAGCTCCCTGACCGGGAACACCGCACCGCTCTGGGTCGGTCTCGCCGAGATGGCCGACTACTACGACCGGGCCAACTGCACCGTGTACAACACCTGCGACCTGGCAGCACGCATCAAGAGCGCCGTCCTTCCCGTCGAGTACACCTGCAGCGACAGCATCCGCGTCCTTGCCCAGCAGATGTCCTCGTCCGACCTCTCGGCAGCCTGTACCAGCCTGAAGGGCCAGGACGCCTACTTCCACGAGATCGCCGGCGACAGTGGACCGGTCGCCGACGACAACAACACCACCATCGAGGTGGTCGTCTTCGATTCGAGCACCGACTACCAGACCTACGCCGGAGCCGTCTACGGCATCGACACCAACAACGGCGGCATGTACCTGGAGGGCGACCCGGGGGCAGCCGGCAACCAGCCGCGCTTCATCGCCTACGAGGCCGAATGGGCGCGCCCCGACTTCCAGATCTGGAACCTCAACCACGAGTACACGCACTACCTCGACGGCCGGTTCAACATGTCCGGAGACTTCGAGGACGGCCTCACCACGCCGACCGTCTGGTGGGTCGAGGGCTTCGCGGAGTACGTCTCCTACTCCTACCGTGACGTGACGTATGACGACGCCGTCACCCAGGCCGCCGCACACACCTACACCCTGAGCTCCCTGTTCGACACCACCTACGAGAACGCGGACCAGACGCGCATCTACAACTGGGGTTATCTGGCCGTCCGTTACATGCTCCAGTCGCACCGGGCTGATGTGGACCGACTGCTGGGCCTCTACCGCAGCGGTGACTGGAACGCTGCCCGCACCCTGCTCACCTCCACCATCGGCGGCCGCTACGACGCCGACTGGAACACCTGGCTGACGGCGTGCGCGGCCGGCGGCTGCACCACCACCAGCCCGCCGACCGATCCCGCGGCCGAGTGCACCGCGAGTGACGTCCGGGAGCTCGGCGAGGACTGCACCCGGAGCGGACAACAGGCCACCCAGGGCAACTACTCCTACCTGTACCTCTACGTGCCCGCCGGAACCGCCCGGCTCACCATCACCACGAGCGGCGGCACGGGCGACGCCGACCTGTACTACAGCGCCAACGGCTGGGCCACCACGGGCGCCTACACCTCACGGTCGACCGGCAGCGGCAACGCCCACACGCTGACGGTCGACAACCCGGCCGAAGGAGCCCACTACATCAGTCTCCACGCCGTGCGGGACTTCGGCGGAGCGAAGGTCTCCACGCAGTACTGACCGGCCGCCGCGGGGCCACGGACGCGGCCGGCCGCGTCCGTGGCCCTCGGAGCAGTCGCAGGGTGCCGGGGGCGGTCTCGGCCGGCCGGAGGTCCGCGCCGCAGGTGGGGGGCTACGGCGCGGACCGGATCGGGGGAGCCGCCCGAAGGCGGCCCGGGTGCCTCTCAGCAGCCGTGGTCGACGAGGTCGAAGGTCTCGTAGTGGTCGGCGGTGTAGTAGTCCTCCTCGAACTCCTCGCCCGTGACGATGCGTCGCGCACCGCGGGTCGAGGAGCCGGGGGTGATCACGGTGTACTCGTGGTAGTAGCCGGTGCTCTGTCCGGGCAGGACGCCTTCGCGGTTCTGGAAGACGGTCCCGTCCTGGCTGTACGGGAAGGGACCGCCGGCGTCGATGAGGTCGAGGGTGTCGTGGGCCTGCGACGGCAGCGCCGAGTAGCAGATGCTGCCGACCGAGGCGGTCGTGGCGTTCGCGGTCGCCGCGATGGGACCGCCGACGAAGAGGACGGACAGGAGGGCGGCGATGCCGCCGAGCGTGGTGATCCGTGGGGGGATTCGCATAGCCACCATGATGACGCGCGTAGATACGGTCCCGTCAACGCCAACAAGGGTGAATTTTTGTGAAGTTAACCGAAGGGAAGGAGAACGCGCGCGCCGTGCGAGCGGGCGCACGCTGTGACTGCGCGGCTCGTTCAGGGGCTGACGGAGCGCCAGACGCGGTCCGGGACCGTGCGCGCGGCCTCCTCGATGTCGATGTCGCCGACCGAGAGCCAGCGGCGCGCGATGCCCGTCACCGGGCCCAGGACCAGGGATTCCACCACGGGCAGGGGGAGCCGCACGAGTTGACCCGACTCCTGATGGGTGTGCAGCCAGGCCGCGAGCGGGGCCAGCCGGGCCTCCTGGGCCCCGCGGATCCGACGGGCGTGCGCGGTGATCTCGCGGTCCGCGGTGACGGAGTGCATGAGCCGGGACGCGTCCGGGTGGGTCTGGACGAAGTTCAGATAGGCCCGTACCACCGCGTGGACGCCGGTACGGGCGTCCGCGGCCCGTGCCAGCTCTCCGCCCAGTTCGTCGAGGAGGCGGCCCAGCCAGGATTGCGCGAGCGCGGCCGGGACCCCCGGAAGGCTGCCGAAGTGGTGGTAGATGCTTCCCGCGCTGACGCCGCTGGCCGAGGTGAGCGCGCTCAGAGTGAGACCGGCCTCGCCGTGCGACGCGTAGATGTCCAGTGCGCAGTCGAGTACGTGTGCGGCGGTGGCCTCGCCGCGTTGCTGCTTCGGACTCATCGGTGCCGCCCCGGCTTCCGGTTCCGGCGTCCCCTCGTGGGCCCGCCCGCCGGTACCCAGAGTAGGAGAACGTTCCAGAATCATTTCCGGAAACAGTTCCAATAGTTACGAGCTGTGCCCCAAACTGAGCACTCGCTGCTCCAATTCGCCTCTGTACCGGGCGGGTTCAGGGAGCGGTGGCGGTCCCGGGGGACTGCTCGACGGGACTCACGGGGAGCGTGCTCGAACATGACCAGCGTGCACAACGACGGCCACGGGGACGGCGAGGACAACCTCGACGGCGGCATCAGGCCGCTGGCCGCCACCGACCCGGTCCGCATCGGGCCCTATCTGCTGCTCGGCAGACTCGGTGCGGGGGGCATGGGACGGGTCTATCTCGCCCGTTCCGAGGGCGGCCGCACGGTCGCGGTCAAGGTGGTGCACCCCGAGCATGTCGCAGATCCGCGGTTCAGGGCGCGATTCCGGCGTGAGGTCGACGCGGCGAGGCGCGTGGGCGAGCGCTACACCGCGCCCGTCCTCGACGCGGCTCCCGACGCGGAGTCCCCCTGGGTGGCCACGGGCTACGTTCCCGGCCTCTCCCTGGAACAGGTGGTCCGGGGCCATGGCGTGCTCCCCGTCGAGTCCGTGCTCGCCCTGGCCGACGGGCTTCTGCGTGCGCTCAAGGACATCCATTCGGCCGGCATCGTCCACCGCGACCTCAAACCCTCGAACGTGATGCTCACGGTCGAGGGCCCCAAGGTCATCGACTTCGGCATCGCCCGCGCTGTCGAGACGTCCGTCGATTCGCTCCTCACCAGTACGGGAATGGTGATCGGATCGCCCGGCTTCATGGCGCCGGAGCAGATCCGCGGCGAGAGCGCGGGTCCGAAGAGTGACGTGTTCACCCTCGGCTGCGTGCTGACGTACGCGGCGACCGGCACGCTCCCCTTCGGCCACGGGGTGAGCAACCAGCACGCGGTGATGTACCACATAGTCGAGGCCGAGCCCGATATCGCGCGGGTCCGCGACGAGGCCCTGCGCACCCTGATCGCCCGCCTTCTGGCCAAGCCGGTCATCGAACGCCCTTCTGTGGACGCGTTGTTGGCCGAGCGCGGAAGTGCGGGAACCGCCCCGGGGGAGTCGTGGCTGCCGGCCGCAGTGGTGGGCCGTCTCGCGCGGCAGTCGGCGCGGCTCCTGGACGCGGAGGCGGCGCCGGTACGGCAGGAGGGCGTCGACCGGGCAACGGTCGGCCTGCGGGCGCCGGAGGAGGTGCCCGAGGTTGTCCCGACCGGCGCGAAGGCCGAGCCGAAGGGCGAACGGGAGCGGCGGCGGCGCCCCTGGATCGTGTCCGTACCGCTGGTCGTGGTCCTGGCCGGGGGCGGCGGCACGCTGGCGATACTTCAGCCGTTCGGCGGCGACAGCCCCGGTCACGCGTCCCCGCCCGTCGCTGCGACGTCGCCATCCGTTCAGGCGTCCGCACCGGCCCCGAGCAGCTCGCCTCCCCAGGGCGGCAGGAGCCCTCAGGCGTCCGGCAGCAAGAAGAAGGGCGACGGTGCAACGGAGGACGGGAGCGCCGGGGGTCCGGCCGGCGGTGACACGTCGTCCGTGGGTGGCTCGGGTGCGGGTTCGTCCGACGGCGGGGAAACCGTCTCGGGAGGCGGCACCGACGCCACGGGCAGCGGGAGTTCGGGGGGCGGAGCCTCAAGCGGCAGCACGGCGGGTGATGGCTCGGGCGGCACCTCGGGATCCACGAGTTCGGGCGGCACCTCCGGGTCCACCACGGCCGGCTCGGGCGGTACTTCGGGCTCCACGGGCTCCACGGGCTCCACGGCCGGTTCGGGGGGCGGGAGTACGGTCCCGTCGTCGTTCACGGGCACGTGGAAGTACGGCGACGCCTACAACGTGGGGCAGCCGGGCACGATCACCATTTCCGGGACCGGCGTCGTGCGCCTGACCGACCTCCCGGTCAACAACTGCCCGTACGAGGCCAAGGTGACCTCCACGGCCAACGGCAACAGCCGGATCAACATCGGCCCGGCCGGGCTCGTCGGAGCCAACCCGGGCTACTGCAACGAGACGCTCGACGCGTCGTATTTCACCCTCAACGGCAACGGCATCCAGCACAACGTCGGCGCCGCCCATGCCGACGGCTACTACTACAAACGGGCCTGAGCCGGCCCGGCCGCCGACCGCCGGCCGCCGACCGAAAGTAGCCGGAATCACCTTCCTCGCGACGTATCCGCAAGCGTGACAGCGCGTAGGCGGGGCATGCATTGCGTGAGTACCTTCGGAAACAGGGGGCGATTCACTGTGCGGGCGGGGGAAAAGATGGAGCGTCAGGATGTGGCCCGACTGCATCGCAGAGTCGGCCGTGCCGATCTGGCGGCGGTCTCGGAAGTGCGGGGCGCGGTGCGGGAGTTATTGCGGTACCGCTGGAAGGAGGAGCCCGCGCAGCTGGCCGAGCTGCTGCTCAGTGAACTCGTGACCAACGCGCTGGTCCATACGGACGACGGGGCGGTCGTCGCTGTCAGTGTGGCTCCGCGGAAGCTGCGCGTGGAGGTGCGGGACTTCGTCCCGGGCATGCCCGTATCGGACGTACCGAACGCCGACGACGGTACGCACGGCAGGGGACTTGTCCTGGTGGAGAGTCTCGCGGACTCCTGGGGAGTCAGCCCGCACGCCCTGGGAAAGATGGTCTGGTTCGAACTGGACGGCGAACGGCCCTGACGGTCCGGTCGGATCGTCAGGGCCGTTTCCCGCAGCGCCGTCGGCCGTGGCATCAGCCGAACTGCTGCTCCAGGTCCTTCAGTTTCTGCTCCAGCGAGTCGAGCCTGGGCAGTGCCTGGGTGTCGTCCTCGGCAGTGAGGTCGACCGTTCTCGGATCGGTCGTGCCCAGCTCAGGCAGGCCCCCGGAGTTCGGGCCGTTCACGGCTTGCAGGGATGGCCGGGGTCGCAGAGGCAGCTGACCCGGCTCGGATATGGCGGGCTCCGCGACGGACTGTGCGGAGCCCGTCGCCGGGGCGATGGCCGGTACGTCCATCGGGGGGCCTCCCCGGCCGACCCGTCCCCAGGCCCGGTTCTGCCGGTTCAGGGCCTTGATCTGCGCCCGGTCCAGCTTTTCCTGGTCCCGCCTGCGGAGACGGTTCTGCTCCTTCTCCCTGCGGTCCTCGCGTACCTCGTCCACGGCTTCGTCCAGCGTGCGTACACCTTCGAGGAGCATCAGCGACCAGGCGCCGAAGGTCTCCCGGGGTGCGCGCAGCCACCGTACGATCCGGATCTGAGGCAACGGCCTCGGCACCAGGCCCTGTTCGCGCAGTGCCGCCACCCGGGTCTGCTTCAGTGCCCGGTCGAAGAGCACAGCCGCCGAGAGCGACATTCCCGCGAAGAAGTGGGGAGCACCCGCGTGGTTCAGGCCGCGAGGAGCGTGCACCCAGTTGAACCAGGCGGCGGCGCCGGCGAAGGTCCACACCAGCAGCCGCGAGCCGAGGGCCGCGTCGCCGTGGCTGGCCTCGCGGACGGCGAGCACGGAGCAGAACATCGCCGCTCCGTCGAGGCCGAACGGCACCAGATACTCCCAGCCTCCGGAGAGGCCGAGATTCTGCGTGCCGAAGCCGACGAGCCCGTGGAAGGAGAGTGCGGCGGCGACCGCCGCACAGCAGAACAGCAGCACATACGAAGCGGTGGCGTAGAGCGCTTCCTTGCGTCTGCGCCTTTCCTCGCTGCGTTCCCAGGAGTCCTCGGCCGCGGGTGTGTCAGACGCGCGCTTGCCACGCGCGACCACCGCCACAGCCGCCATGACCCCCGCCAGCAGTACGGCAGCCGGAAGCAGCCAATCAAGCGATATGTCGGTAAGTCTCATGCGCGGTCCCTTGCGTTGCGATAGGGCGTTTCGGCCGCCATCGTGCCGGGGATCGCGTCGCGTTCAGGCGGTTTCGGTGCAAGAGAACGCCAATGGGGTGGCGGAGCCGACGGATAACCGCGTTCTGGTCGAATGACCGTATGCCGCAAGCGAGTTGTGTTCGATTTATGTCACTCGTGCGGGCGGCGTGGATCGTCGATCGGTACCGCCCGCACGGGCCGTGCGGATCAGGGTGCGGGCGTCAGTTTCCGGACGCGGTCCGCGTCGCAGGTGCGCGGGCAGGTGACGCAGGTGTCCTCGGGGCGCACCGTGTAGAACATGCAGCAGCTGGCCCGGTCCCGAGTGGGCAGCGACTCCCCGTCCGGTCCGGTCAGTTCGCGGAAGCCCGCGTTGCCGACGTACGGCTTCGTGGTGCCCGGCAGAAGCGCCTCCAGCTCGGCCATCGCGCGCCGCTCCTCGCCGAGGAGATGGGCGATGTACCAGAGGCTCTCGACGATCTCGTCCGTCGCCATGCCCCACAGGGCCCGCTTGCCGCGCCGCATGCGCGGGCCGAAACCCTCCAGCACCGGGCCGAGGTGGTCGGCCACGGCCATGAGCACCTCGGCGCGCAGCGCGGCCTCGTCGGCCACCACGTGCGCGCCCGGCAGTTCCGCGGCCGGATCGCCGGGGAGGCAGGAGAATTCCCGTACGCGCACCGTCAGATGGCCCAGCGCACGGTGGAAGGCGACGTCCTCGACCGGGATCCGCGGCACCCGCCGGTGCAGGAACCACGGCACTGTCACCAGCAGGCAGGCCGGCCACGCGTAGCGGTGCAGCCCGAAGCCGGCGACCACGTCGGGCCGGGCCCGTTGCCCGTAGTCCCGCAGCACCTGTGCGTCGTCCCAGGCGAGGAAGGCGTCGAGTCCGCTGCCACCGGCGGCGAGCTCGTGGGCGCCCACCCAGCCGGTGCCGCCGGGGGAGGGCTCGCCGTCCGTGAGCGCCTCGGCGCGCAGGCCGGGGAAGACCTCGGCCAGGCGCGCGTACGCGTCCGTCACCGCCGAGGTCGTCGTGCTGGGGAGCAGAGTGGGCAGGGTCATGCAGGGACCACCGAATCGCGATCGTTTGCAGGTAAGCCTTACCTTACCCGACGCGATCGATGTTTGAACTGCGGCTTCCTCCGCCTATCGTGCACACGAGGCGCCGCGCACGCGAGCCGCGCCCGCGAACGGCCGAGGAGGTACCCGTGGAGCAGGGCGGAGCCCGTGAGGGCATGTGCACACCGCATGCGTCCGCCGCGCCCATGACCGCCTCCTCGTCCCTCCGGGTGCCCGAGCAGGCCCGCGGTGAGCACACCCACAACGAGCCGCCCGCTCCTCGGACCCAGGTGCGGCGGCACTCCGTGCGCGGTCAGATCCTGGACGCCCTGCGCGCCGCGCTCGTCGACGGCGAGCTGGTTCCCGGGCAGGTCTACTCGGCCCCGGCCCTCGGCGCCCGTTTCGGGGTCTCCGCCACCCCCGTGCGCGAGGCGATGCAGCAACTGGCTGCGGAAGGGGCCGTCGAGGTCGTACCGAACCGAGGCTTCCGGGTCGCCGAGCGCGAGCCCGGTGAGCTCACCGACCTGGCCGAGGTGCGTGCGCTGCTCGAAGTGCCCGTCATGCTGCGTCTCGCCCGCACCGTCCCGCCGGCCGGCTGGTGCGCGCTGCGCCCGCTGGCCGACGCCACTGTCGCCGCGGCGGCCGTCGGTGACCGGGCGAGCTACGCGGAGGCGGACCGGGCCTTTCACGGGGCGGTTCTCGCGCTCTCCGGCAACCGGCAGCTCGTGAGGGTCGCCGACGACCTGCACCGCCGCTCCCAGTGGGCCCTGGGCCCTGTCCCGGCCACCCGCCGGGCCGACCTCCTGGCCGACGCCGTGGAACACGCCGCGCTGCTCGACGCGCTGATCGCCGGGGACGTGTCCGTGGTGCAGTCGCTGGTGAGCGAACACTTCACCGGCTCGGCGGACCGCTGACCTCGCGCGACCCGCCGGCCCCGGCCTTCCGGGCTCTCCCGCCCCGGCCGCCGGTCCCGTCCGTCCGGGCGGCCGTCGCCGCGGTCCGCTGTGAGTACTCTGTGCCTCTCATCACATGATCGTTTTCGAGGGGCGGGGATGATGCGGAACCGGGGACTGGGCGGGTCGTTCACCATGCTGGCGGTGCTGGCGCTGGCGTCGGCGGGTTGCTCCGCAGCCGGCAGCTCGGACGGGCGGCCTTCCGGGACGCCGGTTCCCGTGACGGCGTCGCCGAGCGCGAGCCCCACGCGTACGGCTGAGGATTCCGCCCCGCCTTCGCGGGCGCCCTCCGGGACCCCGTCCGCCTCGGTGACCGGGGTGGCCTCCGCGACTCCGTCCGCCCCCGGTGCCGCCGTCGTCCCCGCGCCCCCGACGAGGAAGCCCGCACCGGTGAAATCCCCGGTCGTGCCGCCCCCGCGCGACGGTGGCGGGCAGAACGGGACCCCCGCCACCACG
The DNA here is from genome assembly GCF_055568375.1 of Streptomyces sp. NPDC026062. NCBI lineage: Bacteria > Bacillati > Actinomycetota > Actinomycetes > Kitasatosporales > Streptomycetaceae > Streptomyces > Streptomyces sp. NPDC026062. The sequence continues at coordinate 89,223 of NZ_JBVHOQ010000002.1, forward strand.
GTGCCGCAGAACCCGAACCGTGGTCCGAACCCGCCGCCTGCTCCACCGCGCCCGTCACCGACGCCCGAGTTGAGCGACGCGCGCTGGAAGCCCGGCGACCCCGTGGACGACCGCACCTGACGGTCCCCGGTCCGGTGGAGACCCGCACCCGACGGCCCTCCGGCCGGCGCGGGCTCGCACCTGGCGTTCCCGGTGGCCGGCCCGTACTCAGTTCGCCTCTGCCGTCCTCGGACCCGGTGGGTCCAGATGCGGTGCCAGCCAGGTCGGCACACCGCCGAGCAGCCGGAACAGCCGGCCGGCCTCGGCGCGCAGCCGCGTCGCCGTCTCCGGTTCGGGCTCGGCGTCCGCCATCGCGATGAGCGCCGGTGCGGTACCGATCAGATAGCCCAGCTCCTCCCTTATCCGCAGGGACTCGGCGAAGCCGTGCCTGGCCTCGGCCAGCTCGCCCTCGCGCAGGGCGATCAGGGCCAGATGGCGCCAGGTCGAGGAGAGCAGCAGCGCGTCGCCCTGGGCGGTGGCGCCCGCATGGGCCCTGCGGTACGCGGCGCGGGCGGCCTGGGGTGAGTCGGCGATGTTCTGCGCGATCAGGCCCCGCCGGAAGTCGAGCAGCGGACGGCCCGGGGCGGCCGGGGCCAGGAGCGCCGCGGCGCGGCTCAGCGCCACCCGGGCCTCGTCGGCCCGGTCCCGTACGCCGAGCAGGGTGGAGGCATAGGCCAGATAGCCGCGCTCGCAGGCGGCCGCCCCGCGCTCGTCGTCGTCGTGGGCCATGGCCTCGGCGGTGCGCAGCGCGTCCTCGGCGTCCGTCCAGCCCTGTCCGGTGTACAGGCACCGCTCGGTCAGCAGGGCCGTGCGCTGGAGGGCCGCGGCCGGGTCGGTGGTGGCGTTGTGTTCGAGCAGTGCCGCAGCGTCCGTCCAGCAGGCGCGTGACCGCAGCCGCCATACCGCTGTCTGGAGCGGCGGATCGTCATCTGCTGTCGTTCCGGAACCAGACATGGCGGTATGCGCCACATTGCCCTCCCCGAGCGCGCCATCGAGCTGTGGAGAGTGTCCGGTCGTCGGGGGTGGCATCGCGGGGCCGGTTGCGTACATCTGCGGCGTTGTCGTCAGGCGGCATGGCGCCGCCATGCCTCGATCCTCCGCCTTGCAGCCGCACGCACCCGGTCCGCTCCTTCACCCACCCCTCGATGGCCGGACGCTCTGAGTCTGGCCGCATCACAGCACGGAATGGCATGCCGGGCCAAGAGGGCGAGGCAATGTCAGGTGAAACTTTTCACAATCGGCGGGAGCCCCGTGGTGGCCGCAACGGCCCCCGGGAGTCAGCTCATACGCAGGGCGAGAAAGAAATCGAGCTTGTCCTCAAGGCGCGAAAGGTCACGCCCCGTCAACTGCTCGATTCGCCCGATCCGGTAGCGCAACGTGTTGACGTGCAGATGCAGCCGGGCAGCGCAACGGGTCCATGAACCGTCGCAGTCCAGGAACGCCTCAAGTGTCGGAATCAGCTCCGCGCGGTGGCGCCGGTCGTAGTCGCGCAGCGGGTCGAGCAGCCGTGCGGTGAACGCGCGACGCACATCGTCGGGGACGAACGGCAGCAGCAGGACGTGCGAGGCCAGTTCGTGGTGGCCGGCCGCGCAGACCCGCCCGGGACGCGCCGCCGCCACCCGGCGGGCGTGCCGGGCCTCCTCCAGCGCTCCGCGCAGCCCCTCGGCCGAATGCACCGAGGCGCTGACCCCCAGTGTCAGGCGCCCGTCGTCGGCGAGGCCGGCGGAGAGCGGGGCACGCACGGCGGCCAGCAGGGCGTCGGCGTGCAGTGCGGGGTCGCTCTTCAAGGCCTCGCCATCGGCCTCGTCCGCCTCCGGCGGGGCATCGGCGAGCGCGGGCAGCGGTACGAGCGCGATGGCCTCGTCACCCGAGTGGGCGACCGCGATCCGGTCCGCGGAATCCGGACCGGCCACCGCCGGGTCGACGAGGATCTCCTCCAGCAGCGCCTGGGCGACGGGCCCGCCCGCGATGCCCGAAGCGGCGCCGCCGGGCGCGTTCGGCTCGTCCCACTCGACCCGGGCCACCACCACCTGCCAGTGCGGCGCACTTCCGAGCCCGGGCAGCAGCACCGGGGCGGCCACGCGCAGCCTGGCGGCGATCTCGGCCGGCGGCGCACCTGCCTGGACCAGCTCCAGAACCTCCTGGGCGAGCCTGCGGCGCACCGAACGGGCCGCGTCGCGCCGGTCCCGCTCCACCGCGATCAGCTGGGTGACTCCCTGGAGCAGATCGAGCCGGGCGGCCGGCCAGTCGCCCGCGTCGGCCTCGACGGCCAGCAGCCAGTCGGAGAGCACCGACTCCCGCACATCGCGCGAAGCGGGCCCGGCACCTTTGCCGTGATGATGGATCGGGAAGAGCGAATACGTCACCCCGCCGACGGTGGCCCGGTGCGGGGCGCGGCGTCCGGAACGCATCGCGGCCAGATGCGCCCCGGCCAGCTCCGCACCGGCCGCTCCGGACAGCGGCACGCCCGCGCCGGCGATCCGCCTGCCGGTGGGCGACAGCACCCAGGCGCGCAGGTCCAGGTCGGTGCCGAGCAGATCGAGGACCACCTCGGGCCCGCCGCCCGCCGGCCCCGAGGTCATCAGCCGGCGGTGCCGGTCCACCACCGCGGCCAGGTCGCCCGCCCGCTCACCGGACACCTGACGCACCACATGCTCGGTGATCGTTGCGAACGCGACGGTCTCGTTCACGGCGAAGAGCGGCAGCCGGTGGCGGTCGCACGCCTCGATCAGATCGTCCGGGACGGCTCCGAGCTCCGCCTCGCCCGCCGCGAGCCCGGCGACCCCGGCCCCCGTGAGAATCCGTACGAACGGCTCCGAGTCCGTCGCGTCCCGGTGCCAGGCCAGCCCGGTCAGCACCAGCTCACCGCCCGTGAGGTAGCGGCTGGGGTCCCGCAGGTCGGTGGTCATCACGCCGCGGACCGGCCGTTCCAGCTCTTCGTCGCCCCCGAGCAGCCGCAGGCCCAGCGCGTCGGTCTCCAGAAGTGCGCGCAGCCGCATCTCGTCGCCGCCGATCTCATTCGTTGGTGCGGGTGAAAACTGGGTATTGCGGTGAGGTCACCGATCCCCGCCATTCGTTCGAATCTACAAGACGAGCGTGGAGAGCAGCCAACTCCTTCATGGTTTCGGTGACTGCACCAGGTGGAGCATCGCTTGTGTACTGGGCCACGCACAGCGTGAACAACTCAAGAACGACCAGCCGAGGGCAGGCCGTCCCCAGCCCGACGAATGTCATTCCCGGCGAACGACCCGATCGACCCGATTGAGAAGAAGAGAGCCAACCATGGACTTCCTTCGCCCCGCCAGCTGGGAGGAGGCGCTCGCCGCCAAGGCCGAGCACCCGACGGCCGTGCCCATCGCGGGCGGTACCGATGTGATGGTCGAGATCAACTTCGACCACCGGCGGCCCAAGTACCTCCTGGACCTGAACCGCGTCGGTGACCTGAACGAGTGGGAGGTGGGCCGGGAGAACGTACGGCTCGGCGCCTCGGTCCCGTACAGCCGCATCATGGACCACCTGCGGGCCGAGCTGCCCGGTCTGGCACTCGCCTCGCACACCGTCGCATCGCCGCAGATCCGCAACCGGGGCGGCGTCGGCGGCAACCTGGGCACCGCCTCGCCCGCCGGGGACGCCCACCCCGCGCTGCTCGCCGCGGGGGCCGAGGTCGAGGCCGAATCCGTCCGCGGCACCAGGATGATCCCGATCGACGCCTTCTACACCGGCGTCAAGCGCAACGCCCTGGAACCGGACGAGCTGATCCGGGCCGTGCACATCAAGAAGGCCGACGGGCCGCAGCAGTACTCCAAGGTCGGCACCCGCAACGCGATGGTCATCGCCGTCTGCGCCTTCGGTCTGGCCCTGCACCCCGAGGCCCGGACCGTGCGCACCGGCATCGGATCCGCCGCCCCGACACCCGTACGGGCGAAGGAGGCCGAGGCCTTCCTGAACGCCGCGCTGGAGGAGGGCGGGTTCTGGGACAGCCGCGCGGTCCTCACGCCCTCGATCGCCAAGCAGTTCGCCCTGCTCGCCGCGGGCGCCTGCAACCCCATCGACGACGTGCGAGGCACCGCGAGCTACCGCCGTCACGCGGTCGGGATCATGGCCCGCCGGACCCTCGGCTGGACCTGGGAGTCGTACCGCGGCAACGGCCGCAGCACCGAAGGAGCCGCCTGATCATGCGCGTCAATTTCACGGTCAACGGCCGCCGCCACGAGGCCGACGACGTCTGGGAGGGAGAGTCCCTCCTCTATGTCCTGCGTGAGCGGATGGGCCTGCCCGGTTCCAAGAACGCCTGCGAGCAGGGCGAGTGCGGATCCTGCACGGTCCGCCTGGACGGTGTGCCCGTCTGCGCCTGTCTGGTCGCCGCCGGCCAGGTCGAGGGCCGGGACGTCGTCACCGTCGAAGGCCTCGCCGACTTCGCCGCCCACCGCTCCGAGGCCCATCCCGGCACCGGCTGCGCCTCCGGCGCCTGCGGTGTCACGGTCGACAAGGCGCAGCGCTGGAAGGCCGCGCCGTCCGCCGAAGAGGCCCGCGAAACCGGCGAACTCTCCCCGATCCAGCAGGCGTTCATCGATGCCGGAGCCGTCCAGTGCGGCTTCTGCACCCCCGGACTGCTGGTCGCCGCCGACGAGCTCCTGGAGCGCACCCCGGAACCGTCCGACGCGGACATCCGCGAGGCGCTCTCCGGAAACCTCTGCCGCTGCACCGGCTACGAGAAGATCCTCGACGCGGTCCGCCTCGCGGCCGCCCGCGCGGAAGAGGCGGTCTAGGCGATGGGCATCACCGGTTCCCCCACCAGCATCAACCAGGGCACGCCCACCAAGGGCGGCATCGGCGAGTCCACGCTGCGCCCCGACGGGATCCTGAAGGTCACCGGGGAGTTCGCGTACTCCTCGGACATGTGGCACGAGGACATGCTCTGGGGCCACACCCTGCGCTCCACCGTCGCGCACGCCGAGATCGTCTCGATCGACATCTCCGAGGCGCTCGCCACCCCCGGTGTCCACGCCGTCCTCACCTACGACGACCTGCCGGCCGCGATGAAGAACTACGGCCTGGAGATCCAGGACACCCCCGTCCTCGCCCACGGCCGGGTCCGCCACCACGGCGAGCCGGTTGCGCTCGTCGCCGCCGACCACCCGGAGACGGCCCGCCGCGCCGCCGCGAAGATCCGGATCGACTACCGCGAACTCCCGGTCATCACCGACGAGGCCTCCGCGACCGCCCCCGACGCGATCCTCGTCCACGAGGGCCGCGACGACCACCACATCGGGCACGTACCGCACCCCAACATCGTGCACCGCCAGCCCATCGTCCGGGGCGACGCGGAGGCGGCCAGGGCCCGCGCCGATGTCGTGGTCAGCGGCGAGTACGTCTTCGGCATGCAGGACCAGGCCTTCCTCGGCCCCGAGTCCGGTCTGGCCGTACCCGCCGAGGACGGCGGCGTCGACCTGTACGTCGCCACCCAGTGGCTGCACTCCGACCTCCGCCAGATCGCCCCCGTCCTCGGACTGCCCGAGGAGAAGGTCCGGATGACGCTCTCCGGCGTCGGCGGCGCCTTCGGAGGCCGCGAGGACATCTCGATGCAGATCCACGCCTGCCTGCTGGCGCTCCGCACCGGCAAGCCGGTGAAGATCGTCTACAACCGCTTCGAGTCCTTCTTCGGCCACGTCCACCGGCACCCCGCCAAGCTCTGGTACGAGCACGGCGCCACCCGTGACGGCAAGCTCACCCACATGAAGTGCCGCATCGTGCTGGACGGCGGGGCCTACGCGTCCGCCTCCCCGGCCGTCGTCGGCAACGCCTCCTCCCTCGCCGTCGGCCCGTACGCCGTCGACGACGTCGAGATCGAGGCGATCGCCCTTTACACCAACAACCCGCCCTGCGGCGCGATGCGCGGCTTCGGAGCGGTCCAGGCCTGCTTCGCCTACGAGGCGCAGATGGACAAGGTCGCCGCCGAACTCGGCATGGACCCGGTCGAGTTCAGGCAGCTCAACGCCATGGAACAGGGCACACTGCTGCCGACAGGACAGCGGGTCGACTCGCCCGCACCGGTCGCCGAACTGCTGCGCCGGGTCAAGGCCAGGCCGATGCCGCCCGAGCGCCAGTGGGAGAGCGCGGGCGAGCACCCGGACATCCGCGCACTGCCCGGCGGACTCTCCAACACCACACACGGCGAAGGCGTCGTACGCGGCGTCGGTTACGCGGTCGGCCTGAAGAACGTCGGCTTCTCCGAGGGCTTCGACGACTACTCCACCGCCCGGGTGCGCATGGAGGTCATCGGCGGCGAACCCGTCGTGACCGTGCACACCGCCATGGCGGAGGTCGGACAGGGCGGCGTCACCGTGCACGCCCAGATCGCCCGCACCGAACTGGGTGTCTCCCAGGTCACCATCCACCCGGCCGACACCCGCGTCGGCTCCGCGGGTTCGACCTCCGCCTCCCGGCAGACGTACGTCACCGGCGGCGCCGTGAAGAACTCCTGCGAGGCGGTCCGGGAACAGGTCCTGGAGATCGGCCGCCGCAAGTTCGGTACGTACCATCCCGCCTGGGCCACCGCCGAACTCCTCCTGGAAGGCGGCAAGGTCGTCACCGACGGCGGCGAGGTACTGGCCGGTCTGGCCGATGTGCTGGAGGGCGAGGCCGTCGACATCGAGCTGGAGTGGCGCCACCGGCCCACCGAGGCCTTCGACCTGCGTACCGGACAGGGCAACGGCCACGTCCAGTACTCCTTCGCCGCCCACCGCGCGGTCGTGGAGGTCGACACCGAGCTGGGCCTGGTCAAGGTCATCGAACTGGCCTGCGCCCAGGACGTCGGCAAGGCCCTCAACCCGCTCTCCGTCGTGGGCCAGATCCAGGGCGGCACCCTCCAGGGCCTGGGCATCGCCGTGATGGAGGAGATCATCGTCGACCCGAAGACCGCGAAGGTGCGCAACCCGTCCTTCACGGACTACCTCCTGCCCACCATCCTCGACACCCCGGCCATCCCGGTCGATGTGCTCGAACTCGCCGACGACCACGCCCCGTACGGGCTCCGCGGTGTCGGCGAGGCCCCCACCCTGTCGTCGACCCCGGCCGTCCTCGCGGCGATCCGGAACGCGACGGGGCTGGAGCTCAGCCGGACCCCGGTCCGCCCGGAGCACCTCACCGGCACCTGACCGGGGCTCCTCCACAGCTCTCCGGGCGGTGCGCGCCTCCAGGGAACGTCACCACGTCCCCGGCCCCCACCGCCCGGGGAACCCAAGTTCCGCACCACTGGCGGTTCTTGATCAATAGTCACCTCTTCTCACGTATGAACAGTCCGTCTCGGGCCGTCCCCCGGGTCGTGCAGCCAGAGCATTCATCCCAAATCCCGCATCTTCACTCACCATCGCGGGTGCCCCTGTGAACCTTGGGAGTCAGGCATCATGACCCAGCAGTCAGTGGAACCGAAGACCGGTGCGGAGGACGCGGGAGCGGGCTCGCGCGTCCCCGCCGGCAGATCGTGGCTCGACCGGTACTTCCACATATCCGAACGCGGATCCACCCTCGCCACCGAAGTGCGCGGCGGCGTCACGACCTTCATGGCCATGGCGTACATCCTGCTGCTCAACCCGCTGATCCTCGGCGGCAAGGACGTCGACGGACACCTCCTCAGCCAGCCCGGACTGATCACCGCCACCGCGCTCGCGGCCGCGGCGACCACCCTGCTGATGGGGTTCGTCGGCAAGGTCCCCCTCGCGCTCGCCGCGGGGCTCAGTGTCTCCGGTGTCCTGTCCTCGCAGGTCGCCCCGGAGATGACATGGCCGCAGGCCATGGGCATGTGCGTGATGTACGGGCTGGTGATCTGCCTGCTGGTGGTCACCGGCCTGCGTGAGCTGATCATGAACGCGATCCCGCTCCCGCTGAAGCACGGCATCACCATGGGCATCGGGCTCTTCATCGCCCTCATCGGCCTCTACAAGGCCGGCTTCGTGGGGAAGGGCACCGCCACCCCGGTGACGCTCGGCCCGGCCGGTGAACTCGCCGGCTGGCCCGTCCTCGTCTTCGCGGTGACCCTGCTGCTGATCTTCATGCTCCAGGCCCGCGACATCCCCGGCGCGATCCTCATCGGCATCGTCGTCGGGACCGTCGTCGCCGTCGTGATCAACAAGGTCGCCGACGTAGACCCGAAGATCTGGAGCAGCGGCCCGCCCGAGCTCAGCGGTTCGGCGGTGTCGTCACCGGACTTCTCCCTCTTCGGCGACGTCGAGTTCGGCGGCTGGGGCGACGTGGGTGCGATGACGGTCGGCTTCATCGTCTTCACCCTGGTGCTGGCCGGCTTCTTCGACGCGATGGCGACCATCATCGGTGTCGGCACGGAGGCTGGGCTGGCCGACGACCGGGGCCGGATGCCGGGTCTGTCCAAGGCGCTGTTCATCGACGGCGCCGGCGGTGCGATCGGCGGCGTCGCCGGCGGCTCCGGCCAGACGGTCTTCGTCGAGTCGGCGACCGGGGTCGGGGAGGGCGCCCGGACCGGGCTCGCCTCCGTCGTCACCGGACTCTTCTTCGCAGCCTGCCTCTTCTTCACCCCGCTCACAGCGATCGTCCCGGCCGAGGTGGCCTCCGCCGCCCTGGTCGTCATCGGCGCCATGATGATGCAGAACGCCCGGCACGTGGACTGGAGCGACCGCTCGGTCGCCGTCCCGGTCTTCCTCACCGTGGTCCTGATGCCGTTCACGTACACCATCACCACCGGTGTGGCAGCGGGTGTCATCTCCTACGTCGCCATCAAGGCGGCCCAGGGCCGGGCCCGTGAGGTGGGCGCCTTCATGTGGGGGCTGACCGTGATCTTCACCGTCTACTTCGCCCTGCACCCGATCGAGAGCTGGCTGGGCGTCAGCTGACACCCCGCCCCCTCACACATCCGCCGAGGAGACCGAGATGCTGGACATCGCCGATGAGCTCGACCGGTGGGCCGGGCAGGGACGCGACTTCGCCGTGGCCACTGTCGTCGCCGTCGGCGGCAGCGCGCCCCGGCAGCCGGGCGCCGCGCTGGCCGTCGACCGCGACGGGACGGCGGTCGGCTCGGTCTCCGGCGGGTGTGTGGAGGGCGCGGTGTACGAACTGTGCCGGCAGGCGCTCGACGACGGGACCACCGTCCGCGAGCGGTTCGGCTACAGCGACGACGACGCCTTCGCCGTCGGTCTGACCTGTGGAGGCGTCATCGACATCCTGGTGACACCGGTGCGGGCGGACGATCCCGCCCGTGCGGTGTTCACCGCGGCGTTCGCCGCGGCGGCGCGGGGGGAGGCGGCGGCGGTCGCCCGGATCACCGACGGGCCCGCCGAACTCCTCGGCCGCCCCCTGCTCGTACGGCCCGACGGCAGCCACGAGGGCGGCCTCGGCGGGCACCTTGAGCTGGACCGCACCGCGGCGGCCGAGACCCGGGCCATGCTGGACGCGGGCCGCACCGGCACCGTCACCGTCGGCGCGGAGGGTTCGCGGTGCGGGCAGCCGGTCACCCTGCTCGTCGAGTCCAGCGTCCCGCCGCCCCGGATGATCGTGTTCGGGGCGATCGACTTCGCCTCCGCGCTGGTGCGGGCCGGGAAGTTCCTCGGCTACCACGTCACCGTGTGCGACGCCCGCCCCGTCTTCGCCACGAAGGCCCGGTTCCCCGACGCCGACGAGCTGGTCGTCGACTGGCCGCACCGCTACCTGGCCGGCACCGGTGTGGACGCCCGTACGGTCCTGTGTGTCCTGACGCACGACGCCAAGTTCGATGTCCCGCTCCTGGAGGCCGCCCTGAAGCTGCCGGTCGCCTACGTCGGGGCCATGGGATCGCGCCGCACCCATCTGGAGCGCCACGACCGGCTGCGCGAGGCCGGGGTCACCGAGCTCGAACTCGCCCGGCTGCACTCGCCGATCGGCCTCGACCTCGGCGCCCGTACACCCGAGGAGACAGCCCTGTCGATCGCCGCCGAGATCGTCGCCGACCGGCGCGGCGGCAGCGGTGTCCCGCTCACCGGTGCCCACACCCCGATCCACCACGGGGGCGCCCCGGCAGCGGCCCGGCGAATCGCACCCGCGGCCTGAGAAGCGGGTCGCGGGTGGCACCGCCCGGACAGGCGGATCCCCGCCGCGGCGGTTTTCCGCCAGCGACATCTGCTGACGAACCGGCGCGCCAACCGTTAGATCAGCTGCATGACTTCGACACCCTCCACACCCGCCGGCCGGGCGAGACCCGTCCGCACGCGGCGCCGAGCCCTCCTGATAGCGACTTCCGTCGCTCTGGTGAGCGGCGCGCTGCTGCCCGTCACGGGCTCCGCCACCGCCGCCGCGGGCCCCGCTCCCGCCGCCACCGACCGGGGCACCCCGGTCCACGCGTACGACATCACGCTGGTCACCGGCGACGTCGTCCACTACACCGATGGCGTGGGCAAACAGGACACGGTCACCGTGGACCGCCCGGAAGGCGCGGTGGGCGGGGTCCACGTCCAGCAGGCCGGGGACGACATCTACGTCCTGCCCGACGAGGCCGACGGCCTGCTCGCGGCCGGCAAGCTGGACCGCCGCCTCTTCAACGTCTCCACGCTCGTGAAGATGGGGTACGACGACAAGCGGTCCGGCTCCATCCCGCTGATCGCCACCTACCCTGCGGGCAAGGCCCGTTCGCTGCCCGCCACCCCGCGCGGCAGCAGGACCGTCCGGGTCCTGGAGTCCGTGCACGGCGCGGCGCTGAAGGCCGGCAAGGACACCGCCCGCGCCTTCTGGGACGACGTCGTCAGGACGCCCTCGGCCCGGTCACTGGGCAACGGCATCGCGAAGCTGTGGCTGGACGGCCGTGTCGAGGCCGCGCTCGCTGACTCCGTCCCGCAGGTCAACGCCCCGCAGGCCTGGGCCGAGGGGTACGACGGCAAGGGCATCAAGGTCGCCGTCCTGGACACCGGCATCGACGCCGACCACCCGGACGTCAAGGACCGTGTCCTGGAGACCAGGAGCTTCGTGCCGGGCGAGGAGGTCGACGACAAGAACGGCCACGGCACCCATGTCGCCTCCACTATCGCGGGTTCCGGCGCCGCTTCGGACGGCGCCAACAAGGGCGTCGCCCCGGCGGCCGGCCTGCTCGTCGGCAAGGTGCTGAGCGACGAGGGGTCCGGTGCCGACTCCGGCATCATCGAGGCGATGGAGTGGGCGAAGGCGGAGGGCGCCGACGTCGTCTCCATGAGCCTGGGCTCCAGCGTCCCGGACGACGGCACCGACCCGATGTCCCAGGCCGTCGACGCGCTTTCGGCCGACGGCGGACCGCTCTTCGTGATCGCCGCGGGCAACGCCTACGGCGCCGGCACCATCGGCTCGCCCGGCTCCGCCGACAAGGCGCTCACCATCGCCGCCGTCGACAAGCAGGACTACCGCGCGGACTTCTCCTCCATGGGCCCGCTGGTGCGCTCCTACGGCCTCAAGCCGGACCTCTCCGCACCGGGCGTCGACATCAACGCCGCGGCCTCGCAGTCGGTCCCGGGCATCGAGGGCATGTACCAGTCGATGTCGGGCACGTCGATGGCGACCCCGCACGTCGCGGGCGCCGCCGCCATCCTGAAGCAGCGTCACCCCGACTGGTCCGGCCAGCGCATCAAGGACGCGCTGATGACCTCCTCGAAGGTGCTGCCCGACTACACCCCGTACGAGCAGGGCACCGGCCGGCTCGATGTGAAGGCCGCCGTCGACACGACGATCGAGGCCACCGGCTCCGTCGGAGTCGCGGCCTACGACTGGCCGCACAGTCCGTCCGACCCGGTCGCGGAACGGACGATCACCTACCGCAACTCCGGTACCGAGGACGTCACCCTCGACCTGGCGACGGACAGCGAATCGGACGCGTACACGCTGTCGGTGAAGCAGCTGACCGTACCGGCCGGCTCGACCGCCGGGGCCGTGCTCTCGCTCGACCCGTCGAAGGCCGCCGCCGGCACCACGTTCTCCGGGCAGGTGATCGCGAAGGACGCCTCGGGCGCCACCGTCGCGCACACCGGCTTCGCGATGAACAAGGAGCGCGAGCTCTACGACCTGACGCTCCGGCTCCGTGACCGCTCGGGCGCGCCGATGGACGGCTCCGTCGTCCTCGCCGCCCTCGGCGACACGAACCTCAGCCCCGTCGAGGTGCCGGGCGACATCACGCTGCGGCTGCCCCCGGGCGACTACACCGCGTGGTCCGCCGCCGAGGTCGAGGGCGACAGCGCCGACTCCCGGGCCATCGCCTTCCTGGCCGCCCCGGAGATCATCCTGGACAAGGCCACCACCGTGACGCTCGACGCGTCGAAGGCGCGCAAGGTCAGCGTGCGGACGCCGCAGGAGACGGAGACCCGGCAGCTGCGCTACGACATGGCGCGCACCGCACCGGACGGCACCGTCCAGCGCGACGCCTACCAGATCCCGCCGACGTACGACCAGTTGTGGGCGAGCCCCACCGAGAAGGTCACCCGGGGCAGCTTCTCCTTCCTGACCCGCTGGCGCCAGGGCGAGAAGCTGATCGGTCTGACGGCCGGCGGCCGTGATGTGCCGGTGGCGGTGCAGGGCGGTTCGTTCCTGGCCGAGGACGGCCGGCAGCGGCTCGCCACTGTCTTCGCGGGCAACGGCGCCCCGGCCGACTACCAGGGCCTCGACGTCAGGGGCAAGGCCGTCGTGATCCGCAGCAGCGAGGCGGTGGCCCCGGCCGACCGTGCCTCGGCCGCGATCGCGGCCGGCGCCAAGGCGCTGTTCGTCGTCAACTCCGGAGACGGCGTGCTGATGGAGTCCTACGCCGACTACGGCACCACGCTGGCCATCCCGGTGGCCTCCGTCCAGCGGCTGGCGGGCGAGGAACTGGTGAAGTCCGCCCGGCGGGGCACGAAGGTGACGGTCCAGCAGCGGAAGTTCGCCCGCTACGTCTACGACCTGGTCGACCGCCACGACGGCACGATCCCGGACCGCTCGCTGGCCTTCGCCCCGGCCACCCGTCAGCTCGCGAAGGTGGAGAACACCTTCTACGGCCACCGGGAAGCCGTCGGCGGCGGCTACCGCTACGACATCCCCGACTACGGCTTCGGCATCGGTTTCGCCGAGTACGAGAAGTACCCCGCCACCCGCACCGAGTGGGTCAACCCGCTGCCGGGCGCCTCGTTCTGGTACGAGGACCACTCCGTGTTCAACGAGAGCGGCACGGACACCGCGCTGGAGCAGCGGAGCGCCGACCTCGACTACACGGCCGGCCGCAGCTACGCCGCCGACTGGTTCGGGCCGGTCGCCCGGCCGCGCCTGGGCACCGCCTTCTGGGGCCCCAACCGCTCGCAGTACGGCGACATCCAGTACAACCTCACGCCGTGGACGGACTCGGGCGCCGGCCACTCGGGCGCCATGCCGGACAAGGAGTACGACACCGGGACGGTCGCCGTGTACCAGGGCGACAAGCTGCTGGACGAGTCGCCGGGGCGCGCCGGATACGTCTGGGACCTGGCCGCCGAGAAGCTGCCGTACCGCTTCGTGCTCGACGCCTCGCGCGACGCGGACACCTGGAAGACCTCCGTGCGCACCCACACGGAGTGGGCGTTCGTCTCGGGCGCGCTGGATCCCGAAGGCCCCTCCCAGGCCGACATCCCGCTCCTCCAGCTCGACTACGACGTGGCGACCGACCTGGCCGGTGACGTCAGGGCCGGCAAGTGGACCGAGATCGGTCTGTCCTCCACCACGCAGGAGTGGCTGGAGGGCGCCGTGAAGGCGACGAAGGCCGCTCTCTCGGTCAGCTACGACGACGGGAAGAGCTGGAGCGCGGTGCAGCTGAAGAAGGACGCGGCCGGTTCCTGGACCGCCCGCTTCAAGACCCCGAAGAAGGGCGCCACCGCTGTCTCGCTCAAGGCGCACGCCGAGGCCGGCGGCGGTCTCGCCGTGGACCAGGAGATCATCCGGGCCTTCGGCCTGAAGTGACCTGCTGAGGTCCTCCTCCGAGGCGGCCGCGCATCCCGGTGACGGGGTGCGCGGCCGCCTTTTTCGCACGTCCCGGATGACCAAAATTTGTCTGCTTTGCCCGTATATGGCAGGCGATAACGCCAGAAAGGGATTTTTTGCGGTGCGGTGCGAGTTGCCACGGCGCCACCCGGAGGCTTATAAGAGGGACGTGGCCAAGGCGATTCCGGGAATTCCGGGGACTGCCGCCATGGAGGTTTCCCATGTTTCTCACTCCGTCCGACACGGAGAAACTGCTGCTGAGTGTCGCGGGAATGGTCGCCCGCGACCGGCGGGAGCGGGGCGTGCGTCTCAATTACCCCGAGGCCGTCGCGCTGCTTGCCTGCTGGGCGATGGAAAGGGCACGCGAAGGGGCCCGCGTCGCCGACCTCATGACCGCGGGGCGTTCCGTCCTCACCCGCGCTGATGTGCTGGAAGGCGTCCCGGAGATGCTCCGTGACGTCCAGGTCGAGGCGACCTTCCCCGACGGGCGCAAGCTCGTCACGATCACCTCGCCGATCCCGTGATCCCCGGCGAGATCCGGACCGGATCCGGCGTGCTGCACATTAATTCCGGTCTCCATTCCATTCGGCTGACCGTGGTGAACGACGGGGACCGGCCGATTCAGATCGGCTCCCATTTCCATTTCTTCGACGTAAATCCCGCACTTTCCTTCGACCGCCCGGCGGCGAGGGGATTCCGGCTCGATATTCCCTCCGGTACGTCGCTGCGTTTCGAGCCCGGCGTCGGCGCGGAGATCACTCTGGTCGCGCTCGGCGGGCGCGCGACGGTGCCCGGCATCGTCGTGCCCGCCGTGTCCGGACAGCCCTTGGTGAAGGAGGCCGTGTGACATGGCACAACTGACCCGCGCCGCCTATGCGGCGCTCTACGGACCCACCACCGGCGACCGTGTGCGGCTCGCCGACACCGACCTCTGGATCGAGATCGAGGAGGACCGCTGCTTCGGCGGCGAGGAGGCCGTCTTCGGCGGCGGAAAGTCCATCCGTGAATCCATGGCCCAGGCGACCACGTCACGCGCCGAGGGCGCCCTCGACCTGGTCATCACCAATGTCGTGGTCCTCGACCACTGGGGCATCGTCAAGACCGACATCGGCGTCCGGGCCGGCCGGATCGTCGCCCTCGGCCGCTCCGGCAACCCCGACATCGCCGACGGGGTCCACCCGGACCTCGTGATCGGACCCGGCACCGACGTCGTCTCCGGCGAGGGCCGTATCCTCACCGCCGGGGCCGTCGACACCCACGTCCACTTCCTGATGCCGGAGACCCTGCACGAGGCCCTGGCCACCGGCACCACGACCGTCATCGGCGGCGGCACCGGAGCCACCGAGGCATCCAAGGCCACCACCGTCACCCCCGGCGCCTGGAACCTCGCGATGATGTTCCGGTCCCTGGAGAACGTCCCGCTCAACGTCATGCTGTTCGGCAAGGGCTCCACCGTCGGCGCCGAAGCCCTGCGCGAGGCGGCGCTCGGCGGTGCGGGCGGGTACAAGGTCCACGAGGACTGGGGTGCCACGCCCGCCGCCATCGACGCCGCGCTGAAGGCCGCCGACACCTACGGTCTCCAGGTCGCCCTGCACGGCGACAGCCTCAACGAGGCGGGCTACGTCGAGGGAACCCTCGACGCCATCGCCGGACGCGGCATCCACGTCTTCCACGCCGAGGGAGCCGGCGGCGGCCACGCACCCGACATCATCACCGTGGCCTCCCACCCCAACATCCTTCCGGCGTCCACCAATCCGACGCTCCCGCACACCGTCAACACCGTCGACGAACACCTCGACATGCTGATGGTGTGCCACCACCTCAACCCGCGCGTCCCCGAGGACCTGGCCTTCGCCGAGTCCCGCATCCGTGCCACCACCATCGCGGCCGAGGACATCCTCCACGACATCGGAGCCCTCTCCATCACCTCGTCCGACGCCCAGGCCATGGGCCGCATCGGGGAGGTGATCTGCCGCACCTGGCAGGTCGCCCACGTCATGAAGCAACGCTTCGGGGACCGGGACAGCCTCCTGCCCGCCGACAACGAACGCGCCCGCCGCTATGTCGCCAAGTACACGATCTGCCCCGCCGTCGCCCACGGCATCGACCATGTCATCGGCTCCGTCGAACCGGGCAAGCTCGCCGACCTGGTGCTCTGGGACCCCGCGTTCTTCGGCATCCGCCCCGCCGCCGTCATCAAGGGCGGCATGGTGGTGCACGCACCCCTCGGCGACGCCAACGCCGCGATCCCCACCACCCAGCCCGTGCTGCTGCGCCCCACCGCCGCCGCCGGGGCCGCCCCGCACCTCTCGGTCGGCTTCGTCTCCCCGGCCGCCCTGGCCGACGGACTCGTCGAACGCCTCGGCCTCGTACGCGAACTGGTCGCCGTGCGCCCCACCCGCCACCTCACCAAGGCCGACCTGCCGAACAACACCGCGCTCCCGGTCATCGAGGTCGACCCGGAGACCTTCGCCATCCACATCGACGGGGAGCTCGTCGAACCGTCGCCCGCCACCGAACTGCCGCTGACCCAGCGGTACTCCATGTTCTGATGGGATCTCTCGCCTCACTCCTGCTCGGCGACGGACGGCTCCCGGTCGGGGCGTACACCTACAGCGCGGGGCTCGAACCCGCCGTCGCCGCCGGGCTCACCCGTGACCGCATCCCCGCACTGCTCAGGGCCCGGCTGCACACCACGGCCGTCACCGAGGCGGCCGCCGCCGTCCTCGCCCTGCGGGCCGCCGCGCGGGACCGCGTCGACTACGAGCCCGTGCAGCACGCCCTCGCGGCACGCACCCCGGCCGCGCCCCAGCGCGAGGCGTCGGCGGCGCTCGGCCGGGGCGTGCACCGGCTGGCCCGGCGGCTGGCCCCGGACGACCCGGCGGTCACCGCGCTAACCGGCCTGCGGCCCCGGCCCCTGCGGCCGGTCGCCCTCGGCGCGCTCGGAGCCGTACTGAAGGTCTCCGAGGAGGAACTGGCACACGCCGTCGTCTACGACGAGCTCCAGACCATCTCATCGGCCGCCCTGAAACTCCTGCCGGGTGACCCGCTCGACTCGGTCGCCTGGATCCTCGCCGCCGAACCCGACGCGGCACGGGCGGTGACCGCCGCCCTCGCCGTACGGAGCCCGGACCGACTGCCCGCCCGTACGGCCCCGCTCACCGAACAGTGGGCGCTCGAACACGCACGACGCGAACGGAGACTCTTCCTTGCCTGAGAACGACACCACCCCCACGCGGTGCAACAACCCCCACTTCCACGAACCCCTCAACCAGCCGCGCGCCCTGCGCCTGGGCGTCGCCGGCCCCGTCGGCACCGGAAAGAGCTCCATCCTGGCCACGCTGTGCCGCGAGCTCGCCGGCGAACTCTCCATGGCGGTCGTCACCAACGACATCTACACCGACGAGGACGCCCGGTTCCTGCGCTCGGCGGGTGTCCTGCCGACCGAACGCATCCGGGCCGTCGAGACCGGCGCCTGCCCGCACACCGCCATCCGCGACGACGTCAGCGCCAACCTCGACGCGGTCGAGGACCTGGAGGAGGCGTACGGGCCGCTGGACCTCGTCCTCGTCGAGAGCGGCGGCGACAATCTCACCGCCACCTTCAGCCCGGCCCTCGCCGACGCGCAGCTCTTCTGCATCGACGTCGCGGGCGGCGGCGACGTGGCGCGCAAGGGCGGGCCCGGCATCACCGGCGCCGACCTCCTGATCATCAACAAGACCGACCTCGCGCCGTACGTGGAGGTGGACGTGGCCGCCATGGTCGCCGACGCCGAAGGGGCCCGTGACGGGCTTCCCGTCCTCGCCCTGTCGAGGAAGGACCCGGCCTCCGTCGCCGAACTCGCCGACTGGGTCAGGTCACTGCTCGCCCGGCACCGCGCGGGCAGCCATGTACCCACGGACCCGGGCCCCATGGCGCCCCACAGTCACTCGTGAACGAACCGGTGGTGGTGGGCGTCGAGTGCGACGCCTCGGGCCGGCACCTGGCCCGCGAGCTGCGGCCCGGCGCGTTCCTCGCCCCCCGCCCCCTGATGCCGGCCGCCGACCGGATACGGATCGCGCTGGTCGGCACCAGGGCCGGGCTGCTGGCGGGCGACGACCTCGGGCTGCGGATCTCGGTCGGTCCCGGCGCCCGCCTGGAGCTCGTCGAACCCGCCGGTCTCGTCGCCTACGACCACCGGGGCGGCAGCTCCCGCTGGCAGGCCCGCGTCGACATCGCGGAGGGCGGCGAACTCCTGTGGCACGGGCTGCCGTTCGTCGTCTCCGACGGGGCGGACGTCGTCCGCGTGATGGACGCGCGGCTTGCCGCAGGGGCCCGGATGCTCTGGCGCGACACCCTCGTACTCGGCCGCTCCGGTGAACGGGGCGGAAGCCTGCGGGCCACGACCCGGGTGACGTACGACGGCCGTGAACTCCTCGTCGAGGACCTCGACCTGACCGACCCGGAGCTGCGCGGACTGCCCGGGGTCCTGGGCCGCCACCGCGTGATCGGCGCCGTCACCGCACTCGGTGCGACCCCGGCGGGCCCGCCGCACCCCTACCGCGCCGAGCTGGCGGGCCCGGGGGCGCAGGTGCGGCTGCTGGACACGGCCGCCCCGACTGTCGAGGCGGAGCTGAGCGCGGTCTGGGAGTCCTGGCTCACCCCTTGATGTGCATCATGCATATGCGGTGTATTGTGCATATCAAGGGGTGTCGTGCGGGGGAGCGGCGCCGGACGGAGCAAGTCGGAGGTACAGCGCAATGACACTGGAGAACAAGGTCGCCGTCGTCACCGGAGGTGCGTCGGGCATCGGCGAGGCCGTCACACGGATCTTCGTCGAGCGGGGCGCCCGGGTCGTGGTCGTCGACCTCCGGCAGGAGGCCGGGGACACCCTCGTCGCCGACCTGGGTGACTCGGTGGCCTTCCTGCGGGGCGACGTCTCCGACCGGGCGGTCGCCGATCTGGCGGTGGCCACGGCCGTCGAGCGTTTCGGCGGGCTGGATGTCCTGGTGAACAACGCGAGCGCCTCACGCGTGCGGCCCTTCACCGAGCAGACCGAGGACGACTGGAAGCTCGCCCTGGACACCGGCCTCTTCGCCACCCGCAACTTCATGCTCGCCGCGTACCCCGAACTCCGCAGGAACCGGGGCGCGGTGATCAACTTCGCCTCGGGCGCGGGCCTCGACGGTCAGCCGAACCAGGCCTCGTACGCCGCCGCGAAGGAGGCGATCCGAGGCCTGAGCCGGGTCGTCGCCAACGAGTGGGCCGCCGACGGGATCCGGGTCAACGTCGTCGCACCGATGGCCAGGACCGCGGGCGTCGCCGCCTGGGCCGAGGCCAACCCCGAGCAGTACGCCCTCTCCGCCGCCAAGGTCCCGCTCGGCCGCTTCGGCGACCCGCGCACGGACGTCGCGCCCGTCATCGCGTTCCTGGCGAGCGACGACGCCCGTTACATGACCGGCCAGACCCTGATGGCCGACGGCGGAGCGATCAAGCTCCGCTGACCGTGTCCGGGGTTCCCGCCGCCGCTGTCCGGTGGCCGCGGGCCCCGGCGCACATCACCGCGGCCGAGCACACCAGCGCCGGGGCCGCCGCCAGGGCGAAGCACACCGCGAGCGGCAGCCGGTCCACCAGCAGTCCGACCAGGGCGCTGCCGCTCGCGGAACCGGCGTTGAACGCGGTGTTCACCCACGCCCCGGCCTGGGTGCGCCGGTCCTCTTCCACCGACGCGTCGGCGATCAGATACGCGGTCGTGAGCGCCGGGGCGACGAACAGCCCGGCGACCGCGATCAGCGCGACCAGGACGAACAGCCGGGGCGAGAGACCGGCCAGTACCAGCGTCGCCCCCAGCGCGGCGGCCGTCACCGGCAGCCGGGCGCGGTCCGACGAGCGCCACCGCACCGCCCCGTAGGCCAGCCCGCCGACCGCGCTCCCCGCCGACAGCCCTGCCAGCACCCAGGACACCGAGGCGGCCGAGTGCAGCCGCTCGGTGAACGCCACGACCAGCAGCTCCAGCGATCCCAGGCCCAGGCCCACGGCTGCCGTCACCACGACCGCGTGCCGCAGCGGGGCGATGCCGCGCAGCCGCAGCCGGGGTGCGGCGGACTTCCCGGACTTCGCCCCGGACGCGCCGCCGCGCGGCACGGCGGGCGAGGTGGCCAGGGCCGTCGCCCCGGCGAACACCAGCACCGCGCCGACGAGCACCCCGGTCGCGGGGCGGGAGACCGTCAACATGACCCCGACGAGCAACGGGGCCGTGATGTACATCAGCTCCTCGGCGACACCGTCCAGGCTGTACGCGCGCCGCAACAGCTCCCGGTCCGGGACCAGCGAACTCCACACCGCCCGCATGACCGGGCCGAGCGGCGGGGTGCAGGCGCCCGCCGCCGCGGCGAGCGCGCCGAGCAGGACGGCAGGGGCTCCCGGCCGCCAGGTGAGCAGGGCCAGGGCGATGAGCAGCGCCGCGTACACCCCTGCCATCGGCGGTGCGATCCGGCGCGCCCCGTGCCGGTCGATCAGCGCGGCACGGGCGGGGGACAGGAGGACGCTCATGGCCCCGAACAGGGCCATGACACCACCGGCGACCGCGTACGAACCGGTGGCGTCCTTGATGGCGAGCAGCAGGGCGAGCGGGACGATTCCGTAGGAAAGCCGCCCCAGCAGCGCGGCGCCGAAGGGGCGCGCGGCGTGCGGGACACGGAGGACGGAGACGTACGAAGGCGCGCGCGGGGGCGCGGAAGGTGTGGACACGATGACATTCCTCGTGAGGGCGGCGCGTCGGCACAGCGCCGTGGGCGTGCGGGGACTCCGGAACGCCGCACCCGGGACAACGGGTGCGGACGGGGCGGGGTCCTACGCACGGAGGAATGACATGCGGGCAAATTATCAGAGTGGACGCGGCGACGGCAGGGGACCTGGACGTCCCACCGAGCGCGGCAGGGCCCTGGACGTCCCGCTGTCCGCCGCAGGGGTCCGCTACCCGCTGATCTCCGGGTTGGCCGCCAGAACGGTCTCGGTGGCCGTCCACAGCCGGTGCAGGAACCCCAGCACCTCCGCCCGCCGGGCCGCCAGGTCACCCGCCGCCCCGATCCCGGTCAGATCGGCGACCGCGGCTCGGAACGCGGGCGTCCGCTCCGCGTGCAGCGCCGGGGCGTCGACCGACAGCACCGTGTGGCAGCGGGCAAGGGTCGCGATGATCCAGAAGACGGCCTCGCGGTGCTCCCCCCGCTCCAGCAGCTCCAGGCTGCCGTCGACGGCGATGGGCCGGGCGTCGGCGGTGAGGTCGCTGCTGAAGAAGAACGGGGTGCGCGCGACCGGCACCGTGGCGTCGAACGTCCTTGCCAGCTCGCCGACATGGTGCCGGACCGTATCGGCGGACACCTCCGCGCAGCCGAGCAGTTCCAGCAGTTCCCGGTGGAACCCCGACAGCCCGTACGCGTCGAGTACCTCGCGCACGGCCCGGTAGCGCAGCCGGATGGTGGGGTTGCGCAGGGCGGCGACCAGCAGGACGTGCGTGGTGACCCCGGTGGGGAACATCCAGGCCGGCACCTGCTCGTGGAAGGGGGCGTCGGGACCGGGCGCGGCCAGCCGGGACTCGACACGGTGCCGGGCGTCCAGGCACCGGCGGCGCACCTGGCTCCGCTCGGCGAACCGGGGTGCGACGGCCGCGTACAGGGCGCGCAGCGCGCCGGTGGGATCGTCGATGACGGTGTCCGTGCGGAAGCTGCCCGCCAGGTGGTACGAGGAGAGCACGGCCTCCGGATCGCGGAGCTCGGCCCACGGTACGTAACTGACCTCCAGCAGCGCGCCCTCGTAACGGAGTTTGCCGGGCTTGGCGGGCGGCGCGTCGGCCTCCGTGACAACCATGACGTCGATGTCGGACGAGACCGCCAGCTCGGCGTCGTCCGGCCGGCCGACCGTCGATCCGCTGAAGTAGGCCCCTCGGTAGCCGGGGGCGGGGCGGGCGTGGGCGGTCACCCAGTGGGCGGCGGCGGCGCGTGCCGTTCCGACTCTCATGCGCGCGACTCCTCGGGGGCGGCCGGGGCGGGCTCCGGACGCCTCGCCTGCCCCCGACTCCTACGGGGCGCGCCCGCCGTTCGTCAAGCGCTTCCGTCGGGTCCCGTGTCCTCGGGCCGTTGCCGGGTAGGGTCGATTTCGTTCCGCAGACCTGTCCCCGAAGCTTCCGGTGAGGCGCGCGATGCGAAAGATCATCTACTCCATGTCGATCTCCCTCGACGGCTTTTTCGAGGGCCCGGACCGGGATATCGGCTGGCACCGGGTCGACGACGAACTGCACCGCTACTTCAATGAGCAGATCGCCGAGCTGGGCGGCTTCCTGCACGGCCGGGTCGTCCACGAACTGATGGCGGACTTCTGGCCCACCGCCGACCAGGACCCGGCCAACGCGGGCCCGATGGCCGACTTCGCCGTCATCTGGCGGAACATGCCGAAGTACGTCTACTCCCGCACGCTGGAGCGGTCGGACTGGAACACCACCATCGTGCGCGATGTGGTCCGCGAAGAGGTCATGGCCCTGAAGGAGCAGCCCGGCGGCGACCTCGGGCTCGGCGGCGCGGACCTCGCCGCGTCCTTCGCGGCGCTCGATCTGATCGACGAGTACCGGGTCTACGTCCACCCGGTCCTCATCGGCCGGGGAAGGTCCATGTTCCCGTCGACGGACACCATGACCGCACTCCGGCTCGCGGGGACGCGGACCTTCGGCAGCGGGGTCGTGGAACTGCGGTACGAGCGGGAGTGAACGTCCTCGCCGGAGCGGGGTCCGGCTCCCGCCCGCCGTGGCGCCGGACGCCCTCGCCCCTGCCGGGCACTCACTGAGCGGCGCAGAATTGAGTCGCTTGCGTGTTCAACTTGCCTGATCCAAGGGAACATTGACTGCATGAGTGACCTTGGCGCAAGGTCTTGGCGGTCGGTGGCGTGGCGGGTGGGGATCCCGGTCCTGGTCTTTGCGGGTAGTACCACGGTGGTGATGACGCTCAGATTCTCCTGGACCCCGCGAGCCGACAGCGACCGGTGGGCCGTGGCGATGGTCGTTGCCGTGTTCCTCAGCGGCTTGGCGGTCAGCGCCTTCGAGTGGCTCCGCGGCAGCGGCAGCCCGCCCGGGCCCGACCCGGCCTGTGCCGACAGGCAGGAGGTCACCGCGGGCCGGGACAGCGAGAACATCGTGGCCCGCGGCGACATAGGCGTCGCCGGGACGGGCTCACCGGGACGGGCCGCGCGAAACAGCCCGGCGGCACCGCTCCATCAGCGCGTGAAGTCCGGCCGCCGCAGCCGGAACACCGTGGCCGGCGGAAACGTCGCGCTCCCGCCGGAGGAGAGGGAGTAGCGGCCGGTGGGTGACGGGGACCGCCAAGAAGTGCGTCAGCAGGTCCGCTCCGGCAAGGGAAGTGTCAACACCCTGGCCGCGGGCGATGTGGGCGACGTACATGTGACGAACCATTACTACAGGGCGAAGTGGACCGGTGCGATCGCGTCGGCCATGATCCTCGTCTTCGGCGCGTTCTATCACTTCGCCCCGGACATCAAGGACGCGCTGGCCAGTGGCCCGCCGCTGCTTGCCACGGTTCAGACCAGGGACAGCGTCGTGAACCACAACGGGGCGTGGCTGTTCCCGGGAAGGCTTCTGAGCGCCGGACAGACCCTCCGCACCGACCAGGTGGCCGCGATCATGTCGAAGCGGTCCGACGAGGTGGACACCTATGAGACGACCACGCTGGTGACTCTTGAGGGCAACCGCAGCCACACCGTTGACATCACGGGCATGCGCATCAAGGTCCGCAGCAAGGCCGCTCCGGCTCCGGGCGGGACCCTGCTCGTCTATCCGTCCCAGGGCGAGGACACCAACATCAAGATCGGGTTCAATCTCGACGAACCGGTCCCCGTCCCCCGGAACGCCGATCGTGAGGGAGAGGCCTTCGGCGGACGCTACTTCGACGACCACTCGGTCTCCGTCAAGGAGGGGGAGGTCGTGAACTTCGGCTTCACCTTCGAAACCGTCGAGTGGGATGTCACCTATGACCTCGTGTTCGACGAGGTCGTGGACGGCCGGCACACCACACAGACCGTGACCAACGGATCCCGGCCGTTCCGCACCAGGGGATTCGCCCCGGCCTACGACCAGGCGGTCGCCCCGGACAGTCGGGACGGGGCCTTCGCCGTCACCGGCCGCGCGGAGGCGATGGAAGCGATGTGCGGCACGCCCTGCACGGTCCGGCTGGCCCAGGGCGCTGCGGCCACGGCGAAGTAGGTGGGGAACGGGTGAAGCCGGCCAGGATGAGCAGGAACCGCGCAATGACGCTGGTGCTGATCGTCGCGGTGATCGTGGCCGGGCTCGCCGGCTATCTGGCAGGACAGCGCGATGCCGGGGCTCCGGACTCCGCCACCCCGCACGCCGACGCGACCACCCGCGTCCCGTCGAGGTCCACCGCCGTACCCAGCCCCAGCCCGACCGGCGACAAGCCGTCCGCCTGGTGCGCCGCCGCACCCAACAAGGTCATCGAACCAAGGCCGAAGGTCGAGCTCCTGTTCTCCACCGCCACCTGGCGGAGCTGCACCACCAAATTTTCCCGCGGTGGAGCCGGGAAGGGAGGCGTCCGGTACAAGGTGGACGCGACGCTGCCGGTCTTCTGGTCGGCGAACCCGGCGGTCGACGCGCTCAACTCGAAGCTCAGGAGCCGTATCGAGGAGGAAGCGAAGAGTCTGCTGGCCGCCGTCGACGGGACCAGGTCCGACGTGGCTCAGGGCACGGAATTCAGCCTCTCCGAACAGCCCAGGATCAACCAGGTCGGCCGACTGGCCGTGATCCAGTTCACCGGACAGGTATATGTCGGCGGCAACCACGGTGGGGTGATCGACGACTGGATCAACATCAACACGGACACCTGGACGATCCTGGACAAGGACCAGATCCTTCTTCCCGCCGCCCGGCGAACCGCGGGTGCCACCCGGCTGGCCAGGCTGATCGCCCCGAAGATCATGGGTGAAAGCGTCTCCTGCACCACGGACGCGGAAACCCTCCTCGCCGGCGGCCAGACCCCCGAGGGAACGGTCACTCCCAGCAGCTATCACAAGAACATGGAGATGGGCCTGCAGTTCGGCGGTCAACTCGTCGTCGACTTCCCCCCGTACTACCTCTTCTCCTACGGCTGCGGCATCGGCCGCGCCACGCTCGATCTCCGCGACCTCAGCGGACTGATCAACCCGGAAGCGGCCGCTCTGGCCATGGCAGCCGTCGCACCCGAGGTGGAGCCTTCTCCCTTCAGAGGCTGAAACGAGGGGTGTTGGGCCTGTTGAACCGCGACGGCGGAATGCCCGTGTCGTCGCGTCCGTCGTCGGCGGCGCAGCCCGGAGCTTCGAAGTTCTTTTGGCGGCAAGGGAGTTACCGGGGCCGTTCGGAGCGCTGACCGACCGGAGCAGCCCGGTCGGGCGGAGACGCGCGCAGCGCCCGAGGCCGCGGACGAGACGGCCCCGCACCCCTCGCGACACGGAGGCGCCCGCCGGGCGGCGGGCGCCTCCGGCAGGGGCTCAGGCCCCCAGCAGTCCGGATGTGTCGAGCACTTGACGGATCGCCCGGCCCGAGGCCAGCTCCTCCATCGCGTCGTTGACGTCGTCCAGCGGGAGTGTGCCGGTGTGCATCTCCTCGACCGGCATCAGCCCCGCCCGCCACAGGTCCAGGAACCGGGGGATGTCCCGGCGCGGGACCGCGTCGCCCATGTACGAGCCGAGCAGGGACTTGCCCTCGCCCGCGAACGCCAGCGCCGGGACCTCCAGAACGCGGTCGGGGGCGGGCAGGCCCACCGAGACGACCTTGCCGCCCCGGGCCACCGCCGCCAGGCACTCGGCCATGACCTTCGGGCTGCCCACGGCCTCCACCGCCACCTCCGCCCCGCCGGACGTCAGTTCGCGGATCGCGCCGAGCGCCTCGTCGGGGGCGTACGTGTGCGTCGCACCCAGACGCAGGGCCAGCTCGCGCTTCTCCGGCACCGGGTCGACGGCGACGACCGGGTAGGCGCCGGCGGCCCGTGCCCCCAGCACCGCCGACAGGCCCACCCCGCCCAGCCCGTAGACCACCGCCGACTGACCGGGGCGCAGGGCGGCCGTGTTGATCACCGCGCCCGCGCCCGTCAGTACCGCGCAGCCGAACATCGAGGCGACGGTGAACGGGATGTCCCGGGGGATCGGCACCACGGACTCCTGGGCCACCACCGCGTACGAGGAGAACGCCGAGACGCCCAGCTGATGGTGGACCGCGGAGCCGGAGGCGTCCGTCAGCAGGGAGGGGCCGTGCAGCAGGGCGCCGGAGCCGTTCGCCGCCGCGGCCTGCGCGCACAGGGCGGGGCGGCCCGCCGCGCAGTCGGCGCAGAAGCCGCAGCTCGGTACGAAGACCAGGGCGACATGGTCACCGGGGGAGATCCGGTGCACACCGGGGCCGGTCTCCTCGACCACGCCGACCGCCTCGTGGCCCAGGGCCATCGGCAGCGGCCGGACCCGGTCGCCGTTGACGACCGAGAGGTCCGAGTGGCACAGGGACGCGGCCGCGACACGGACCAGGACCTCGCCCTCGCGCGGGGCGCCGAGGTTCAGTTCCTCCACCTCGACGGGGCGGGTGGAGGAGTAGGGCCGGGCCGTCGATATGCCGCGCAGGACGACTGCCCGGGTCTTCACGCGCCCACCTCGTCCCGGGGCGCGCAGCGCAGGACGTCGCGGCTCTCCAGGAGCGGGACGACCTTGCCGAGCACGATCTCCCGGAAGTGCGGGGTCGCGCAGTGTGCGGTGAAGTCGGCCTCGGTCGCGTACTCCTCGTAGAGCACGATCGCCTGCGGGTCCTCGGTGCCCTGATGGACCCGGTAGGCGAGGTTGCCGGGCTCCGTGCGGGAGGCGGCGGCCATGGTGTCGAGAAGCGGGAGGACGGTGTCCTGCTCGCCGGGCCTGGTGCGGTAGCGGGCTACGACTACGTATGTCACGTCGGTACTACTCCTGGGGTGGGGCCGGCCGCTTCAGCGCGGACGGCGGGACCGGCGGCAGCTGATCGCGGCGCAGATGCCACAGGCGGGGGTCGGAGGTGGCGGCCGCGGCCGAGCCTAGGGCCAGCGCGAGCGCCACGTCCGCGGGGCACTCCACGAAGCCCGCGGCCACCGACGGGGACATCGCGCGCTGTGCCTGCGCGCTCATCCGGGCGATGATCGGGGCGGGCATGACTTCGACCAGGTCCGGCGCCCCGCGAGAGATCGCGTCCGTGGAGCGGCGCAGATTGGACCGGTCGGTGACGAACACCTTCATCATGGTCAGCAGGCCGAGCGGCCGGCCCTTCTCTATGAGCGAGAGCCGGGTGCTGACGACGCCGTGCGCGCCCATGTTCTTGATGAACTCCAGCGCGCCCCGGTCCTGAGCGAGACCGGGGCTGCTGTCCACGTTCACGAACACGAGCTTCCCCGCCCGGCCCAGCGCCGGTACGACCTGGGGCAGCTGCCCCACCGCGAACGACGCGAGGATGCACACCTTGGCCGGAGCGGTCAGGAACTGCCGCAGCGGCTGGGTGCCGACGACCGACGCGATGACGGGCACCTCGGCGAACGCCGAGGTGAGCCGGGGATCGAGCGGTGCGCCGGACCGGGAAGGGGAGGGGGTCATGGCATGGCCTGCCTGGGATGAGGGGTTCGCGGCTGCTGCTGGATCAGCTCAGCGGAGACGTACCGAATCGGCTGGGAAGGCCCAGTTTGCCAGGGTTGAGAATGCCGGCCGGGTCCAGGGCCGCCTTCACCGCGACGAACGTGGCGAAGCCCGCGCCGAGGGATTCCTCCAGGTAGGGGCCGCGCAGCAGTCCGCAGCCGTGGTGGTGGCTGAGCGCCGCCGCGTGCTTGATGAGGACGGCGTTCGCGGCGTCCCACACCGAGCGGTACCAGTCACGGCGTGCCTCGGGTGCCACCTCGCCGCGCAGCGAGAAGTAGACGCAGGCGCCGTCGGTGTACGCGTGGGACTGGTGCGCGGAGGCAGCCAGGGTGCCCGGCACCGACTGGATCGCGGCGACCACCTCGTCGTAGATCACCGGCAGATCGGCCCAGGACGCGGCCATCTCCAGGGTGTCGGCGACGAAGCCGGGGCCGGGCGTGAAGCCGTCCGCGGACTTGCCGACCAGCATCCGCTCGTCGAGCCAGCGCTCGAAGACGGCCTGCGAGTCCAGCTCGGCGCCGTACGCGGAGCAGACCTCGGCCGCCACCTTGATCGAGGCGTCCACGATCGCCGGGTCGCCCTCGTCGGCGATCAGCAGGAGGTTGGTTCCCGGGTGGCCGAAGTGGGTGCCGGACTCCAGGGTGTCGTACAGCCGCAGCACGGCCGGGGTCGCACCCCGCTGCATGATCGTGCGGCAGGCGTCGAGGCCCTCGGCGAACGTCGCGAAGCCGAACGCGACGGCGTTCGCGTACTCCGGCAGCGGGTGGACGCGCAGCCGGGCCGAGACGATGACGCCGAGCGTGCCCTCGGAGCCGATGAACAGCTGGCGCAGGTCCGGGCCGACGGCGGCGCGGGCGTAGTCGCCGTAGGTGGCGCGGGTGCCGTCCGCGTGGATGACGTCCACGCCCACGACCATGTCCTCGATCTTGCCGTAGCGCGTCGAGAGCTGACCGGCGCCTCGGCAGGCGATCCAGCCGCCGACCGTGGAGACGGCGAACGCCGAGGGCCAGTGGCCGGTCGTGACGCCGTACTCCTCCTGGAGCTGCTTCTCGAAGAGGTCGCCGAACATGCCGGCCTGGACGTCCACCACGTTCGACTCGGCGTCGAAGCCGGTGATCTCGTTCAGCCCGCACACGTCCAGGACGACCCCGCCGAACACGGGCAGCGCCGCGCCCGTGACGTTGGAGCGGCCCGCGGACGGCGTGACCGGGATGCCCGCCTCGTGGCAGATCCTCAGCACGGCCGCGATCTGGTCCGCGTCGGCCGCCTCGACGACCACGGCGTCCGGCGTCGCGGGTCGGCCCTCGGTCTCGCCGATCATCGAACCGGCCCACCAGTCACGGGTCCGGGTGACGACCTCGTCGCGCTCCACGTGCACGGCGTGCGCGGCCTCGCGCAGCGCCTCGATCACGGCCTCGGGAACCTCGACGGGGTTGTTCTGGAGCGCGGCCTCACCGTCGCCGATCGGGGTGTTCTGCGCCCACTTGGCGAAGCTCGGGGCGCCGATCGTGTAGTTGCCCCGGTTGAACGGGTGGGTGATGGTCTGACGGCTGATCATGCTGCTGCCCCTTCGAGGAGTACGGACTTTTCGTGACGGACGGCCGCGAGGTAGTCGGAGACGGAACGCTCCACCTCGGCCTCCGTGAGGTTCAGTTCCCGGCCGAGGATCGCGCCGACCGCGCCCGCCGCCTCGGCGGAGGCGTCCCGGGCGAAGAGCCGGGCGCGGGTCCGGCGGGAGAGGACGTCGTCGACCGAGCGGGCCAGCTCGGCGCGGGCCGCGTACACGACCTCGGCCTTCGTGTACGGGAGTCCGGCGACGACCGGCTCGGCCAGCGTCGGGTCCTCCTGGATCAGGTCACCGACGAAGCGCGCCTCGGTGCCGAAGCGCTCGCCCAGATGGGCGGCGATCCCGCCCGACGCGGCCACGGCCTCGGCGTCGTACCCGGCGCCGCCGAGGAGCGGAAGGTCGGTGGTGCGGCTCTTCGCCTTGCGGCCGAGAACCGTCATCACCTTGTCGATGACGAGTTCACCCATGTGCCGGCTGGTGGTGAGCTTGCCGCCGGTCACCGTCACCATGCCGGTGCGGCCGACACTGATGTGGTGGTCGCGGCGCATGTCGAGCGTCGCGCCCTCCTTGCCGCCGACCAGCGGACGCAGCCCGCCGATCGAGCCGACCACGTCGTCCGGGGTGAGCTTCCCCTCGAAGGCGGTGTTGGCGCCCTCCAGCAGGAAGTCCATCTCCTGGCGGGTGCAGTGCACGTCGTCGGGGGAGCCCTGGTAGTCCTCGTCCGTGGTGCCCAGCACCACGCTGTTGCCCCAGCGGGTGCAGGTCGCGCGGCGGGCCCGGCCCGGGATCGGCACGGTGACCGTGCAGTTGATCCGCACCTTGTCCCACGGCACCACGATGTGCACGCCCTTGGCGGGCCGCACCTGCGGCTTGTGGCCGTCGACGGCCTTGGCGTCCAGCTCGTCCGTCCACACCCCGGTGGCGTTGACGACGGCCCGCGCCCGGATGTCGACGCTGTCGCCGTCCACCCCGACCCGCGCCCCGGCCACCTTGCCGGCCTGCATCAGCAGCCCCTCGGCCTTCGCCCCGTTGAGGACGGTCGCGCCGAGTGCGGCGGCGGTGCGCACGATGGTCAGGACCAGCCGGGCGTCGTCGGTGCGGGCGTCGAAGTACATCAGCCCGCCCTTGAGGTTCTCCGCGCGCAGCGTCGGCGCCTGCGCGAGGACCTCCGGAACGGTCAGCCGCTGGTGGAGCTTGCCGATCCGCCAGCCGCCGACCAGGTCGTACGTCCACAGCAGACCCTCGAAGCCCTTGGCGAGCCGGGCGTCGAAGATGCCCTCCTTCTCCAGGATCGGGAAGAGGAACGGCAGCCGGTGCACCAGGTGCGGGGCGTTCTTGCGGAAGCGGTGCCGCTCCAGGAGCGAGTGGCGTACGAGATTGACGTTGCCCTGCTCGATGTAGCGCAGACCGCCGTGCACCATCTTCGAGGACTTCGACGACGTGCCGGACGCGAAGTCGTCCTTCTCGACCAGCGCCGCGCGCAGCCCCCGCGAGGCGGCGTCCAGCACGGCGTACGCCCCGGTGATGCCGCCGCCGATGACGAGGACGTCGTACGTGTCGTCGGCCAGCTGCCGCTTGGCCGCCGCGCGGTCGAGCAGCAGGGGGGTGCGGCGGGTCGCCGCGGCGCTGCGCCGCGGTTTCCTGGCGGGCATGGTGATCACAACATCAACTCCTGGTGTTTCAAGGTGCGGCGGCCGCGTGGTCGGGCGGCCGCCGCCGTCTGACGGTGAGGGGCGCCGTCAGTGGGGGGTGAGGGGTGTGAGAGCGGGGTCCTTGAGATGGCCGATCAGCACGTCGCGCCAGGCGGCCCGCTGGGCGGAGCGTTCGTCCGGGCCGGTGGACGGCTCGAAGATCCGGCCGCGCGGCTGCGCCTCCACGACCTCCTCCAGCGAGCCCCACATGCCCTGGGCGACACCGGCCAGATACGCGGTGCCGCGCAGGCTGGCGGTCGCCGAGTCGGCGACCCGCTCCAGCGGCAGACCGGTCAGGTCGGCCTGGATCCGCATCAGCGGGTCGCTGCCGGCGACCCCGCCGCCGACCCGGAGCCGGGTGAACGGGGCGCCCATCGTGTCGGCGACTCCGTCGATCAGGTCGCACACCGAGTGCGCGATGCCGTCCAGGACGGCGCGGGCCAGATCGGCGCGGGTGGTGGCGAGGGTGAGCCCGGTGAGGGAGGCGGTGGCCTCCGGGTGCCAGACCGGCGTCCGTACCCCGGCGAGCGCCGGTACGAAACGAGGGGTGCGGCCCGGCCGGGTGGGGACCCGGCCGGCCTCCTCACCGAGCTCCTTCGGCGAGGCGAACAGGCCCAGGTCGTCGCAGAGCCAGCGCAGCGCCGAACCCGCCGTGGAGGTGTAGGCCTCCAGGCTGTAGTGACTGGTGCCGCCCTGCCGGTAGCCGGGCTGGGCGAGCACCCCGGAGATGTCCGGCCTGGGCAGGGCGGGCGTGGTGCCGGTCGCCGCGTCGACGAACGCCCCGGTCCCGTACATGCACATGCCCTGCCCGGCGGCCAGGCCGCCGAGCGCGATCAGTGCGGCGTGCTGATCGCCCATGGAGGCGGCCAGCGGGACGGAGATGCCGAGGGCGGCCGGGTCGGTGGTGCCGAATCCGGCGTCGTCCGAACGGAGTTCGGGCAGCAGGTCGAGGGGGAAGCCGAGGTGGCTGATCCACTCCTCGTCCCAGGCGTGCGCCTTCAGCAGGTAGCCCCCGCTGGAGGCGGCGTTGGTCGGGGTGGTGGCGTGCACGGCGCCGCCCGTGAGGCGCCAGATGAGCCAGGTGTCGACGGTGCCGAAGAGCAGCCGGCCGTCGCGGTGGGCGGCCGCCACCTCCGGGTGCGCGGCGATCTGCCGCGCGGCCCAGAGGAACGGCGCGCGGGCGCCGACCGGCCGGCCCTGGCGGGCGGTGAGGACAGCGTCCCACCGCGCCTCGTGAGCGGTGAGCTCGGCGGCGTACCGCCGGTCCTGCCACACCACGGCGGGCAGCAGCGGCCGCCCGGTGACCCGGTCCCAGAGCATCGCGGTGGCCCGCTGGGTGGAGAGGGCGACGGCGGTGAGCTCGATCCCCTCCGCCCGCGCCGCGCCGACGGCCCGGCGTGCCACGTCGAGGGTGGCCGTCCAGATCTCCATCGGATCCTGCTCGACGGAGAGGTCGTCCGGATGGCTGACCGCGATCGACCGGTAGAACACCTCGTGCGCGGCACCGGAGTCGAGGACGACTCCGGCCCTGGTGCCGGTGGTGCCCTCGTCGATGGCCAGCACACCGCGCCGGGGGGAGGCGCCGGGGAGCGTCTGCGTCATTGCAGCCCTTTCATTGCGAGCATCGCGAGCGTTACGGAGGGGGAGAGGGACCATCGTGTGGTGCGGCAGGCACGGCGGACGGTCAGCGCGCGGTGACGGACTCCGCGGATTCCTGCGAACCGGCCGGCGCGTCGGCCGGGCCCGCCTGCCGGGCAGCAGCCTCGTCGGGCGAAGCGGCCTTCATCGGGTCCCACTTGATGGCCAGACATGTGATCAGGCCGAGCAGCGGGACGATCGAGAGCACCAGGAAGGTGTCGGCGAGGCCGAGCGACTCCTTGATCTGCGGGAAGAGGTAGAGCCCGGCGACACTGCCGAAGCTGCCCACCATCCCGGTGACACCGGTGCCGAGCGCGCGCACATCACTGCTGTACGAGAGCGCGGCGATGGACTTGCCATTGGCGCCGGGACCCGCGGAGTGACAGAGGATGAAGAGCACCGGCAGCAGGAACGCCACGGCCGTCGGGACCTTCTCGAAGGTCAGCCCCATCGCGATCAGGGCGACGAACACCCCGGCGAACCCCGCCGCGGAGCTGAGCCGCAGTCCGAGCCGGCGGCCGAAGTACGCGGACAGCAGTCCGCCCGCGATGCCGAAGGCGTTGAACACCATGGAGCCGATCGTGGCCTTCTCGAAGCTCTCGCCGAAGATCGTCAGGCTGATCAGCGGGAGGTACCAGCCCACCGCGAAGTACTGCATGGACTGCCCGAGCGAGATGACCGAGGACAGGATCGTGCGCGGCAGGTACTCGCCCTTGAAGAGCAGCCCGGCCTGACGGAAGCCGATGGCGGGTGCGGCGGTCGCGGCGCGGGTCGCCTCGTCGGGCTTCCCCGCGACGGCCTTGATCCCGTAGATCCGGTCCAGGTTGAGGACGGACTCGTCCAGCCGGCCCTTGCTCGCCAGCCAGGTCGGGCTCTCCCTGAGCATCAGCCACTGGCCGATCAGCAGCGCGACGGCGACGACGGCGGCCGAGCCGACCGACCAGCGCCAGATGTCCGCGCCCACGTTCAGGTTGAAGAAGAGGAGGGCGAGCGCGAGGTTGCTGGTGGTGGCGACGTACCAGACGGCCTGCCACAGGTTCAGCCGGCCACCCAGCTTGGCGGGGGTGTATTCGGCGAGCAGCGCCATGGCGACGGCGAAGTCGATGCCGTACGCGACACCCACCAGGACCCGGCCGAGCCAGACGACGGTGAAGTCACCGGCGAACGCGGCGAGCAGGGCGCCCGCGATGGCGAAGACCTTGGCGATGAGCAGCGGGGGGACCCGGCCGATCCGGGTGGCGAGCCAGCCGCCGACCGGGTTGAAGATGATCGCCAGGGCCGGAGCGGTGGCCGTGAGGATCGAGACCTGCGTGCTGGTCAGCTCCATCTGGGACGTCATCGGCCCCAGACCGGCGCTCAGCGCTGCGTTCGAGTAGGCGTCGAGGAACAGCCCGCCGAACACGAGGAACCAGATGACTTGCGCCCGGCCGGTGATCTTTCCCAGCCCATCGATGAGCGCAACGACGTCGGCGACGCCTTTGACGCTCGGACGTTGTGCCATGAATCCGCCTTCGAGGAAGACCCATCGGCGGCACGGGGAGCACAAAGAAACAGGCATGACGAAACCACCGACAGGTGGTCTATGTCTGTGCCTGTCAAAACACTGCGGAAAGCGCCGCAGCACGTGAAGTGCGACTACACGAGGAGATTAAGAACGTGTCAGGAGAAACGTCAAGGGTTTCCGGCAGGTTACCCAAACGTGACGACGCGGCCCCCGGGACCTTTCCGAGGCCCCGGGGGCGGCCCGTCAGCGCCCCGCCTGGAGCGCCGCCCATGTGTCCGGTCCCACGATCCCGTCCGCGGCCAGGCCACGGCTCGTCTGATAGCTCCGCACCGAGGTCGCGGTCCCGGGGCCGAAGCTCCCGTCGACCCCGACCGTCGAGCCGAGCGCCGCGGTCAGCGCGCGCTGGAGCCGCTTCACGCCGTCGCCCGATGCGCCCTCGGCGAGGGTGGAGGTGGCGCCCGCCGACAGCAGCGCTGTCCAGGTCCTGGCCCCCACGACGCCGTCCGTCTCCAGACCCCGGGCGGTCTGGAACGCCTTCACCGCGCTCAGCGTGGCCGGACCGAAGCTGCTGTCCGCCGCGCCCGCCGGGTAACCCTGTGTGTTCAGCAGTGTCTGCACGGCCTTGACCTGGGCCCCCGTCGATCCGCTGCGCTGTGTCGCGTACGCGGTGAAACTCAGCCCGTCGGCGCCCGTGCCACCTCCGGTGCTCCCGCCGACCAGCTCCATGTAGCGGGTCCAGTCCCAGTACGCTCCGGGGTCGGTGTGGTCGTTGCCCGGTGCCTCGCTGTGCCCGATGATGTGCGCGCGGTCCTTCGGGATGCCGTACCGGTCGCACAGGTACGCGGTCAGGGCGGCCGAGGACCGGTACATCGAGTCGGTGAACCAGGACGGGTCGTCGATGAAGCCCTCGTGCTCGATGCCGAGCGACGAGGCGTTCGCGCTCCGTGCGTGGTAGGCGGTGTTGCTGTCGCGCACCATCTGGGTGATCTGGCCGTCCGAGGAGCGCACCACATAGTGGGCGCTCACCTGGGAGGCCGGGTCCTGGAACCAGCTGATCGAGCCCGCGTACGAGCCCTGGGTGACATGGACGACCACCTTGTCGATCGCCGCCGAGCGGCCGGTGGCGTAGTTGTTCGTGTTGGCCGGGACCCAGAGCGCCGACGGGTAGTCGGTGCTCCGGGTGCTCACGTCCGTGGTGGTGAGCGCCCCCTTGTCCGGTGACACCGGGCGCCCCGTCACGGAGATGTGCTCGCCGTCCGGGGCGACGGTGTCGAGCCCGTCCGCCAGGAAGGTGTAGACCGTGTCGGCGTAGAGGACGGCTGCGGCGCCCTCGGCACCGCTGTACCGCGCGACGGCCGGATACCAGGAGCCGAGGTCGTCGCGGTCCCGGGCGTCGAGCCCGAGCTTGTCCGCGTAGCCGCGCAGCACCGCCGCGCCGCCCATGATGTTGGCCGCTGTGTCGGCACGGAGTTCCGCGAGGGGCTTCCCGGTGAGGTCGGCGGCCCGCTCCAGGGTCCGGTTCGTGGGGTTGCTGACCAGATGCATGACGCCGTAGCCGTTGGCCTGGCTGGGGCGCCCGGAGTGGCCGTCGAGCCGGGTCTCGCCGTATCCGACGGCGGCCAGGAGATCGCGCGGGACGTCGAAGGCCTCGGCAGCCTGCTCGAACGCCCGGTTCATCGGGTGTCCGGTGTCCGTCGCGGCGAGGGCCGGGGTACCGGTCGCGGCCAGGACGGTGGCGGTGAGGGCCGCCAGCACCGAGGCGCGGGCCTTGGTGTGGGCGGCGGCACGTGTGGGCATACCTGCTCCTGCTCTGTGGGGGAGAAGAACGGCCCCGCGCCCGGTGGGGGGTGGGCGGAGGGGCCGTAGCCCGCTCAGAGTATCTACCTGTTCAGGGCATGACAACGATCGGGGTGTGTGTCGAAATCCCCTTCACTCAAATGGAGTTGGGGCCGGCACGGAGCGGGCCGGGGCGCCCCGCCCCGCCCCGGCGGGCGGGGCCGGGCGGCCGGTCCTACCAGCGGTCCCGGTGGATGACGTCGGTCACCGGCCGACGCCGGACCGGACCGAAGTTGCCCTGCGGCCACCCGACGGGAATGGCGGCGAAGGTCTCCATGTCCCCGGGGATGCCGAGCGCGTCCTTCCACTCCTGCTCCAGCATCAGGTGCCAGATGGTCACATTGGCCGCGAGCCCCAGCGCGCGGGCGGCGAGCAGGATGTTCTGGACCCCCGGGTAGACGCAGGAGCCCTCGGCGAGCGCCTGGAAACGGGGCTGGGTGGCCATCATGCGCTCGACCCCCGCCGGACCGAGCGCCTGCGCGTAGGCGGCCAGGCCTTCTTCCTCCAGCCTCGGCTCCGGGAACCGGTAGCAGGGCACGATCAGCGCCGGTGTATCGGCGAAGTGGTCGCGCTGGTACTCGATCGCGGCGACCATGCGGCCGTACGCCGCTTCGTCCATGCCCTTCGGGGCGTACTTCCCGGTCGTCGCCAGATAGGCGTCCACACACCGCTTCCACAAAGGTGCCAGACGTGCCATCACCTCACGGTCCGTCACCACCACGTACTCGTAGCACTGCATGTTCCCACCGCTGGGGCCCCAGACAGCGGCCTGGACGAGCTGCTCAAGCGTCTCGTCCGGCACGGGCTCCGGCTTGAGGCGGCGCATCGCGCGCATCGTGGACATGGTGGAGAACAGGGCCTCGGCCGTTCCGGCCGTCCCAGTCGATTCGGTCGTCATGATCGCGGAGCATACGGGCGAAGCCGCTCCGTGGGGAGGCCTGTTGGTCAGTCCTCGGCCGGAGCGGTCCGCCGCAGCCGGACCACCGGGATGTCGCGGTCGGTGCCGCGCCGGTACTGTGCGTACCGGGGGAAGACCTCCACCAGATGAGGCCACACCCGCTCCTTCTCCTCGGCGGACAGGGTCTCGGCGACGGCCCTGAAACGCTCGGGGCCCACCCGCAGCCCGACCGACGGCTCGGCGAGCAGGTTCAGGTACCAGAGCGGATGGCTGTCCGAGCCGCCGTTCGACCCCACGATCAGGTAGTCGTCGCCGTCGCGCCCGTACATCAGCACCGTGCGCCGCAGCGCGCCGCTGCGGCGGCCGGTGTAGTCGAGCAGCAGACAGGGGACGCCGAGCTGCGTGGTGCCCTTCGTGCCGCCCGACGACTCGTACAGCTCGGCCTGCTTCGCCACCCAGGCGTTCGGGCTGACGCGTGCGGGTGCCTCGTCGCCGTTCTCCACTGCCATACCGGTCCCTGCCTCTCGTGTGCCTTCCGCCCCATCGTCGCACTCCGGCGTGCGCACCAGCGGATTCGCACACCTGGACAGCCCCCCACCGGACGGGGGAACGCGGACCGGACCCGCCGCCGGCAGGGCGTATAAAAGGTTCCTCCGGACCAGCCGGCGTCCTCCGACGGCACTCACACCTTCACGCGGCAAGGCGTCACCGCGTACGACAGCGGAGGAGTGCCCCATGAGCACGGCAGACGAGATCAGCACCTTGCTGGTGGCGAACTTCGGGACCGATCCGGAAGCGATCCGCCCCGAGGTGCCGCTGCGACAGCTCAGGCTGGACTCACTGGCCCTGGAGGAACTGCGGCTCCTCATCGAGGACCGGCTGGACGTCGACCTGGACGACGTCCAGCTGACCTCGCGCGACACCGTCGCCCGGCTGGTCGATGCCGTGCACGCGCACCGGAAGGCGGCGGCATGAAGGCCCCGCACCGCCCCGAACCGTTCGCCGCCGCCGTCACCGGCATCGGTCTCGTCACCGCGGCAGGCGTCGGTACCGCCGCCACCTGGCGCGGGGTGTCCGAGGCCGCCGACGCGCCCTCGGTGCGGCACCGGCCCGAACTCCACGACCTGCCCTGCGACTTCATGTACACCATCACCGGCCTCGACACGAGGGCCGTGCTCGGCGTCGCCACCCAGCGGCTCATGGACCGCTTCTCGCAGCTCGCCGTCATCGCCGCCCGTGAGGCCGTCTCGGACGCCGGGCTCGACCCCTCGGTCTGGGACAGCGGCCGAGTCGCCGTCGTCATCGGCTCCGCCCACGGCGGACTGCCCTTCTACGACGAGCAGCACACCGCACTCACCGAGCGCGGCGCCCGCCGGGTCTCGCCCAAGCTCGCCCCCCTCACCGTCGTCAACGGCGCCGCCAGCAGCGTCGCCACCGACCTCGGCGCCCGAGGCCCCAGCCAGGCCGTCTCCACCGCCTGCTCCTCCGGCACCGTCGCCATCGGCACCGCCCACCAGATGCTGCGCACCGGCGCCTGCGACATCGTCGTCGCGGGCGGCGCCGAATCCGTCTGCTCCCGGCTGCTGATCGCCAGTGCCTGCCAGCTGAAGGCCGTCTCGACCCGGCGCGACGACCCCGAGGCGGCCTGCCGCCCCTTCGACACCCACCGCGACGGCTTCGTCGTCGGCGAGGGTGCCGGCCTCCTCGTACTGGAACGCCCCGAACACGCGGCGGCCCGGGGTGCGGCCGTCCGCGCCCACATCGCCGGATACGGGGCCTCCAGCGACGCGTACTCCGCCGTCGCGCCCGACCCCGACGGGCTCGGCATCGAACGTGCCCTGCGCACGGCACTCGCGGATGCCGGGGTGGCCGCCGCCGACATCGGCCACGTCAACGCCCACGGCACCTCGACCGTGGCGAACGACCTGATCGAGGCGACAATGCTGCGCCGGGTCCTGGGCGAGCACCCCCTCGTCACCTCGACGAAGGCCATGACCGGTCACACCCTGGGCGCGGCGGGAGGCATCGAGACCGCGCTGACGGTCCTGGCCCTCCAGCACCAGCTCGTGCCGCCCACCGTCAACCTCGACGTCCCCGACCCGGAGATCCCCATCGAGGTGGTGAGCAAGGAGGCCAGGCCGGGCGTGTTCGACGCGGCGGTCAAGACCTCGCTCGGCTTCGGCGGGCACAATGCCGCACTCGTCCTCACCAGGGCCTGACCGCGCAGCGGACCGGATTCCTGTCCGAGATCCCTGTCCGCGCCCCGCCCCGGCACGCAATCGCGCCGAGCCGGGGCGGGGGACAGGCGGCTCCCCCGCGTGACCCGCGCACCCGCACACCGACCGCAGACCGCACGCACCGGCCGCCGCCGCGCCCGCGCTCCGCGCGGACGACGGGGAACTCCGGACCCGACCCGAGGACCAAGGACCAAGGACCGATGACCATGCCCGACGAGACCATCCGGCATCTGTCGGTGCGCGGGCTGCGCTACAGCTACCGCACCCTGATCCAGCCCGCGCCCCGCACCGAACCGGTCGTCGTCCTCGGCGGCGCGCTCCAGGGGATGTACGGCTGGCCGCAGATGGACGAGCATCTGGGCCCGCTCGCCCAGGTCGTCACCGCCGACCTGCCCGGCATGGGCGGCGCCGATCCCCTGCCGCCCGGCACCGGCGACGACCTCCTGCACGCTGCCGTCGAGGGCATCATCCACGACCTGGGCGTGGCCCGGGTCAACCTCTTCGGTTTCTCCTACGGCACGTCGATCGCGTTCGGCTGCGCCCGGCGGAACCCCGGCCGGATCGCCCGGCTGGTCCTCGGCGGCGTACCGGCGCACATCAGCGACACCCAGCGCAGTCAGTGGGGCCGGGCGGTCGACCGGCTGGGCGCGGGGGATGTGGAGGGGCTCGCCACGCTGACCGCCGAGGCGCTGATGTGCCTGGACCCGGGGCGCCGGGTGCACCGCAGGGAGCTCGCGCGGCGCTATGTCCGGCGCTCGTTCGTGCACGCGCTCACCCATTCCCCGCACGCGGCCCAGTCGTTGCGCCGGGCGCTGGACCACCGTCCGGACTTCTCCGGCGGGTTGAGCGGAGTGCCCGCGCTCGTCTTCGCGGGTGAGCACGACACCGTGACCTCGCCCGAACGGCAGCGCGCCTTCGCCGAGACGATCGAGGGCAGCCGCTTCCTGACGATCGGCGACTCCGACCACTGGGTCGTGCTGGAGCGGCCCGACGATGTGGCGGACCTGGTGGCCCGCTTCTTCACCGACCGCCCCCTGGAGCCGGCGCCCGCCCTGGGGCCGCTGCCCGCTCTGCCGCGCCCTCGCGCGGGCGCGGCAGCTCCGGTCGGGCCGGGGCCGGGCGGCTGAGCCGCCCGGCCGGCGGGATCAGGGGCGGCCGTCGGCCTTCAGCCGCACGATCTGCGGGTCGTGGTCGCTCGCCTGGTCCGCGAACTCCGCGTTGATGTGCACCACGTCGTAGTCGAACCGCCGGATGCCGGGGCTCGTCAGGATGTGGTCCAGCGTCTGCGAGTTGCCGTCGTACACATAGCTGTACTGCTCGTTCGCGGGCAGCGTGGTGATGAGCGGCTTGAGCGCCTTCCCGGCGGTCAGCGCGGACATCGTCGGTGAGAACGCGAAGTCGTTCAGGTCGCCGAGCGTGACGACCCGCGCCGACTTGTCCGCCGCCAGCAGCGACTTCACGAAGGTGTTGACCTCCGTGGCCTGCTGGATCCGCTTGCTCTCCGAGCTGCGCGAGGGCTCCTGGTAGCGGCCGTGCAGCGGCTGGTCGCCGCCTTTGGAGGCGAAGTGGTTGCCGATGACGAACACCGGCTTGCCGTGGAAGCGGAACTCACCGACCAGGGGCTTGCGGCTGTCGTCCCACGCCGCGCTCGCCGGGTTGATCCGGCCGGGTGACACCGACAGCGTGACGCCCTTCCTCGTCGGCACCGCCGCCACCGCGGTCGTCGCGTCGCCGCCCGCGCGGTCCACGAAGGAGACCCGGTGCGGGTTGAAGAGGAAGACGTTGCGGATGTTGCCGCCCGGCTCCCCGCCGTCCTGGCCGTCCTGCGGGGCGACATAGCGCCAGGAGTAGCGGGGCCCGCCCGCCGCGACGATCGCGTCGGTGAACCGCTTCAGCGTGGCCTCGGAGCCGACCGTGCCGTCCTTGACCGCGCCGTTGTCGTCCTGGATCTCCTCCAGCGAGACGATGTCGGGGGAGGAGAGGTTCACCGCGACGCCCTCGGCGAGCGTGTCGAACTTGGCCTGCTCGTCCAGCGCGTCCAGGTTCTCCACGTTGTACGTGGCGACGGCGAGTTCGCCGCCCTTCTGCTTCCGTGTGACCTCGCGCTTGAGATGGCGGTCGGTGAGCGTGCCGAGCTGGGTCGCCTGGAGGTTGTAGCCGCCGTACGAGGCGTAGTCGATGACACCGGTGGTGGTGCCGGACAGCACGTCGCCGACGTTGCCGACCGGGAAGGGACGCGTGGTGTCGAGCGACATCACCTTGATCCGGCCGGTGTTCTGGTCGGTGTACGAGGAGTAGAGCGTCCCGCCGCGCCGCGTCGGGTTCTGCTTCGGGGCGACGGTCACCCAGATCTCGTCGTACGCGGTGGTGGCACCGGTGACCCGGGTGTCGGTGATCTGTACGCGGGTCCCTTCGAGCGACTCGTAGAGGTCGAGGGCGTAGGCCGACGGGTCCAGGGGCAGCGCGTCGATCGAGCCGCCGCCCGCCGAGGGGGTGTAGGCGGCGGGCACCGACGCGGCGTCCAGAACCACCGGGGCAGGCAGCGCGTTGCCCGAGGAGAGGACCGTCGTGCGGGGGGAGGTGATCTCGGTGACGGACTGGGTGGTGGTCGAGGCGTAGTACTCGTCGACCGCGCCGCTGACCAGCACCGAGTCGCCCACCGCGACGGCCGGGGCGGCCGAGCCGGTGTAGACGAAGACACCCTCGCCGGTGCGCGGGTCCGCGTCCGGCGCGGTGTCCTGGATCCAGAAGCCGCGCGAGCCCGTGGTGCGTACCGCGGTGACGATGCCGGGAACGCCGGTCACCGCCTTGCCGTCGAGCGGGGAGACCCGGGTGGTGCCCTGGATGTCGTGCACGCGCACGGTGCCGGGCTCGGTCGGGTTGCCCGGGTCGCCCGGGTCCGTGCCGCCGCCCGACGTCTCACCGGCCGCGTTGACCGGGGTGGGGGCCGCGGCGGACAGGTCCGCGGCGTTGTCGTCGGTGTCCGCGAGCGAGGCCGCGCGCGCCACGGAGGCGGTGGCGGAGGCGCCGGTGGCCGGTCCGCTGCCTTCCCGGACGACGGCGGAGCCGTAGCCCACCAGGTCCACGACGCGGGTGTCGGCGGCACAGTCGGCCGCCGTCTTGCAGGTCAGCGGCGTGGTGCCGGAGACCAGCGCGACGGTGCCGCTGGCGGCGGACATGGCGACGGTGCCGGTGGCGTCCGGGGCGGGCAGGGCGACGGTGCCGCCGGTGCCCGCGGCCTGGGCGAGCAGATAGCGGCCGCCGGGCGCGACGGAGCCCGTCAGCGCCGAGACCTGCCACAGCGAGCCCGCCGACGGGGCCCCGGGAAGGTACTGGACGCTGAACCCGGACAGGTCGTAAGCGGCGGAGCCGGAGTTGGCCAGCTCGACGAAGTCGCGGGTGAGCGTCGCTCCCGAGTTCCCGCCGCCGCCGTAGACCTCGGAGATCACGGCGGTCGACGACGGGGTCGCGAAGGCGGCGGGCAGTGCGGTCGCCGAGAGGGTTACGGCGACCGCGCCGGCCAGCAGGACGGAACGGGTTCTGGATATGCGCACGGAAACTGCCCCTCAGAGTGTGGTGAGGGAGCACAAGCTATGCGCGTAGAACCGGTGATGACAAGGCATCAGAGGTTAATTCCGGAAAACGCTCCGGCGCTGCGCGGGCGGTGGCGCCGTCAGCGGCGCAACGCGTCGCGCCACACGCTGTCCGAGCGCCCCCGCCGCGCCGGCTCGGGTGCTGACGGTCATCGCCCGGACGGTGGTGCCACGGGCGGGCTGATCGGCCCGTTCACCCCCGAGGCCCACGCGACCGGACCCGTTGCCGCCGCCGCCGCCGTCGCCGCCGTCGAGGGCGACGGCCGGCTCCGTGTACACCGCTCGCGCGGTTTCAGGACACCGGCACCCGGTCCAGGAACCCGCTGACCGTGCTGATCCGCCCGTCGTCGGCCAGCGCGACGACGTCCGAACCGGCGACGGGCGCCGAGCCGTCGGGGGCGACCAGTTCCCACCCGAAGCGGACGAGGGAGTGGTGCCCGTCCACCGCTCCGGCGGGCCGGAAGGCGAACCCGGGGAACTGCTGCTGCGTACCGCCGACCGCGGCAGCCAGTGCCTCGTGGCCGCGTACGTCGGTCAGCGGGTCGGTGTACGTGGCGTCCTCGGTGAACGCCGCGGCCACGGCCTTCTCCCGCTCCTCCGGGGTGGCGGCGTTCCAGGCGGCGAAGTAGCGCTGGACGGCGTCGTCGTAGGCGGTCATCGTGCGGTCCTCTCATCGGGCCCCGGCCGGGGCCGGGAGCGCTGTGCTCGTGAGGAACACGATGTCCGACGGGGTGGAGGGCGTCGATTACCTCCGAGGTAAGGGCTGCATGCGGGGCGGGGGCGGGTGGCTCGCCCGGCCGGGTCCCCCGCGCGTCACGTCCGGGGCGTCGCTTCCCCCGCGTGTCGTACGCCTGGCCGTCGCTTCCCCCGCGCGTTACGTCCGGGGCGTCGCTGCTCCCGTGTCACACCCCTGGCCCCCGGCCTCTGGCCCTCGCTTCTCCCGCCTTCGCTTCTACGCCTGACCGTCCGGAATGACGTGCATGGCCGCCTCCTCGGCTGACGCCCCGGCCCCGTCGATCCCGACGTCCTCGCCGGCCATGCTGTCCGGTTCGTCCAGATCCAGCTCGCGGGTGAGCCGACCGGCACGTGCGTCCCCGACCTCGGAGTCCCAGGGCTCACCTTCCCCGTCGGGCACATCGCCCACGCCGTCGCCGCGCGCATCGGTGTTCTCCGGCACCTCCCGGGCCAGCCGGGCGTCCAGCGTCTCCCCGCTGAGCTGCTCGGACCCGGTGGTTCCCCGGTCCTCCACGGCCCACGGCCGCTCGGGAGGCGAGTACCCCTCGTCCAGGACGTCGGCGAGCTGCCGGTGGTCGAGGGTGTCCGCCTTGTCGAGCTGTTCGACGGGGTCGGAGGCCTCCGGCTGCTGGGGCTGGTACACATCGTCGCCCCGGTCGGCACCTTCCATGACGATTCCCTTCCCGGTGTCGGGGATCCCGGGTCATGCCTGCCGTACGACGCGGGAGCAAGGGGCAAATCTGCCCCATTGCCTATGAACTTCCCATACCTCTTCAGGATAGGCAGCCAGAGCCGGGCCCCGCACCGTGCGGACGTGCGACCGTGCGCGGGCGGGCACGCCCGCAGTGCGAGACCATGGAGGTGTGGGCCGGACGACGGATGCCGCGCAGGCGCGGTCCCGTCGCACAGTCCGGTCGGCGCAGACTGCCCGAGGCCGTCGTGGAAAGGCCGTCATGGATTACCCGGAGAGCTAT
Organism: Streptomyces sp. NPDC026062; assembly: GCF_055568375.1. NCBI lineage: Bacteria > Bacillati > Actinomycetota > Actinomycetes > Kitasatosporales > Streptomycetaceae > Streptomyces > Streptomyces sp. NPDC026062. The sequence goes on from NZ_JBVHOQ010000002.1 coordinate 133,538, forward strand.
CAGCTGGTGTTTCAGACGTCCGCGGTGGAGGACGACACGGTGATCGTCCGGCGGACCGCGCAGTCAGGAGCGGGCGGATACCCGGTCTACGAGGACGAGACCGGCATCGTCCGTGCGGAGATCAGCGAGCGCGGAGAGGTGCGCATGCTCGCCAGTGGCGGGCACCAGCTCCTCGGCACGCCTCTGGTCGTGCCGGAACCGACCGTCTGAGCCGGCTGCCCCCCACGCCCGTGTCCACCCCGTCCCACCTCGTCCCGTCCCGGTCCCGGCCGCGGGACGGCACTCCTGGCAGACGTCGCCGACCTGGGCCGCGGTGTCAGGGGGTTCGAGGGGCCGTGTGCCCCGGCGTCATCGAGATCGCGGATCCCTATCACGCGGACACGTCCACCGGCATCGTGCCGACGCAGGACAATTCGTCCTGAGCCGTCAGACACTTGGTCGAAATTTTGCCCCTGGTGGGCTGCCTGCGGAAGACACCAGGCACACTCAACGTGTAGGAATCTCGCCACGAAGAGGATCACGCATGATCACGTTGAAGAAGGAAGACGGCCCGGCGGATCTGGACGGGGTCACCCACCTGTCCATCGGGGTGTCCTGGGACCCCACGGTCGGAGCGAGTGGCGGGGTGATGGGGAAGCTGCGTCAGAAGAAGGGCACCGACCTCGACCTGATCGCCATCGCGATGCAGGGCGCGGATCCCGTCCGGCTGGCCGGCCTCGATTCCCTGGACCCGCTGGGCAACGGCTCGCTGACGCACAGCGGCGACAACCAGACCGGGCACGGCGACGGCGACGACGAGACCGTGACCGTCGACTTCGCCCGGGTGCCCGGCAACATCACGTCCATCGTGTTCATCGCCGCCGCGTACAAGAAGCGCAGCTCCTTCCAGAGCGCGCGCAACATCAGCTTCAAGGTGTACGACGCCACGGGCGGCAGCAGCCAGCAGGTCGCCGACATCTGGCCGAGCCTTCTCAGCAACGACAACGGCTGCGCCGTGGCCAAGGCCATGCGGGCCGGCGGCAGCTGGAAGCTTGAGGTGATCAACGAGACGGGGAAGATCAAGCAGGGCGACGAGCAGGCCCTGATGCGCTTCGCGGTCAGCAAGTAGCCACTGGGCACCGGCTGCTGACCCCTGGTCACTCACCAGCGGTCACTGGTCGTCTGCCACTGACGGCCACCGGTGACCGGCCACCGGCCATCGGCAGGCACCCGGCCCCGGCCCGTACGCGCGGCGTTTCAGTTCACCCGCCGTGTACGGGCCGGGGCCGCCGCGTTCCCGGAGGCCAGCGGTGAACGCGCCAGCTCCACGCAGCCCATGGCGATCAGGCCGAGCGCGAGCAGTTCCGGGAGCACCCACCAGCCGGTGCGCAGGTCCTCGCCGAACAGGGTCACCCCGTACAGCACGCTGATCAACGCGTCGCCCAGGGTCAGACAGGGCTGGACAGCGACCAGCGTGCCCGCCTGCAACGCGTTCTGGAGGAGGAACAGCGCGCCGACGCCCGCCGCGGCGGTGGCGTAGAGCTGCCAGGACGTGAACAGCGCCGACGCTCCGCCGCCGTTGTCGAGCCGGGCCATCGCGTCCTTCATCAGCGCTGCGGTGAGCGCGTACGCGCAGGCTGCGGCCAGCCCCAGCAGCGCCGCCCGGGGATTGCCCCGGGTGGCCATGGCGCCCGCGATCAGGGCCGCCTCGAACAGGCCCGTCAGAATCAGCGCCGGTACCCACGCGGCCCCGTTCACCATGGCGCTGCCACCGCCCGGAGCGGCCGACGCCATCCCGAGGGCCAGCCCCGACGTCACGGCGGCCACCCCGAACCACACCGCCCGGGGCAGCCGCACCCGCATCACGAAGCCGGCGATCAGGAGTGTGGCGGGCAGCTCGATCACGAAGATCGGCTGCACCACCGCGATCGGGCCGGTGGCCAGCGCCACGGCCTGGCAGACGGCCGCGACGATCACCAGGCCGATGCCGGCCAGCCACACCTTCTGGCGCAGCAGACTGCCGATCAACGACAGCCGCATCGCCTCGCTGTCGGGGACGGTGAGGGCGGCGCGGCGCTGGAGTACGGAGGCCGCGCCATTGCTGAGCGAGGTCAGGACGGCGAACAGGACGCTGATCACCGGTCCATGATGCGGGCGGCAGGCGTGCGATCCGGGATCCCGGCGGGCCACGGCATGGCGCCGGCTCGGCGCGGGGACCGCCGGCCCCGGAAACAGCCGCCGCTGTCGGCCAACAGGACCGAACCCGACCGCGCGGCCGCGTAGCGTGCCGTCCATGGCCGTGAAGAAGAAGATCTCTGCCGCCGCAGCCCGGCCCGCCGTGCTCTCGCCGCGGAAGCTGGGGCGCGCGACCCTGGAGCGCCAGCTCCTGCTCAGTCGTTCCGCGATGAGCGCCCGGGACGCCGTCCGCCACCTTGTCGGCCTTCAGGCGCAGAACACCAGGCCGCCGTACTTCCAGCTGCTCGCCCGGCTGGAGGGCTTCGATCCCGCCGAACTCGCCGGGCTGATGGAGTCGCGTGACGTCGTCCGCATCGTCACCCTGCGCTCCACCATCCACACCCACACCGCCGACGATGCCCTGACTCTGCGCCCCCTCGTGCAGGAGGCCCGCGACCGGGAGCTCAGGATCTTCCGGAAGGGTCTCGTGGGCGTGGACCTGGACCGGCTCAGCGATCTCAGCAGACGGTACGTCGAGGAGGAGCCCCGCACCCCGAGGGAGATCCGCGAACTGCTCCTCGCCGAGTGGCCGGGCGCGGACCCGCAGGCGCTGAGCACGGCAGCCCGCTGCCTGCTGCCGCTCGTACAGACCACCCCGCGAGGCGTGTGGGGAAAGAGCGGCCAGGTCGCGCTGACCACGGCGGAGCACTGGCTCGGCAGACCCTCCGAACCGGCCCCGGCGCCCGATGCCACCGTGCTGCGCTACCTCGCCGCGTTCGGGCCCGCGTCGGTCAAGGACATGCAGTCGTGGGCCGGGCTCACCCGCATGCGCGAGGTCTATGAACGCCTCCGCCCGCGGCTGGTCACCTTCCGGGACGAGAACGGCGTCGAGCTCTTCGATCTCCCCGACGCCCCCCGCCCCGCCGAGGACACCCCGGCCCCGCCGCGCTTCCTGCCCGAGTTCGACAACGTCCTGCTCGGCCACGCGGACCGGACCCGTGTCATCCCGCCCCGCTTCAAGGGACGCAACGGGGTGGGGAACCAGGCGTACGGCAGCGTGCTGGCCGACGGATTCCTCGCCGCGGTCTGGCGGCTGGAGGAAGGCCGGGGCGGCGCGCCGACGACCGTCACCGTCCAGGAGCTGCGTCCCTTCGGCGCGGCCGAGCGGGACGCCGTCACGGATGAGGCCGTGGCCCTGCTCTCAGCGATGACGAAGGCGGCCACCGACAGCACGGGCCACGACGTCCGGTTCGCCTCGTTCATCGACTTCGACCGCTGAACGGGCTTCCGCGGGGCAGTTCCTCAGGTGCCGACGCAAGCGCGCCCCGCCGGCCCCTCGCCCCCCACCGACTCCCCCGCCGGCCCTCGCCCCGCACCCACTCCGCCGTCGGCCCCTCGCCCCGCACCGCGTCCGCCGCGGGGGCTACGGCAGCAGCCCCCGCCCGCCGGGGCTACGGCAGCAGTCCCGCCCGCCGTGCCGCGACGACCGCCTCCAGCCGGGTGTGCGCGCCGAGCTTCCGCATCGCGGAGCGCAGGTAGCCCTTCACGGTCTCGGGCCGCAGCCCGAGCCGGTCCGCCGCCACCGCGTTCGTCGCGCCCGAGGCGACACACGCGAGGACGTCCACCTCACGCGGTGCCAGCTGAAACGTGCGCGACCCCGGTTCCCGGGCGCCCGCCGCAGCGGCGAGCCGCCCGCACACCGCGAGCAGCTCCTCGCGCAGGGCCGGGTCGAGGACCTTCGGCGCGAGGGCCCGCAGCTCTCGGTGCGCCTCCCGGACGCCCTCCCACGCCCCGGGCACGGCCCGGGGGTCGGTGACCTCGTCCCGGGCCACCGCGAGGAGCTGCTGCACCTCGTCCCGGACAGCCAGCGTCTGCTCCACGTCGCGGGCCGCCGCGACCGCCGCGTCGAACGTACGGTCCCCGAGCGTGAGGGGCTCGCGCAGTGCGCCGTACAGCACCCCCCGCACCTTGCGGCGTACGACCAGGGGCACCGCGACCACCGAACGCAGACCTTCGGCGGCCACCGCCGCGTCGTACTCGTGGCTGATGTGGCGCGAGGACTGGTAGTCGGTCACCGCGCACGGGCGCGACAACGCGATCGACTTCCCCCCGAGACCGCTGCCGGCCGAGATCACCAGCCCCCGCAGGGCCGTGGTCTGCGCCCCGTTCAGCTCCGCGATCCTGGCGTGGCGGGTGTCGGAGAGCAGCCCGCCGAAGGCTACGGGCAGCCCGCTCGCCCGGCGCAGCCGCAGCAGCGCCGCTTGCATCTCGACCGCATCGACCGATTCCGGCACGCTGACGCCTTTCCGCCCCGGCTCCGGGGAACGCATCATCCCCCACGGCACCCCCGTTCGGGGGTGGTGAGACCTGAGTCACTGTTTACATGATGTCAGGAGCGTCGGGTCCGTAATAAGGAGGGCACATGTCGGCAACCAGTGCGACGGAGACGTTCCGGGCTGCCCGGGACTTTCTGCTTCGGCACCGCGAGGACTACACCGCGGCCTACGAGGGCTTCAGCTGGCCCCGTAGCGATCACTTCAACTGGGCGCTCGACTGGTTCGACGTCATCGCCGAGAACAACGACCGCACCGCCCTTCACATCGTGGAGGAGGACGGCAGCCGCACCGAGACGTCCTTCGCCCGGATGTCCGCCCGCTCCAACCAGGCGGCGAACTGGCTGCGTGCCCAGGGCGTGCGGGAGGGCGACCGTATCCTCGTCATGCTCGGCAACCAGACCGAGCTCTGGGAGACGGCCCTCGCGGCGATGAAGCTGCGTGCCGTCGTCATCCCCGCGACGCCGCTGCTGGGCCCCGTGGACCTCCGCGACCGGGTGGCGCGCGGCAAGGTGAGGCACGTCCTGGCCCGCGACGCCGACACCGCCAAGTTCGACGAGGTGCCCGGCGACTACACCCGCATCTCCGTCGGCGCGGACACCAAGGGCTGGATCTCCTACACCGGGGCCGACGCCCAGCCGGAGACCTTCACGGCGGACCGTGAGACCGACGCCGACGAACCGCTGATGCTCTACTTCACCTCGGGCACCACCGCCAGCCCCAAGCTCGTCGAGCACACCCATATCTCCTACCCCGTGGGTCACTTGTCGACGATGTACTGGATCGGGCTGAAGCCCGGCGATGTCCACCTGAACATCTCCTCGCCCGGCTGGGCCAAGCACGCCTGGTCCAACCTGTTCGCCCCGTGGAGCGCCGAGGCAACCGTCTTCATCTTCAACTACACCCGCTTCGACGCCGGCCGGCTGATGGCCGAGATGGACCGCTCCGGCGTCACCAGCTTCTGCGCCCCGCCCACCGTCTGGCGCATGCTCATCCAGGCCGACCTGACCCAGCTGAAGACCCCGCCGCGCGAGGTCGTCGCGGCGGGCGAGCCGCTGAACCCCGAGGTCATCGAGTCGGTCCGGCGCGCCTGGGGTGTCACCATCCGCGACGGCTTCGGCCAGACGGAGACCGCCGTCCAGGTCGCCAACACACCCGGCCAGGTTCTGAAGGCCGGTTCGATGGGCCGCCCCAGTCCGGGCTTCAAGGTGGTGCTCCTCGATCCGGTCAGCGGTGAGCCCGGCGCCGTCGAGGGGGAGATCTCCCTCGATCTGTCGGCCCACCCGGTCGGCCTGATGACCGGATACCACGGCGATCCGGAACGCACCGCCGAGGCCATGTCGGGCGGCTACTACCGCACCGGCGACATCGGCTCCCGCGACGCCGACGGCTACATCACCTACGTCGGGCGCGCCGACGACGTCTTCAAAGCCTCCGACTACAAGATCTCCCCGTTCGAGCTGGAGAGCGCCCTGCTGGAGCACGAGGCGGTCGCCGAGGCCGCGGTCGTGCCGGCCCCCGACCCGGTGCGGTTGGCCGTGCCGAAGGCGTACATCGTGCTCGCCGAGGGCTGGGAGCCCGGACCGGAGACCGCCAAGGTGCTCTTCGCCCACTCCCGGTCCGTGCTCGCCCCGTACAAGCGGCTCCGCCGGCTGGAGTTCGCCGACCTGCCCAAGACCGTCTCGGGAAAGATCCGCCGTATCGAGCTGCGCGAGCGTACGGCGCAGGGCGCGGGCACCGAGTACAGCGAGGGGGACCTCGCATGACGGGACTGTCCTACGCGCACGGCACGGGCGCCACCCCCCTGCTGGGCGACACCATAGGCCGCAACCTCGACCGGGCGGTCCAGGCGTACCCCGGCCGTGAGGCCCTGGTCGACGTACCGTCCGGGCGGCGCTGGACGTACGCGGAGTTCGGCGCGGCCGTCGACGAACTGGCCCGCGCACTGATGGCATCGGGCGTGGCCAAGGGGGACCGGGTCGGGATCTGGGCCATCAACTGTCCCGAGTGGATACTCGTCCAGTACGCGACCGCGCGCATCGGCGCCATCATGGTCAATATCAACCCGGCATACCGGGCACATGAGTTGGAGTACGTGCTCAAGCAGGCCGGGATCACCCTCCTGATCGCCTCGCTCACGCACCGCACCAGCGACTACCGGGCCCTGGTCGAGGAGGTCCGGGCGAACTGCCCCGCCCTGCAAGCGGTGCACTACATAGGCGACCGCTCCTGGGACGAACTGCTCTCCGTTTCGGCAGCGGTGACGGCGGATCAACTCGCCGCCAGAGAAGCCGGACTGTCCTGCGACGACCCGATCAACCTCCAGTACACGAGCGGCACGACCGGCTTCCCCAAGGGGGCCACCCTCTCCCACCACAGCATTCTCAACAACGGCTATTTCGTAGGGGAACTGGTCGCCTACACCGAACAGGACCGGGTCTGCCTTCCCGTTCCCTTCTACCACTGCTTCGGCATGGTCATGGGAAACCTCGGCATCACTTCGCACGGCGCCTGCATCGTGATACCGGCCCCCGCGTTCGAACCCGCAGCCGTCCTGGCCGCGGTCCAGCAGGAGCGCTGCACCTCGCTCTACGGCGTTCCCACCATGTTCATCGCGGAGCTGAACCTTCCCGACTTCGCCTCCTACGACCTCTCCACGCTGCGCACCGGCATCATGGCCGGATCGCCGTGCCCGGTCGAGGTGATGAAGCGCGTCGTCGCCGAGATGCACATGGACGAGGTGTCCATCTGTTACGGCATGACGGAGACCTCCCCGGTCTCCACCCAGACCCGCCGCGACGACGACCTGGAGCGCCGCACCGGCACGGTCGGCCGTGTGATGCCGCACATCGAGGTCAAGGTCGTCGATCCGGCGACGGGTGTGACGCTGGAGCGCGGGGAATCGGGCGAACTCTGCACCCGTGGCTACAGCGTGATGCTCGGTTACTGGGAGCAGCCCGAGCGGACCGCGGAGGTCATCGACGCGGGGCGCTGGATGCACACCGGGGACCTCGCGGTGATGCGCGGGGACGGCTATGTGCAGATCGTCGGCCGGATCAAGGACATGATCATCCGAGGCGGCGAGAACGTCTATCCGAGGGAGATCGAGGAGTTCCTCCACCGCCACCCGAAGATCGCCGACGTGCAAGTGGTGGGCGTGGCGGACGAGCGGTACGGCGAGGAGATCCTGGCCTGCGTCATCCCGGCGGACCCGGCCGATCCGCCGAGCCTGGAGGAGGTCACGGCCTTCTGCCGAGAGCAGCTGGCCCACTACAAGATCCCGCGCCTGATCCAGATCATGGACGCCTTCCCGATGACGGTCAGCGGGAAGGTCCGGAAGATCGAACTTCGGGAGAACTACGGCCGGTAGGTGTCCCGGTGTGCATTCCGGTGGGCGGCGCAGCAGGTGTTCCGGTCCGTCTCCCGGCGGGTGTCCCCGTGAGTGTCGGGCGCGGGCGCGTGGGCGCTGTCAGGCGGCTTCGATGATGTCGCCTGCGGTGCCCTGGGTCGCGGCCGCCCATTCGATCAGGAGCACTTCGTAGGCGGCGGACTCCTTCGGGGACCAGTCCTGGCCGGCGCGCGCGTCCACGAGCGCGCGGATCGCCTCGTTCGCCTCGACGGCGGCGGGGTGGGCCGGTTGCGCGGGGAAGACGCTGTGCGACGGAGCCTCCGGTGTCGCCGATCTGGAAGTTATCGCGGGTGGTGAAAGCCGTGGAGTTAAGACCATGCGCCCCACTCTAGGCCCCGCCACCGACAACAGACCGAACATCTGTGTCCCCTGGCTCGAACGTGACCGATAGCACTCCCTGTGGCCGGGTGGTTTCTGTGAGGTGCGGCACGTCGCGTCGCATGCAGACCCGGGGCCACCGGTCGAGACCGTGTGCCGCCTCCTCGGCACGAATCCGGCGCAGCCCGTCGGTGAGGCCGGACCCCGGCAGGACCTGGAAGCCCAGCCGGGTGTAGTACGGGGCGTTCCAAGGCACTTGGGAGAAGGTGGTCAGGGTCAGCGCGCCCAGGCCGCCGACCGCCGCCCGGTCCGCGACCTGGTCGGCCGGCACGGCTCAGGCCCTGGTGCGGAGCGGTTCGCCCGCAGAGCTCAGGCGCCGCTGCTGAGCAGTTCGTCCGCGGGGCTGTTCACCGGCTGCGGGGTCCCGGTGAGGTCCATGACGAACAGGGGGATACCGAGCCCGTCCGCCCGTTCCCGCGCGTCGGGCGCGTATCCAGCGAGCGAGAAGAACACGCTCGACACGTCGTCGCTGAGCGAGTTGAGCCACAGGCATTCGATATCCCGCAGAGTGGTCGGCCGGGTCGTGGCGTCGACCTGGGCGATCAGCCCGGCCGCCCGCAGGTCTATCCCGGAAGCCGGACGTTCGGCGGTCTGTGTGACGTCGTGGTAGCCCAGCCACTTCAGGTACAGCGCGGCGGCGCCCACCGCGTCGCGCGCGGTACGGATCGTCAGCGGCCGGAAGGCCGGCCGCGGGGCCGGAGCCGTGCGCGGCAACGGTATGTGCGAGGGCCGCACGGACCGGGACGGGGAACCGCCCGTACGGCCGGAACCCGCCACGGGCCGGACCGGGATCCGCAGGACGGTCCCGCACGGGCAGCACAGCTCGGGCTGCGGCCACTGGTCGTGCCGCCCGCAGCCGTGGCAGCGCACGGTCACCCAGTCGTCGTTCCAGGTGCGGTGGGTGATCGGTGTGACGGGGCCGCCGCGCAGCAGGGGCGGAGCGGTCGGCGCGCCGCACGGACACGGGTAGACGGGCGTGACGTACGCGTGGTCGCGGCGGCAGGCCGGGCACCGTACCGGCACTGGTTCCACCCTCGGACTCCTTCCGGTCCACGGACGCGGCCCATGGCATGCGGCTGGCCCCAGGGCCCGGGCCGCTCCGCTCCGTACCCCCATGCTCCACCAGGAGCGAGGCTCGGGGCAGGGAATCGGGGTACTTCGAGGTGCCTGTCCGTGCCCGGTGCCCCCGGCCGCCTCTCTTGACGGCCGTCCGGCCGCACCTTAAGTTTGCTTCCGTATAACAGAAGAATGTTTCCGTCATGCGGAATTGGTGCTCTCAGGTGGCGCGACAGAGCCCGACTCCACCCAGGTTCGAGCAGGAGCACTCAATGCCTCGAATGACCGCTGCCCGAGCGGCAGTTGAGATCCTCAAGCGTGAAGGCGTCACCCATGCTTTCGGTGTGCCGGGCGCCGCGATCAACCCCTTCTACGCGGCGCTCAAGGCCGTCGGCGGGGTTCGTCACACGCTCGCCCGCCACGTCGAGGGCGCCTCCCACATGGCCGAGGGCTACACCCGGGCCCGCCCGGGGAACATCGGCGTCTGCGTCGGCACGTCGGGTCCGGCCGGCACCGACATGATCACCGGTCTGTACTCCGCCATCGCGGACTCGATCCCGATCCTGTGTGTCACCGGCCAGGCGCCGACCGCGGTGCTCCACAAGGAGGACTTCCAGGCGGTCGACATCGCCGCGATCGCGAAGCCGGTCACCAAGGCCGCCACCACCGTCCTGGAGGCCGCGCAGGTTCCCGGCGTCCTTCAGCAGGCCTTCCATCTGATGCGCACCGGCCGTCCCGGCCCGGTCCTCATCGACCTGCCCATCGATGTCCAGCTCACCGAGATCGAGTTCGACCCCGAGCTGTACGAGCCGCTGCCGGTGCACAAGCCCGCCGCGACCCGCAAGCAGATCGAGCGCGCTGTGGAGATGCTGAACGACTCCGAGCGCCCGCTGATCGTCGCGGGAGGCGGCATCATCAACGCCGACGCCACCGAACTCCTATTGGAATTTGCCGAGGTGACCGGCATCCCGGTCGTTCCCACCCTGATGGGCCGGGGGATCGTCCCCGACGCGCACGCCCTCAACGCCGGCATGGTCGGCCTCCAGACCTCGCACCGCTACGGCAACGCGACTTTCCTGGAGTCCGACTTCGTCCTCGGCATCGGCAACCGCTGGGCCAATCGGCATACGGGCAGCCTGGACGTCTACACGAAGGGACGGACGTTCGTCCACGTCGACATCGAACCCACCCAGCTGGGCAGGATCTTCGCCCCCGACCTCGGCATCGTCTCCGACGCCGGGGCCGCCCTGGAGCTGCTCATCGAGGTGGCGCGCGAACTGAAGTCGGCCGACATGCTGAAGGACCGCTCGCGATGGGCGGCGTCCGCGCGGGAGCGCAGGGCGACGCTCCAGCGGCGCACACACTTCGACAACGTGCCACTGAAGCCGCAGCGCGTGTACGAGGAGATGAACAGGGCGTTCGGCCCCGAGACCCGGTACGTCACCACCATCGGCCTCTCGCAGATCGCGGGCGCGCAGATGCTGCACGTCCACCGGCCGCGCCACTGGATCAACTGCGGCCAGGCGGGCCCGCTCGGCTGGACCATCCCGGCAGCGCTGGGCGTCGCCACGGCCGACCCCGAGGGCTCCGTCGTCGCGCTCTCCGGCGACTACGACTTCCAGTTCATGCTGGAGGAGCTGGCAGTCGGCGCGCAGCACCGCATCCCGTATGTGCACGTCCTGGTGAACAACTCCTACCTGGGGCTGATCCGTCAGGCGCAGCGCAACTTCGACATCGACTTCCAGGTCAACCTGGAGTTCGAGAACCTCAACTCCCCGGAGCTGGGCGTCTACGGCGTGGACCACGTCAAGGTCGTCGAGGGCCTCGGCTGCAAGGCGATCCGGGTCACCCAGCCGGACGGGCTGCTGCCCGCCTTCGAGGAGGCGAAGAAGCTGGCGGCGGAGCTCCGGGTGCCGGTGGTCGTCGAGGCGATCCTGGAGCGGGTCACCAACATCGCGATGAGCGGTACGGACATCGCGTCGGTCAACGAGTTCGAGGACGTGGCGACGGAGCCCGGCCACGCGCCGACAGCGATCCGCCCGCTCGTGACGGGCTGAGTCCACCGGGCCTGCGGTCCCGTTCCCGAAGAGCACCTGCGGAGGCCCGTGGGTGCTCCTTCGGCCTGCCGCCCGGCAGGAATCGAAGCTGCGACATCCGCTTCAGGAGTTCGAACCGAGCCCGTTCCGGGCGCTGTTGCGGACTGGTGCGGCGGCCGGACTGAGGTGCTGATATGTGTCGCCGTCCGGCCTCGTCGATGTCAGCCGTTGATGTCGGTCCGAGCGAGCCGGCCTTCGCCTCCTGGCTCCTCATCCGGGTCGGTAGTCCCAGAAGCAGTAGGCGCACGAGCCACGTCCCTCCGCCGTGGCTTCGGCCAGCGCGACACGACGCCGAGGATGAGTGTCCATGCCCTTGCTCAGGGCGTACTCCTGTCCCTCTTCCAGGGCCCTGCAGGCCGAAGAGCGGTGGAAGACCTCGCCCCCGGCTGTGATGTGGACGAACTTGACCAAACCCTCGGGGACAGGAGCGCAGTCCACGCACTGTTGGACGACCAAGTCGTGTATGCATCGCTCTTCCATGCCGTCAGGGTAGTCAGCGGGTCTGACGGGGACACCCAGGTTCAGGCCGATCCGAACCACAGAGGCCAACCTCCAAGGAAGGCCGCCCTCTTCGTCCCGATGCGATTCGGGACGCCCGCCGCCCTTCCACGGTTGTTCGTGGTTGTGTCGTGACGGTCACGCAGCCGGACACTCGGGGTGACTCCCACGCGGGGCCGTGACGCGGGTGCTCACCGATCGTTGCGGAACGTTGTCCTGTGGAGACGCCGGCGGCCCATGGAACAATCCTTCAGCCACGGGCCAGGGGGGATGACGACGCATGGAGCGGGTTGGGGCTGCACGGGACCTCGTGTTTGGTTATATCCGCGCTCTGAACGCGGTTGACGAGGCCATGAGGGCGGCGATTCCCTCGCTTGAGCGACTCGCGGAAGTCATCGGCCTGGTCCGTTCGAGCCGGATCAGCCGCAGTGGGCACATCGGCACATACTCCTACACGGTTCATGGGGCAGGGTGCCGTTTCGTCTGCGACAACGGTGCCGAGGTTGATGTGGACTTCGCAGCCGACGGAAGCGAAGTCTTCGACCTCTGGCGGCTGCGCTTGTACGGACTGAGTCTGCCGGAGCCTCATGACGTCACGGACGAGGACCTACGGGCCGCGGTGCGGCAGCTGCGACCGCTCCTGACCGAGGTACGGCCGGGGTGGTTCGGCGTAGCCAATTGATCGAGCGCTCAGCCTGAAGCGCCCTCCAGTGGAAGGTGGTCCCGGAAGTACTGCGAATCCAACCACTCCTCCTGCACGAAGAGCGGCCGCGTCAGGCGTGCTGCCCGGACCTGCTGCGAGCGCAGAAGAACCCCGAAATCCGTCAGGGGGTGAGCCGGTGGGGCCGGTGGCCGCCGGATCCGGCGAACAGGGGCCGCGGCAGGGGTGCGAAGGGGGGCCGTCCGGGGCCTTCAGGTCAGGGGACCGGGCCGCCCGTCCACGTACCACCGCACTGGCATCGCACCACTGCCGCGGCTCCGTCCTGCCCGCGCCGCGCACAACCCCTCATCCGGGTGGGCGCCTCGGCGCGGGCAGGGTCCTGTGCCCCGGGCTCAGTCCTCGCGCAGGGCGTGGACGGCCTCCTCCACGCGCTTGCCGTACTCGGCGTCCGCGGCGTGGAAGTGGGCGAGGTTCTTCTCGATCACGTCGTCACGGGTGACCTGCGACAGGCCCCCCGCGATGTTGGCGATCAGCCGGCTCTTCTCGTCGTCCGACATCAGCCGGTACAGCTCACCCGCCTGGTGGAAGTCGTCGTCCTTCGTGTGGGCGGGCGTCTCGTGGGTGCCGGTCCAGCCCTGGACGGCCAGCGGGGCGGAGTGCGCCGTGTTCGTCTGGGCGGGGCCCGCGTACGAGTTGGGCTCGTAGTTCTTGTCGTGCCGCGCCCCGTTGCGGGTGGCGTGCAGTCCGTCGCGCCCGTAGTTGTCGACGACGGCCGTGCGCGGCGCGTTCACCGGCAGCTGGGTGTGGTTGACGCCCAGCCGGTAGCGGTGCGCGTCCGCGTAGGCGAACAGCCGGCCCTGGAGCATCTTGTCCGGGGAGGGGCCGATGCCGGGCACGAAGTTGTTCGGGGAGAACGCCGCCTGCTCCACCTCGGCGAAGACGTTGTCCGGGTTGCGGTCCAGGACCAGCCGGCCGACCCGCTGGAGCGGATAGTCGCTGTGCGGCCACACCTTGGTCAGGTCGAACGGGTTGAAACGGTAGTCCGCGGCCTCGGCGGCAGGCATGACCTGCACATGGAGCGTCCAGGACGGGTGCACACCGCGCTCGATGGCCTGGAGCAGGTCCGTCTGGTGGGAGCTGGAGTCCTTGCCGACGAGCTCGGCGGCCTGGTCGGCGGAGAGCGAGCGCACGCCCTGGTTGGTCTTGAAGTGGTACTTGACGAAGAAGGCCTCACCTTCGGCGTTCGTCCATTGGTAGGTGTGCGAGCCGTAGCCGTTCATGTGGCGGTACGAGGCGGGGATGCCCCGGTCGCCCATCAGCCAGGTGATCTGATGCGTCGCCTCGGGGGCGTGTGCCCAGAAGTCCCATACGTTGTCCGGCTCCTGACGGCCCGTGAACGGGTCGCGCTTCTGCGAGTGGATGAAGTCGGGGAACTTGATGGGGTCCTTGATGAAGAACACCGGAGTGTTGTTGCCGACGAGGTCGTAATTACCCTCGTCCGTATAGAACTTGAGAGCGAAGCCGCGGGGGTCGCGTACCGCGTCCGCGCCGCCGAGCGAGTCGGCGACCGTGGAGAACCGGATGAACGCCTCGGTACGGCGGCCCACCTCGGAGAGGAAGTCCGCACGGGTGAAACCGGTGACGTCGTCGGTCACCTCGAAGTAGCCGTACGCGCCGGAACCCCGGGCGTGCACCACGCGCTCCGGTATGCGCTCCCGGTTGAAACGGGCGAGCTTCTCCAGGAGATGACCGTCCTGGAGAAGGACCGGGCCGCCGGCGCCGGCGGTGGCGGAGTTCTGGTTGTCGGCGACCGGGGCGCCGGACTCGGTCGTAAGAACGCGCTGCGTCATGGTGTCGGGCGACCTTCCGTACGGGAGCTGCTGAACTGCGACGGCCTGGAGCTCCAGGAGCGTAGGTACGCTCCGAACCCGGCGTCAACAGTTTGTTGAAATTCAAGGGTGAAGGTGGTGCGCGGAGAGGTGTTCCGGACGGTGCCGACGCCTGGGCGCGACAGAACAGGTGTCAGCGCCGGCACCGTCCGGAAGTCTGTGGCCGGGTACGCACCCGACGGGAGGGAGGCGATGCCGGCCGGGCCCGGCAGAGGGGCCCGGCCGCTGCGGATCAGGCCTGGACGGGCCGGCCGGACAGGCGCTCCACCGACCGCAGCAGCGCCGAGTGGTCCAGGCCGCCGTCGCCCTGTGCGCGCAGCGAGGCGATGAGCTGGGCGACCACGCCCCCGACGGGCAGTGCGGCACCGACATCGCGGGCGGCGTCCGTGACGATGCCCATGTCCTTGTGGTGCAGGTCGATGCGGAAGCCCGGAGCGAAGTCCCGGTTCAGGAAGTTGTCCTTCTTGCGGGCCAGTACGGTCGAACCCGCCAGTCCGCCGCCCAGGACGTCGAGGGCGGCGGTGAGGTCGACCCCGGACTTCTCCAGGAAGACGACGGCCTCGGCGCAGGCCTGGATGTTGACCGCGACGATCAGCTGGTTGGCGGCCTTCACCGTCTGCCCGGAGCCGTGCGGACCGCAGAGCACGATAGTCCTGCCCAGCGCGTCGAGCAGCGGCCTCGCGGCGTCGAAGTCGGCCTGTTCGCCGCCCACCATGATGGACAGCGCGGCCTCGACGGCACCGGCCTCGCCGCCGGAGACGGGGGCGTCCAGGACCCGGATGCCCTTCTCGCGGGCGTTCTTCGCCAGGTCCACGGACGTCTGCGGGGTGATCGAGGACATGTCGATCAGCAGCGCGCCGCGCCTCGCGTTCTCCAGGGTGCCCTCGGGGCCGTACGCGACGGCCTCGACCTGCGGGGATGCGGGCACCATCGTGATGACCACGTCCGCGTCCCGGACCGCCTCGGCGATCGAGCCCGCGCCGGTCCCGCCGGCCGCGGCCAGCCGGTCGACCTTGTCCTGTTCCAGGGTGTAACCGGTGACGTCGTAGCCCGCCCTGATCAGGTTCTCCGACATGGGCGAGCCCATGATGCCGAGCCCGATCCACGCGACCTTGGGGAGGTTGTTGCTCATGAGGGTGCCTTCCGATAAGCCTGTGTACGCGTACGAGGGGGAGTCCGCCGCTATCGGCGGGCGGCCCGCGCGGTGGCCGGGAGCCATCCGAAGGACTCGGCGCTCGGCCGGTCGCCGGGCTTGTACTCCAGGCCGACCCAGCCGTCGTAACCGGCCTTCGTCAGCTCGTCGAGCAGTTGCTCCAGCGGGAGGGTGCCGGTGCCGGGTGCGCCGCGCCCCGGATTGTCGGCGATCTGGACGTGACCGGTCCGGCCGGCGTACTCCGCGATGACCCGGTTCAGGTCCTCGCCGTTCATGGACAGGTGGTACAGGTCCAGGAGGAACTTCGCGTTGCCGAGGCCCGTCGCCGCGTTGACCCGGTCGACGACCTCGATGCCGGCCGCCGCGCTGACCAGCGGGTAGCGCGGCGACTCCGGCTCGTTCAGGGTCTCGATCAGCAGGACGGCCCCGATGTGGTCGGCCGCGCGGGCGGCGAGGACCAGGTTCTCCAGGGCGAGTTCGTCCTGCGCGGCCGGGTCGACGCCCTCGGCCCGGTTGCCGTAGAGCGCGTTTAGCGCCTTGCAGCCGACCGAGGCGGCGAAGCCGGCCGCCACCTCGATGTTGGCCCGGAAGCGGTCCGACTCCGTGCCGGGCACGGAGAGCGCGCCCCGGTCGGGTCCGGGCAGCTGTCCGGCGTAGAAGTTCAGCCCCGTCAACTGGGTGCCCGCGTCGTCGAGCGCCTTCTTCAGCGCGTCGAGTTCGGCCTGCGGAGGGGTGGGTGTCTCGGTCCATGGCCACCACAGCTCGACCGCCGTGAAGCCCGCCGCGGCGGCTGCCGCAGGTCGCTCCAGGAGCGGGAGTTCCGTGAAGAGGATCGAAAGGTTCACATCGAAGCGCTGGTCCGGGTAGCCCATGAGGGTTGCGGCGCTCCTTCCGTATTGCGGAAGTTAATTTCTGCTTAACGGAAGATTGGCTGGGGGTGGGTGCGTTGTCAAGAGGGTGTGGCGCATGGATGCCGTCGTGCGCCCGGTTCCGGCTGCGGATCGTGCGTGCCGTCGTGTGTCCGGCTCCCGCCGTGAACCGTGCCTGCCGCCCTGCGCCCGGAAGGACCCTGAACCGTGCCTGCCACCCTGCGCCCGGAAGGACCGTGAACCATGCGTGCCGCCCGTCGCGGAGACCGTGTACGCGGCAACGCCCGGCGGGCGTGCTGCCGCAGCGGCGATCGGGCCCCCGCGCGTCAGAGGCGCGTGGTGCCCGGCGGCCCCACGCTCCCGGCCGTCGCGGCCCCGCGCACTCGCCGGTGCGTCCTTGCGCGGGCCTTCGGGGAAGGCCACTGTGGCTGACACATCCGATGCCATCGACCCCACGAGGTGCCTCGCATGACACCCCCCACCAGCCGCCGCGCCGTCCTCGGAGCACTCCTGGCGGGCGGCGCCCTCGCCGCCGCCCCCGGGCTTCCCGGCGGACACCGCCCCGGCCCGGCGCACCGCCCCCCGGCCCACTCCGCGCGCCGGACCGGGACACTCCTTCTGGGCACCTACACCTCGACCACCCCGGGAGGCACCGGCATCGGCGTCGCCTCGTACGACACGGCAACGGGCCGCATCACCTCCCGCACCGTCATCACCGGCGTCGAGAACCCCTCGTACCTCGCGCCGCATCCCAACGGCGGCACGCTGTACGCCGTCGACGAGCAGGACAACGGCGGCGTCACGGCCGTGGCGCTCGCCGAGGACGGCACCTTCCGGGTGCTGGGGACGCGGCCCACCGGTGGTGCGGGCCCCTGCCACCTCTCGGTCCACCCCGGCGGGCGGTGGCTGCTCAGCGCCAACTACACCTCCGGCAGCGTCGCCGTGCACCCGCTCGCCGCCGACGGATCGGTGGGGGAGCGCACCGACCTGGTCGCCCACACCGCGCCCGCGCCCGGACCCGGCCAGAACGGGCCCCATGCCCACCAGATCGTCACCGCCCCCGACGGCGGCCACGTCCTCGCCGTCGACCTGGGCAACGACACGGTGTACACCTACCGGCTCGACGAGGACCGCGGCACTCTGGAACAGCTCTGGTACGCGGCGCTGCGCCCCGGGGCCGGACCGCGCCACCTCACCTTCCACCCGGGCGGCCGCCACGCCTACCTGGCGTGCGAGCTCGACAACACGGTCGTCGTCTGCGGCTACGACCCCGCCACCGGCGTACTGACCCCCGGCACCCCTCAGTCCACCGGAACGGGCGAGGGCACCAGCTACCCCGCCCAGCTCCTGGTCACCGCCGACGGCCGCTTCGCCCACCTCGCCAACCGGGGGCACAACAGCCTCACCCGGTACGCCGTCGAGGGCGGCGGGGCGACGCTGCGGCTGCTGGACACCGTGCCGGTGGGCGGCGACTTCCCCCGGCACACCGCCTACTCCCCGGACGGTTCCCTGCTGTTCGCCGCCAACCAGCGGTCCGGCACGGTCACCGTCTTCCGGGTCGACCGGGACTCCGGCGCCCTGAGCCCGTCCGGGACCCCGTTCCCCGCCCCGGCCGCGGTCTGCGTGCTGCCGCTGTAGACCTTGAGCGGGTTAGGGTCGTGCCCGAGCCGCGGGTCGCCCCGGACGCGGCGCGACGCATGAGGGAGACACAGTGCGCTTGAGAGTGGAGTTCACCACCGAGCCCTTCGATCTCGACGAGGCACCGGCCCACGCGGTCGTGGCCCGCGAGGTCATCCAGTCCGCGGAACTGGACGCGGTCGACGTCGGTCCCTTCGGCAACACGGCGGAGGGGGGCGCCGACAAGGTGCTCACCGCGGTGGACTCCCTGCTGCGCCAGGCCCTGGCGTCCGGCGCCACCCGGGTGTCGCTCCAGGTCAACGTCCTCGGGGAGGACCCGAAGTGACGGAGCCCGCGGATCACCCCCTGGTCGCCGCGGTCAAGCCGCTCGTCGACGCCATGGGCGCCGAGCTGCTGGGACCCGAGCAGGCGGAGGCCGACGACGTCGTCCTGGCCTGGGAGGGCGAGGACGTCGTAGCGGTACGGCTGCCGCAGCTCTCCGACTCGCTGGACCACATCCTGGCCGCCATGGAGCGCCGGCACGGCAAACCGCTCGCCGAGCTGGACCGCAGGACCAAGCAGGAGGTCGTGCGGACGCTTGAGGCACGCGGCGCCTTCTCGGTGCGGCACGGCGTCGAGACGGTGGCGGGGGCCCTGGGGGTCAGCCGGTTCACCGTCTACAACTACCTCAACAGGGAAATCGCCGCCAAGGACGACTAGTTGAGTCGTCGAGCGCATGTAAACAGCACATGAACGTGCGGGCCGTCGTCCGGATCATCGGGCGACGGCTTTTTACATGAACGGAATTTCAACAAAGTGTTGACGTGGTGTTGTGGAGGGCGTTAGCTATCCGCAGCCCGACCCACGCACAGCGAAAAACAGCCACGGAGGCTCCCGTGACTTCGAGCACCACACCGGGCCTCGCCCGGTTCAACACCCTGGCGGACGACGCGGCGGCCACCGTGCTGCACGAGGTGTGTGCGAGTGCGGCCTGGGGGAGAGCGATCCTCTCCCGGCGTCCGTACGCCACCGGGGAAGCCCTGTACTCCGCGAGCGACACCGCCACGGCGGCACTCGGCACGCAGGACCTGGCCGAGGCCATGGCCGGTCACCCGCCGATCGGCCGCCCGAAGCCCGGGGACGCGGCTTCCTCCCGTGAACAGCGGGGGATGGCCGGCGCCACCGAGGAGCTCAAGGCCGAGATGCTCGCACTCAACCTGGCCTACCAGGAGCGGTTCGGACATGTCTTCCTGATCTGCGCCACCGGGGCCACCGGTGAACAGATGCGTGACGCGGTGAAGGCCCGCATCGGCAACACGCCCGAGCGGGAGCGGGAGATCGTGCGCACCGAACTGGGCAGGATCAACCGCATCCGCCTCACCCGTCTCGTCACGGACGACTCGTAAGAGCTCGTAACAGAAGGAGAGTGAAGGTCTTGAGCACCTTCGCCACCGCATCGGTGTCCACCCACATCCTGGACACCAGCATCGGCCGCCCCGCCGCAGCCGTCCCCGTCGCACTCGCCGCCCGCTCGGGCAGTGACGCGCAGTGGGTGACACTCGGCGGATCGGCGACCGATGCGGACGGGCGCTGCAAGGACCTGCCGGCCCTGCCGGAAGGCACCACCCACGTACGGCTCGACTTCGAGACCGAAACGTACCTCACAGCCAAGAAGCAAGCCGAGGCGCAGCAGGACGCCCCCCGCGCAAGGGACAGCGGTGCGTTCTTCCCGGAGGTGGCGATCACGTTCGCCGTCACTCCGGGCGAGCACTATCACGTACCGCTGCTGCTCAACCCGTTCGGCTACTCCGTATACCGAGGGAGCTAGCAGACAGATGCCCACGATTCTCGGCCAGAACCAGTACGGCAAAGCGGAGAACCGCGTCGTCAGGATCACGCGGGACGGCGACACCCACCACATCAAGGACCTGAACGTCTCGGTCGCACTCTCCGGCGACATGGACGAGGTCCACTACTCCGGCTCCAACGCGAACGTCCTGCCCACGGACACCACCAAGAACACGGTGTTCGCCTTCGCCAAGGAGCACGGCATCGAGTCCGCCGAGCAGTTCGGCATCCACCTCGCCCGTCACTTCGTGACGTCGCAGGAACCGATCGAGGTCGCCCGCATCCGGATCCAGGAGTACAGCTGGGAGCGGATCGCCACCTCGGACAGCAGCTCCCGGTTCATCGGATCGGACGAGGTCAACCACTCCTTCGCCCGCAAGGGCCAGGAACTGCGCACCACGCAGATCACCTTCGACGGCGAGAAGTGGGAGATCATCTCCGGTCTCAAGGACCTCACGGTGATGAACTCCACCCACTCGGAGTTCTGGGGCTACGTCAAGGACAAGTACACAACGCTCAAGGAAGCGTACGACCGCATCCTGTGCACCGACGTCGCCGCCGCGTGGCGCTACAACTGGACCAGCGACGCCGACCGGATGCCGAACTGGGAGAAGTCGTACGCGCAGGCCAGGAAGCACCTGCTGCAGGCCTTCGCAGAGACGTACTCCCTCTCGCTCCAGCAGACCCTGTACCAAATGGGTTCGCGGGTCATCAACAGCCGCAGCGAGATCGACGAGATCCGCTTCTCGCTGCCGAACAACCACCACTTCCTGGTGGACCTGGAGCCGTTCGGGCTGAAGAACGACACCGCCGACGGCGCGGTCTACTTCGCGGCCGACCGTCCGTACGGGCTCATCGAGGCCACCGTGCTGCGGGACGGCGTCGAGCCGAGAATCCCGGTCGACCTGACCAACCTCTGACGTGGCGCCGCGCCGGTCCCGTGCGTCCACAGCGGACGGGACCGGCCGGGGCGGCAACCTGTGCTCAATCATCTCGGCACCCACAGCCACCCGGCCGTGGCACTCAAATCCTCCTGGGGTCCTGCCGTGCCCACATCGCTGACGAGAGAAGGAAGCACCATGGCAGCATCGGCATCGGCATCGGCACCGGCACCGGCACCGGCGTCGGCACCGGCGGAGTCCGGCCGAGTGGAACGCATCGTCATCGAGAACTGCGCGATCGCGACCGTCGACTCCGACGACACCGAGTACGCGTCGGGGCACGTGGTCGTCGCGGGCAACCGCATCGAGTCCCTGGGTGCCGGCCGGGCACCGGAGGGGCTGGAGCACGTCGTTCGCAGGATCGACGGCACCGGACACCTGGTCACGCCCGGCCTGGTCAACACGCACCACCACTTCTACCAGTGGATCACCCGCGGTCTGGCCACCGACCACAACCTCTTCGAGTGGCTGGTCGCGCTGTACCCGACATGGGCGCGCATCGACGAGCCGATGGTGCGCGCCGCCGCGCAGGGTTCGCTCGCCATGATGGCCCGCGGTGGGGTCACCACCGCCATGGACCACCATTACGTCCATCCCAGGGGCTCCGGCGACCTCTCCGGAGCGATCATCGGCGCCGCCCGGGACATGGGCGTACGGTTCACCCTCGCCCGAGGCTCCATGGACCGCAGCGAGAAGGACGGCGGACTGCCGCCGGACTTCGCCGTGGAGACGCTGGACGGCGCACTGGCCGCCACCGAGGCGACCATCGACGCACACCACGACACCTCCTTCGACGCGATGACCCAGATCGCCGTCGCGCCCTGCTCGCCGTTCTCCGTCTCCACCGAACTGATGAGACAGGGAGCCGAGCTGGCCCGCCGCCGTGGCGTGCGGCTGCACACGCACGGCTCGGAGACCGTGGAGGAGGAGAAGTTCTGCCACGAGCTGTTCGGCATGGGGCCGACCGACTACTTCGAGTCGACCGGCTGGCTCGGCGCCGACGTGTGGATGGCGCACTGCGTCCATATGAACGACTCCGACATCGCCGCCTTCGCCCGCACCGGCACCGGCGTCGCCCACTGCCCGTCCTCCAACGCCCGCCTCGCCGCCGGTATCGCCCGGGTCCCGGACATGCTCGCGGCGGGCGTCCCGGTCGGCCTCGGCGTCGACGGCACCGCGTCCAACGAATCCGGCGAACTCCACACCGAACTGCGCAACGCCCTCCTCGTCAACCGCCTCGGCCCGCACCGCGAACGCGCCCTGAACGCCCGTCAGGCCCTGCGCCTGGGTACGTACGGCGGCGCCCAGGTCCTCGGCCGCGCGGACCGGATCGGCTCGCTGGAACCGGGCAAGCTCGCCGACCTCGTGCTCTGGAGGATGGACACGCTCGCCCATGCCTCCATCGCCGACCCGGTGACCGCCCTGGTCTTCGGCGCCGCCGCCCCCGTCACCCTCTCACTCGTCAACGGCGAGCCGGTCGTCGAGTCCGGCCACCTCGTCACCGCGGACGAGGACGCCATCGCCCGCGCCACCCGCGACGAGGCCCGCCGCCTCGCGCGGATCGCCGCCGGGGCCTGAGAGGCCGCCGGCCCGGCACCCCCGATACCGGCCGGCCGAGGGGGACGGCCCTCGGCCGGCCGCCGCGGACCCGAGCGGGGTCCACGGCAACCGGTGCGGGAGGCGCGCACCCAGACGTACGCGCCTCCCGCACCGGCGAACCGAGCTGCCCGCACCAGCTGCACGACCTGCCCCACCTGCATCAACGCACCACACGGGGCCCGGTCCGGCGGACACGTCCGGCACATGTCCCGGCGACCGGTCCCGGCACCACCTCCCTGACACCCACGTCGCCGCAGACGTGTACCCGACCGGAGGAACCGCCGTGGCAGCTACGCCCAGGTTTCGCAACGACGCAAGTGCAGCACCCGACCCGGAGCAGGACCGGTCCGACCGGAAGCATCCGGTCGACGAGACGCTTCCCCCACTGAGAATGTTCACCAGCGGCCTCCAGCATGTGGCCGCGATGTACGCGGGCGTGGTGGCCCCGCCCATGATCGTGGGACCCGCCGTGGGCCTCACCGCCAAGGAGACCGCCTTCCTGATGGGGGCGAGCCTGTTCACCGCGGGCATAGCCACCCTGCTCCAGACACTCGGCTTCTGGCGCATAGGCGCCCGGCTGCCGTTCGTCAACGGAGTCTCGTTCGCCGGGGTGACCCCGATGGTGGCGATCGGCAAGGACAGGGGGCACGACGGCATCGCCGTGATCTTCGGCGCGATCATCGTCGCCGGACTCCTCGGCTTCGTCCTCGCTCCCTACTTCTGCAAACTGGTCCGATTCTTCCCGCCCGTCGTCACCGGCACGGTCATCACCCTGATCGGTGTCTCCCTGCTGCCGGTCGCCTTCAACTGGTCCCAGGGCGGCAATGCCACCGCCGACGACTACGGCTCCACCACCAACATCACGATGGCGGCTGTCACGCTGGTGGTCGTCCTGGCACTGCGGAAGCTGCTGAGCGGCTTCCTCCAGCAGATCGCGATCCTTCTCGGGCTCGTCGTCGGCACCCTCATCGCGATTCCGGTCGGCATCACCGACTTCGGCGCCATCAAGGACGCCGATGCCGTCGGCTTCCCCACCCCGTTCCACTTCGGAGCGCCGCAGTTCGAGATCGCCGCGATCGTCTCGATGTGCATCGTGATGCTGGTCTGCATGACCGAGTCGACCGCGGACATGCTGGCCCTCGGCAAGATCGTCGGCCGGCCGGCCGACGAGCGGACCATTGAGGGCGGTCTGCGCGCCGACACCCTGGGCAGTGCCGTCAGCCCCTTGTTCAACGGCTTCATGTGCAGCGCCTTCGCCCAGAACATCGGGCTGGTCGCGATGACGAAGGTCCGCAGCCGCTTCGTCGTGGCCGCGGGCGGCGGCATCCTCATCCTGCTCGGCCTGTGCCCGGTGGCGGCGTCCGTCATCGCACTGGTGCCGCTGCCGGTGCTGGGCGGGGCGGGCATCGTGCTCTTCGGCTCGGTCGCGGCGAGCGGCATCCAGACGCTGGCCACCGCCGCATTGGAGAAGGGCGAGAACGCGCTGATCGTGGCGGCCGCCGTGGGCATAGGGCTGATCCCGATCGCGGCGCCGGAGTTCTACCACGCCTTCCCGAAGGACCTGCTCGTCGTCCTCGACTCGGGGATCTCGACCGGGTGCGTCGTGGCGATCGTCCTCAACCTGGCCTTCAACCACCTGGGCCGGAAGCCGGACGCGGGGGAGGAGCCGGAGCGCCGGGACCCTGAACCGGCCGGCCAGGCGCCGGTCGCCGTGCACTGACACCTGGACATGGCGCTGTGGCGCGTACGGTTCCACCCGCGAGGGGCGGCCGTACGCGCCACAGTTGCTTGCCTGCTTGTCCTGCCTGCCGGTCCGGAGGCTGCCGGTCAAGGTGACTGCCGGTCAAGGTGCCTGCCGGACCGGGGTGGCTGCCGGTCCGGGTGCGTCAGCCGATGTGGAAGCTGTCGCCGTAGACCTTCCAGTCGAGCGGCGGGTCCAGGTCCAGGTTGCCTTCGTCCAGGAAGACCCGCTGGGCGGTGTCCACCCGGCTGGTGTCCTGGTGGGCCTCCTCCTGCTGCATGGCCCAGACCCGCGCGTCCAGGAAGGCGTTGAGGTAGGTGACCTCGTCGCCGCCCTGGGCCGGCGGCTTCGCCTTCGCGAGAGCGCGCTTGCGGATGGACCCGAAGCTCGTGCTGTCGTCGCCGCCACCGTGCATCACGATGGCGTCGTAGTACGCGAACTGGCCGAGCGTGCCCAGTCCGTCGCTCTTGCCCCGGCTGACCGCCGGGTCGAAGTACACCCGGTCGCGCTCGTCGTTCTGGGCCTGCTGGAACGCCGGATCGGCGGCAGCCGTCTCCCAGGCCTCGGTGAAGCCGGGGTCCAGGCCGTCGTGCGAGTCGGTGCCGTCCACGTCGCGCAGGGCCGGCAGATACTCCGCGAGGACGTTGTCCGGCTTCCGCTCGGTGTACAGCTCCACCAGGTCGAGCATGTCGCCGGTGCCGGAGCAGAAGCCGATGATGCCCGCCGTATAGCCGCGGCCGTCGTCGATGTCCTCGATGTAGCGGTACTGGTCCTTCCAGTCCAGCGAGGAGTTCTCCGCGCTGGAGACCAGTTGCATGGCGATGTCCTTCTTCGCCGGATCGTCCAGCCCGGTCGCGGCTGCCTCCTGGTGGTGAACCGCCGTGGGGACGGATTCGGTGCCGGCGAAGGCCGTGGCGGGGATCGCCGTGAGGGTCAGGCCGAGCGCGACGAGTGCGACGCGCACGGATCGGTTGTTGCGACGTGCGGTGCGCTTGTGGGGAGCGTGCACCAGTCCTCCAAGGGAGTTCGTCGTTCCGATTGTTCTGTTAGGAAGCTTTCCTATCAGAGTCGAGCGAGAGCCGTACACCCCTGCGACGCAAATGGGTTGGGCGTGTCCCGGACACGCGAAAGCCCCGCACCAGGCGCGTGGGGTGCCTGGTGCGGGGCTTGGCCTGCGGGATCAGCAGTCCAGATAGGCCACGTGGATCCACACGCCCGTGCGACCGCCCCACAGGTCGCCCATCACCCAGTTGCCCTGCTGGCCGCGGTAGTCGAGATTCTGGCCCCGGTTCACCTGGCCCAGCACGGGGTAGTCCGTGCCCGGTCCGCCGCGGAAGTTCACCCCGTTGTCGTTGACCGTGCAGACCGCGGCCGGTGCCGCCGCCACTCCGTGCGCGGTGACCGTGCTCGGTGTGGCCTGGGCGGCGGGGGAGACCGCCAGCCCGAGACCGGCGGTCAGTACGGCCGCGGCCAGCAGAATCTTCTTGATCATGTCGCGAACTCCTCATTGCTCCGGCCCACGCAGCGTGTGCCGTCCGCCCGCCTCAACGGGCCGGCCGGCCTCCGGGAAACGGGGGCGGGGCATCTGTCGCACGCGATTGAAAGTGCAGGTCATATGCGGTGCGCACCGGCGCACACAGATGTTGCGGCCAGTGCTCCGCGCGCCCATCGATCATGGGTTTACGAGCCGTCAGGACCCTTGATCAGATAGCTGTCGCCGTACACCTTCCACCGCAGCGGTGTCTCCAGACCGAACCTGCCCTGGCGCACGAACACCCGCTGGGCCGTCTCGACCCGACTGGTGTCGGTGTGCGAGGGCTCCTTGCGCATCGCCGCGACCCGGGCGTCGAGGAAGGTGTCCAGGTAGGTCCGCTCGTCACCGCCCCGGGCCGGGGGCAGGTCCTCGGCGAGCGCCTGACGGCGCATCGTCCGGAAACCGACGGTGCCCTCCGTGTCACCCGCCCCGTGCATCACATAGGCGTCGTAGTAGATGAACTGGCCCAGCGCCCCCAGTCCGTCCTTCTTCGCCTGTTCCACCGCGGGATCGAAGTACGACCGGTCCCGCTCGGTGTCCTGGGCCGAGCGGAAGGCCGCGTCACCGGCGGCCCTGGACCACGCCTCGGTGAACGGGCGCCCGAGTCCCGTGTGCGCGTCGGTTCCCTTCACCGCCCGCAGGGCGGGCAGGAACCGCTCCAGCGGGTTTCCCGGCCGGGCCTTCGCGTACCGCGCGACCACGCTCAGCATGTCGCCCGTACCGGAGCAGAAGCCGATGATGCCCGCCGTGTAGCCGCGGCCGTCACCGATGTCCTCGATGTAGCGGTACCGGTCCTTCCAGTCCAGGGTCGAGTTCTCCGCGCTGGAGACCAGCCGCATGGCGATGTCCTTCTTCGCCGGATCGTCCAGCCCGGCCCCGGCTCCCTTGCCGGACAGCGCGCCCGCCCCCGTACAGCCGCACAGCACGGCGACGGCCATGACGAGTGCGGCGAGGGGGCCGGTTGGGGAACGCGGGGCGTGGCTCACCTGTCCACCCTGCCAGGCCGCGGGAGTGATCTTCCCTCATTCGGCTGTAGCGTCAGGGGCATGGAAGATCAGTCTGTTGTGGATGTCGGCGACGTACGTCTGGCGTACCGGACCTGGGGCGACCCGTTCGGCTCGCCCGTCGTACTGCTGCACGGCCTCGGCGATTCCGCCGCGAGCTGGGAGGCGGCCGGGAGCCTGCTCGGTCAGGAATGGCGGGTGTACGCCCTCGACCTGCGCGGTCACGGGGAGAGCGACTGGCCCGACGAGTACGACTTCGAGCTGATGCGGGACGACGTCCTCGGCTTCCTGGACGAGTGCGAACTCGACCGGGTCGGTCTGGTCGGCCACGGCATGGGCGGTGTCGTCGCCCACCTGCTCGCCCAGGAGCACGCCGACCGGGTGGAGCGGCTGGTGCTGGTGGAGACCCCGCCGCCGTTCCCGGGGGCGGCGGGTCCGGACGTCGAGCCCGAAGGGCCGGTCGACTACGACGAGGCCGTCCTTCCGGCCGTGCGGCGTCAGCTGGCCGACCCCGATCCGGCGTGGGCGGAGGGCCTCGGCGAGATCGTCGCCCCGACGCTCGTGCTCACCGGTGGCCCGGCCAGCACGATGCCGCAGGCCCGCCTCCAGGACATGGCCTCGCTGATCCCGGACTGCCACCTCGTCACCGTCGGCGGCGGCCACCGGGTGCACCAGGTCCACGCCGACCAGGTGGCCCAGCAGATCACGGAGTTCTTCACCAGCTGACGCGTGACGGTGGCCCCGGGCTCAGCTCTCCGGCTGCCAGTCGGGGCGCCGTCCGCTCCGGGCGACCGCACGGTCCAGCAGCGGCGCGTCGTCCGGAACCGGGACCGGCGGACCGAATGGCGCGGTGGGCGGCGGGTTGTCACCCAGGTCGGCCAGGAGCGCCAGCGTGTTGCGCAGATGCTCCTCCTCGGCCCCGTACGGCTGGCCGGTCGACCTCGCCAGGTCCCAGCCGTGCAGCACCAGTTCGTTGAGCGCGACCATCCCCGCCACCTGGCCCGGCAGGTCCACGCTGCCGGCCTGCGTCATGCCCTGCCAGGCGTCGGGGGAGCGCCAGGCCGCCACCATCTCGTCGAGCGCCAGGGGCAGCGTGGAACGCCAGTCGTCCGCCGGTACCCCCGACTCCACCGAGGGGGGCGTGCCGGTCGTCGCCCCCAGCTCCTTGCGCGCGGCGTCACGGAAGGCCACCGCCAGCCCGCCGACATGGGCGAGCATGGCGCCCACCGTCACATCGGGGCAGGGCGTCGGCGCGGTCAGGCGGGTGTCGTCGATGGCGTCGAGCAGTCCGGTGATCCGCCGGGCCGCGGGTCCGAGGTCGAGCGGGAGTGCCGCGTTCGTCTGAGTTTCCATACCTGTGCAGACTGCCCGAGCCTCCGGGACTCATCGCCCGGCGCACCGTGCGATGAGTCCCGGGGCGGCCCGGACGGGTGGTGATCGCGGCCGCGGCGTCAGCGACTCGCGCGGTACGTCATCGGTCTGCGGCGCACACCGGCACATTGCGGAACGTTCCGCTCCGACCCCTTGTCGGGGACCCCCGGCGCGTGCGATACAGGTCTGGACCATTGCAGCCGGACGGAAGGCACCCCCGTGCAACGCCCCCACACAACCGCCGCGTTGGCCTGCTCCGCCGCCCTGCTCCTGGCCGCCCTCACCGCCTGCGGCTCGGAGGCCGAGACGGACACCGACAAGCCGACATCGCCGCACGGAGTGACCGCCCAGGCAAGCAGTGCCACCTCCGCGCACGTCATGTGGGAAGCGGCCACCGACGACACGGCCGTCACCGGCTACGAGGTCTACCGCCAGGGCAGGAAGGTCAAGTCCGTCCCCGCCACCAGGGTGATGACCGACGTCGACGGGCTGGCCGCCTCGACCGCGTACACCTTCACCGTCCGTGCCCGGGACGCCGCGGGGAACCTCTCCGCGCCGAGCGCCGCCGCGGCCGTGACCACCCCGGCGCCGACCCCCGCCGACCACGAGGCCCCGACCCGGCCGTCGAAACTGCGCGGCAAGGCCGACGGCGGCCGGGCCGCGACCCTGTCCTGGGGCGGCTCCACGGACGACGTCGGCGTCACCGCGTACGACATCTACCAGGAGGGCTCGCGCATCCACAGCGTGCCCGGTACGCGGACCACGGCCCGGCTCACCGGCCTGCGGCCCGGCACCATCTACACCTTCACGGTCCGTGCCCGCGACGCGGCCGACACCTCGTCGTCCGACAGCGCCCCCTTCGACCTCACCACCCCGACCGCACCCGGCGCACCCGCCAGTACCGCTCCCACGGACCTGCGGATCACGAGCACCGCCCAGGGCAAGGAGTACGCCGTCGACCTGGACTGGAAGCAGCCGGAGACCGGCGGGAAGATCCCTGCCTACCAGCTGTACCTGGACGGCCGGCTGACCACCACCATCGTCTGGGGCGGCGAACCGCCCGCGGGCCGGGCGAGCTACCGGCTCACCGTCACCGACCCGCGCGGCACCCGCTATTCGATGAAGATCCGCGCCAAGCTGCCCGACGGGAAGTGGGGCGGCTTCTCCGCGGTGCGCACGGTCGTGCTCGGAGGCTGAGCCGGCCGAGGACCGGTGCCGTCCCGGTCGGCGGGAGTCGTGCACGGTCACCGCCCCCGGCGGCCGTGCCGGCGGCGCCCGGGTCAGCCGGTGACGCGCACCGTCTCCACCCAGGGCGGCGGCTGCGGGGCGTCGTCGCCGATGAGCGCCGCGACGAGCCGGCACGAGGGCGACTCCCCGGGCCAGGGGGTGAAGCCGTCGGTGAGGACGACCACGATGCCCGGTCGCTCCGGGGCTGCCAGCGCCGAGGCGATGCCCACGCGCATGTCCGTGCCGCCGCCCCCGCCCAGGGTGATCTGCTCGGCGGCCGTCACCCGCGAGACGGCGTGCACATCGGCGTCGCAGGCCAGCACGGAGACCCGGTTGCCCCTGATCCCCACCTCCCGCAGCACCCCGGTGACCTCGCCCAGCGCCGCGGCCAGCTCCGCGTCGCCCATCGAGCCCGAGGTGTCGACGACGACGGCGACCCGGGGCAGCGGCCGGCGCAGACTCGGCAGCACGACACCACGCAGGGCCGCGCCGCGCCGGGACGGACGGCGGTAGGTGTAGTCCACCGCCCCGGAGGCCCAGGCCGCCGCCTCCCGCACCGCACCGGCCAGCGCCTGCCGCCAGTCGACGGTGGGCTCCAGGATCTCGTCCGCCCACCGCTGCCAGCCCGCGGGAAGGGTGCCCCGGCTGCGCCGGTGGGCCCGCATCGCCTCGGCGGTGTGTCGGCGCAGCGCCTCGGCCTCGACCGGGCCGAGCCGGGCCGGTCCGGCGGCCCCGGAGAGGTCCCAGGGCGAGGGCCGCCCGTGCGCCCCCGACCCGCAGTCGTGCGGGTGCGGGGGCGGACCGGGCGGCAGCGCGGGAAGGTACGTCTCGAAGAGCTGACCGGTGGGCAGGCCGAAGAGCCGGGGCTCCACCCGTCCGGCCGGCAGCGCCAGCCCGTCCGCGACGAGGTCGTCGTTGATCTCGCAGTCCTGGGCGACGTTGACGCGGTGGTGGTCGCGCTGCTGCGCGGCGGGGAGCAGGGCCGCCCGGCCGTGGTGGTCGCGCAGCAGATGCGCGACCTCGTGCACCCACACCCCGGCGAGCTGGGCCACGGGTGTCCGGGCGACGAACGACGGGGAGACGTAGACACGCCAGTGCCGGTCCACGCCCATCGTCGGCACCTCGTCGCTCTCGACCACCGACAGGGCGTACAGCGCGGAGGCGAGGTAGGGCCGCTCGGTCGCCGCCCGGTAGCGGGCGGCGAGCAGTTTGGTCCGGTCCAGCCGGAGCCGCGCGGCCGACCCTTCCGGCCCCGTCATCCGCTCAACCGCCCTGCGACAGCGCGCCGGACATCTGGAGCAGTTCCACGAAGGCGTCGATCCCCTCCGGCACCGGCCACTCGGTCTCCCGCATCGAGGCCAGGTCGACCGCGGCCCGCGCCGCGACGTCCGGCACCCCCGCCTCGACGGCCTTCGCCAGCACCGCCCAGCCCGCCTCCCAGCGCCGCCGGGTGAGATCGCCCTGGACGGCGGCGACGACCGCGATGAGAAAGGCGAGCTGCCGGTCGCCGCGCTCGGGCAGGGCGAACGCGTCGGGGTCGGCCAGCACCCGGTCGGGGTCGGGCAGATCCAGGTGCTCCAGGTACGACAGCAGCTCGATGCCCGCCCCGTCGCCCACAGCACCGGTCAGCGCGGCGGCGACCGCCTCCCGGCCGGCCCCGGTCGCGTACCCCGTGGCGAGCAGCCGCAGGGCCATGTCCCAGGTGCGGGGCGAGGGCCAGGCACGGCCCCGGCTCTCCGCGTCGGCCGGGAGGTGGTGGACGAGACCCGGACGGGCGGTGAGGAAGCCGGAGACCGCGCCCCGGGCACGGGCCACCGAACCCGGCACCCTCGCGGCCTCGACGACGGGGACCGATGCCTCGGGCCAGGTCCCGGCCATGCCGCGCGCGACGGTGCGCGGATCGTGTGTCCACTGCAGATGCACGAAGCGGTTGGCGAGCGGAGGGCTGAGATGCCAGCCGTCCGCCGCGCTCGACGGCGGGTTGGCCGCCGCCACGATGCGTACGGAATCCGGAAGCGTCAGGCTTCCCACCCTCCGTTCGAGCACGACCCGCAGCAGGGCCGCCTGCACGGCCGGCGGAGCGGACGACAACTCGTCGAAGAACAGCAGCCCCTGGCCCCGGTGCGCGAGCCGGACCGCCCAGTCCGGCGGTGCCATCGGCACCCCGGTCACCGCGGGGTCGTCACCGACGACGGGCAGCCCGGCGAAGTCGGACGGCTCATGTACGCTGGCGATGACGGTTTCCAGCCCCAGGCCGAGGCCGGCGGCGAGCTGCTCCAGCCCGGCGGACTTTCCGATGCCCGGCTCACCCCAGAGCAGGACCGGCTGATTGGCCGTCACAGCCAGTGCGAGAGCCTCCAGTTGGGGACTCGCGACGTTTTCGGTCCGTGCCGTGCGCAGTCTGCGGTTGAGCGCGTCGGCGGCGTCCAGCGGGCTTGCCGAGGGGGCGGCAGGGCCCTGCGGCGTCCGCCCCGCGGTGTCGCGGGTGTCGGTGCTCATCCGTCCTCACCCTCTTCCTCGTCCTCGTCGTGCCCGTCGTCCTCCCATTCGTCCCACCACTCCGACCCGATGTCGGGATGCTCCTTCTCGACCCGTTCCCCGAGGAACTCCAGTTCGGTCCGCCGGTACTTGCGGATCATCTGGGCCAGTGAGAGATCGGTCTGGTCGGTGACGTCGATCGCGGCCCCGGCGTCGACGAGGGCCCGCACGAGCGCCGCCGACCCCCGGCCGGAGACGGCGGTGCTGAGCGGAGTGCGATCCCGGTGGTCCCTGGCCTCCAGGTCGAGGCCGGCGTCCAGCAGCCTCGGCAGCAGGGGCTCGTGGTCGAGCAGGGGCAGGAGATGGAGCAGGGTGCGGCGGCCTCGGTCCTTGATCCGCAGATCGATCCCCGCGTCCAGCAGCGCCACTACGCCAGGGGTGTCCCCGTGCTGGGCGCGCAGGAAGAGTTCACGCCGCTGGGCGTCGAGGGCGCGGGGGAGCCGGCCGGATCCGGAGACGCAGCGGTGCTCGACGGCGAAGCAGCCGCTGACCGCGCCGCCGAAGGCACGCAGGGCCCTCTCACGCTGACGTTCCTGCGTGCTGTGCGGTGAGGTGAGGGTCCCGTCGCGGAAGCGGACCTCGTGCCAGGTGCCTTGGCACCTGACCCGCACCGGTTCCGGAAGCGCCGGTCCGGGCGGGCCGAACGGTCCGTCGAGGCCGGGGAAGAGCGCCTCCGCCACCAGCGGATGCAGTTCGGACGGGGTCACTTGGCCGTCCCGCAGGAGATCGAGGTCGGGCAGCCTCCGCCAGACCGCCTCCGGGAGAAGGACGGCGCCCACGGCTTCCTCGCGGGCCACGACGCTCATCCGCAGCCGGCCGTCGCGGCCGGTGAAGTCCAGCAGGACGCGCGCCCGCCAGTCCTGACCGATCTGGAACCGCTCCGCCTTTCCGTGTTCCGCGAGACGGCGCACCTCCGCCTCCAGCCGGGGCAGGTCCAGGGCCAGTTGGGCGATGACGTCCTCGGGTGCGGTCCGGGACCACGAGGGCATGGTGGGCGGCGTCGGATCCCATTCGATTCCGGCGGCGGCCAGTGCCTCGGCCACCCTGCCGCTCCGGTGCAACAGGGTCACCCACTCGGCGTGGCCCACCGCGTCCTCGGGGCCCGGATCCGTTGAGGGGAGCCCGGTCGCCGCGAGGGGTGTGCCGTCCTCGTCGAGGAAGGGCAGCCGGGCCCCGCCGCCGTTCCGTGCGCGCAACTCGCCCGCGCGGCGCACGTCCCAGAGGTGTCCGACGGTCCGCCAGTCCTCGACTCCGCCGCGGAACAGCCCGGAAGCGATCCGGCGTCCCAGCGGGCCGAAGCGCAGCGAGAGCCGCTGCGGCCCGTCGGCCATCGGGGGCGTACGCAGGTGCAGATAGGGCCCTCCGGCCTCCGCCCCGTCCCCGGCGTTGCCGTAGCCCGCGAGGACCACGGTCCGGTCGGTGGCGAAGGTGGAGCGCCCGCTGAGGATCCGCGGCAGATGCCAGCGGACCAGGTCCGGTGCGAGGCTGCGGAGGTCGTCCTCCAGCGCCTCGGCCACGGCGGCGCCGTGGCGGGCGGCGACCGCGACGGGATCGAGGTCCACGTCGAAGCCCGCTGCCGCGCAGGCTCCCCGCCAGTCGCCCGACTCCCGTCGCGCGCCCGAGGCCTCGGTCATGGAGCGGGGCACCGCGTAGCGGCGGACCTGCCTCCAGCTCGCGGACTCCTGCGGGGAGAGGAAGCGGTCGGCGTCCTGCTCACTCATCGGTAGAGGCTCCTGACCGCGCGCAGGTCCGCGTGGGCCCCGCCGTCCGGGCGCAGCACCGTGGAGAAGGACCGCTTCACCCTGCGCGGCAGCCCGGGGCCCAGCCCCACGTACTCCAGCCGGGACTCGTGGCCGACGGCGGCGAGCAGGGTCTTGGCCCCTCGGCCCGTCAGCCCGGTGTGGCTGAGTTCGAGCCGCCGCAGCGGACTGCCACGCAGGGCTGCGGCCAGTGCGTGCGCTCCGAGGTCGCCGGTGGTGTTGGGCGGTGCGCCGAGGCCGCGCTGCGAGGGTGGCCGGCCCAGGTCCAGGGCCTCGATCCCGTCGAGCGCGTCGGCGAGGGCACGCGCCCCGGCGGGGCCGATGCCGTTGCCGCCGAGTCCGAGCCGCACCGGGCGCGCGGGGTCGGCGGCCGCCGCCAGCACGGCGGCGCCCGTGTCGCCGAGGTGGTTGGAGGGCAGGTACAGCTCCCGGACGCCGGCGTCCCTGATCAGCCGGGCCAGCAGCGGGGCGTCGTCGGCGCCGAGCCCGTTGCCCCCGAGGAACAGCCGCTCGACGGGCCGGGAACGTCCGCTCAGTACGTCCAGCAGGGCCCTGAGTCCGTCCGCGGTGACACCGGTGTTGACCAGGTCGAGGGTGCGCAGCGCGGTGTCGCGGCGCAACAGCGGCACCAGGGCGTGAACCCCGGCGTCCCCCAAGGGGTTGCGCTTGAGCCAGAGGGCCCGGACGGTGCCGTCGCCGCCCAGCGCTCCGGCGAGCGCCGTGACGCCCTCGACGCCGATGCGGTTGCAGCCGAGATACAGGGTGTGCAGTCCGTGCCCGTCCTCGGCGACCGCGTCCGCGACGGCCCTCGCGCCCTCGTCCCCCAGGGAGTTGGTGCCGAGGAGTACGTGGGAGGCGTGCGGAGAGCGGGCGACGGCGGGCATCACCAGGGCCGCGCCGGCCGCGCCGAGCCCCTGCTTGCAGAGATCGAGCCGCCCGTCGGCACGCAACGTGCCCAGCGGATACGTCTCATCGGCCTCGACGGGGTGCTCCGCTGCCAGCCGTTCGAGCAGCGGACCGAGCAAGGCCGTATCGGCGACGGGAAGGTCCGGGTGCTCAATGGCCGGACAGCGCACCGGCGTCGGCTGCAACATCGCTTCTCCCCAGATCCCCCGCCGGTCCCCGGACGGGGGAGGGCGACCGCGCGCTCCGCCCGCTCGGGACGAACCGACGCCGTCGACTCTCCGCTACGAAAAAAGGTGGCAAGACCGGTCGGATTCGAACCGACGTCCTCCAGCTTGCTGCTAGGGCGCGACGACCTCTGCGCTACAGCCTTGCCGTCGGTGATCCTAGCGGCGGCGCCACGTAATCCGCACACCAGTACCCCGAGTTGCCCGTTCACCCGGGGCGGGGCCGGACGGCGAGGGCCTCCGTTCGCGGGCGGACCCAACTGGTCTGTACCTCTTGACGAGTTGGTCCAGACCAATTACCTTCCCCTGTGCTCCATGGAACGACATGCATCCGCTCCCCCCGAGGGCCGCTCCGCCGGTCCCAGCCGCAAGGGAGAACCATGTTCGAGCACATGCCCCTCAGACGGAGGACGGCGACCGCACTGCTCGCCGTCCTCGCCCTCCTCCTCGCCCTGCTGTCCCTCCAGACCGGCCCCGCGCACGCGGCCGGCAAGCTCACGGCGACCTTCACCTCCGCCGACAATGGCCCCTGGTGGAAGGGCACCTACGTCCTGCGCAACGACACCGACACGGCCGTGACCGGCTGGAGCCTGGAGTTCGACCTGCCCGCCGGCGTGGCGGTCAGCTCCTCGTACAACGGCACCGTCACCACACAGGGCAGCCACATCACCGCGGTCAACGCCCACTACAACGGCACGGTCGCCGCGCACAGCACCACCGAGCCCTACAGCTTCTGGTTCGTCGCCACCGGCCCCCTCACCGCGCCCACCGGCTGCCGGATCAACGGCGACAAGTGCGACGGGTCCGCCGACGCCCCGCCCGGCGTACCCGGCGGGCTCAAGCAGACGGATGTGACCGCCCGCACCGCCTCGCTGTCCTGGACGGCCGCCGCCGCGGGGGACTTCCCCGTGGCCTCGTACGACATCCTGGCCGGCGGCAAGGTGGTCGGATCGGCCACCGCGACGACCTCCGCCACCGTCACCGGGCTGACGCCCGCCACCGCCTACTCCTTCACCGTCCGGGCCAAGGACACCCGGGGCAACACCTCCGCCGAGAGCGCCCCGCTGGCCGTCACCACCGTCGACCCGGCCACCGACACCTCACCGCCGACGGCCCCGGGCGCCCTGCACGCCACCGCGGCCGATTCCTCGTCCGTCACGCTGGCCTGGACCGCCGCCACGGACAACCAACGGGTGGCCGCCTACGACCTCTACCGAGGCTCCGCCCTGGCCACGACGGTCTCCGGCACCACGGTCACCGCCACCATCGGCGGTCTGTCGCCCTCGACCTCGTACTCCTTCACGGTCAAGGCCCGTGACGCGGCGGACAACGCCTCGCCCGCGAGCAACACCCTCACCGTGAAGACCGACGAC
Organism: Streptomyces sp. NPDC026062; assembly: GCF_055568375.1. Classification (NCBI taxonomy): domain Bacteria; kingdom Bacillati; phylum Actinomycetota; class Actinomycetes; order Kitasatosporales; family Streptomycetaceae; genus Streptomyces; species Streptomyces sp. NPDC026062. The sequence continues at coordinate 169,717 of NZ_JBVHOQ010000002.1, forward strand.
ATCGTCGGAGCGGGCAACTACGCGAAGGTCGGCTACTTCGTCCAGTGGGGGATCTACGGCCGCCAGTACTTCGTCAAGAACCTCCATGACTCCGGCGCCGCCGGGAAGCTCGACATCGTCAACTACGCGTTCGCCAACATCGACCCCAACAACCTCACCTGCCTGAACGGCGTCACCAAGGGCACCACCGCCGACCCGCAGGACCCCGAGCAGGGCACCGGCGCAGGTGACGCGGACGCCGACTACGCCCGCCCGTTCAGCGCCGCCCAGTCCGTGGACGGTGTCGCGGACGACGGCTGGGGCAAACTGCGCGGCAACTTCAACCAGTTGAAGAAGCTGAAGCAGCTCCATCCCGGCCTCAAGATCGTGGTCTCTCTCGGCGGCTGGACCTACTCGAAGTACTTCTCCGACGTCGCCGCCACCGACGCCGCCCGCAAGAAGTTCGTCTCCTCCTGCGTCGACATGTACATCAAGGGCAATCTGCCCGAGTACGGCGGCGCGGGCGGGCCCGGCACCGCGGCGGGCATCTTCGACGGCTTCGACATCGACTGGGAGTGGCCCGGCACCGGCACCGGACACCCCGGCAACCACTATTCGCCGAGCGACAAGGACAACCTCACCCTGCTGCTCGCCGAGTTCCGCAGGCAGCTGGACGCCCTCGGCGGCGGCCACCGCCTGCTCACCGCCTTCACCCCCGCCGACCCGCAGAAGATCGGTGAGGGCTGGGACCTGGGCAAGGTCTTCGACTCCCTCGATGTCGCCAACGTCCAGGGCTACGACTTCCACGGCTCGGGCAGCGACAACTCCTGGGAACCGAACCGCACCGGCCACCAGGCCAATCTCTACACCGACGACCAGGACCCGTACGACTTCCACTTCAGCGCGGACGCCGCCATCAAGGCGTACACGGACGCCGGCGTCGAACCCCGCAAGCTGACCCTCGGCATCCCGTTCTACGGCCGGGGCTGGCAGAACGTCACCGACGGCGGGGCGGCCGGTGAATGGCAGCCCGCGGGCGGGGCGGCCCCCGGCCAGTTCGCCGAGGAGGCCGGCACCCGGGGCTACTCCAACCTCATCGGCGCCTACCCGACGATGGCGGTCCACCACGATGAGCAGTCGGTGTCGGCCTACGGGTACACCGGCAGTCAGTGGTGGTCGTTCGACGACACGTGGTCCATCGGCAGGAAGACCACGTACGTCAAGGACAAGGGTCTGCTGGGCGTCATGATCTGGGAGATGTCGGGGGACACCTCACAGGGGACGCTGATGAACGCGCTGGACACCGGGCTGAAGTAGGGCACCGGGCGGGGAACGGATACCGGCTCGAAACCCGGGATCCCCGGCCGGTCCGGAGAGCTCTCACTCCGGACGGAAGAGGCGGAGGTCCCGCTGCCGCGACGCTCGGCAGTGGGACCTCCGCCTTCCGGCGGGAAGCCGGCCCCGCACGAGGTGCCGCCGCGGAGCGGGAGGCCGGACCCGGGGGGCAAACCCGGGCGTCCGCGCGTACGTTGCCCGACGCCGCACCACAACTCGCCAGGAATGCCTAGGATTCCGGGCCCCGAGGCTCCAAGCTCGTAGGGGTGCGGTACGGCCGAGGGAGGGGTTTCACGGTGCGGAGCGATGATGCGCGCGACAAGAGGCGAACCCTGAAGAGCGCCGCGGAGTTCAAGGAGCGCGGGGACTACGCACAGGCGGCGGCCCTGCTCGACGAGCAGATCAGGCGTGCACCCGATGTCGAACTGCTCACCGCGGCAGATGATGTGATCTTCGCCGGCTTTCGCGCCGGTGAGTTCGGCGTGGTGCTTTCCCTCACACATACGCTGTGGTCCCTCTTGCGGGCTGTTCAGGGCGACAACCCGGGCATCGTGGAGCGGGCCACCACGGTCATGCTCTTCGCGGAGCGGACCGGACAGGGCGACCTGGCCCGGCAGATGGCGGACTACGTCCTCGGAGCGAGACGCGGATATCTGCCCGACCGCCACCCCGACCTCCTTCTCGCGCTGACGGACGCGGCACGCCTCCACCTCGCGTCGGGCGACATCGAAGCGGCCCGGCCTCTGTACGAAGAGCTGGCCGGGGGCCTGCCGGGAGAGGGGCCGCAGGACAGCGCGGACGCGTCGGCGCGGGCGTCGGCGCACTGTCTGCTCGGCGAGCTGACTCTGCGTCTCGGAGAGGGCGACGCAGCCGATGAGCACTGGAACCGCGCCCTGACCTGGGCGGAACACCTACCCGGCAGCCGCCCGCTGCGCATCGCCGCACATCTCGGCCTCGGACGACTGTCCCTGGCGTTCTCCGACATCTCCGGTACCGCGCGTCATCTTGAGCGGGCCTACGAACAGACCCGCCTGGTTCTCGGCACTCCCGGAGAGCCGGTCTGGTACGGCCCGACCACTGACGCGGCAGCCGTGGCCGCCATGCTCTTCGATCTCGGCATCGCCCATCGCGACAGGCGCGACCTCCTCGGCGCGGAGCGGGCGCTCCAGGAGGCGATCGATCTGTATGCGGCCCTCGCGCAGCGGGGTTCGGTGGCCGACGCGGTCGTGGCGCTCGGCCATGTCTACCTGGCGCACGGGGCGTTCGAGGCAGCCGAGCGGCACTTCGTGCACGCGCTCGTGATCTTGGACGGGCTCACCGGGCCCCGGCCGCAGACCAGACTCCGGGCCCTGACGAACCTGGGTGCTCTGCGGGAGCAGCAGGGGCGCGTCGACGAGGCCGGACGTCTGCTCGGTCAGGCCGCCGAGTCCGTGACGGACGACACCTTGCCGCAGCAGCGCTCCTCACTGCTGAACAACCGTGGCCGGCTGGCCTTCAAGTCCTGTCGGGACCGGGAAGCAGCCCGTTTCTACCAGGAGGCTCTGGATGTGTGCCGGGCGGAGGAGGACAACCTGCCCGGCGTGCGGGACATCCTCTTCAACCTTGCCGAGGTGCAGCTGACACTCGGCGACACCTCGACGGCCGTGTCGACGTTTCAGGAGGGCCTGAGCCTTGAGGACGCTCAGCTGTCCTCGATCCTCGGAACAGGTTCGCAGCGAGAGTGGCTCGAAGCGGTCACGAATGCCCAGTTCCGCGCCGACCAACTGCTGGACATGGTCGTGACCTTCCACCACGGGGACCCCGCCTACGTGGAGGCGGCCGCGGACGTGCTGCTGAGCCGCGCCGGTCTCGCGACCGCGACGAGCCTGCGGACCGTCCCGACGAGGGGTGACGCGGACCCCAGGGCCGATGAACTGCGGCAGGCCCACAGAAGACTGAGCAGAGCCGTCGGGAGCAGGAAGCTGGCCGGCCCGCCCGAGGGAGGGGAGCGCGACCACGAGGCAGGACTGATCGAGGACCGGTTCCGGCTGGAGGCCATCGAGTCCGAACTGGCGATCCGTGTGTACGGCGGTTCGAGCATCGAGGCGTTCGCCCTGCGGTGGCGCCGGATCGCGGAGGCTCTGCCCGCCGGCACCGCGCTGGTCGACCTGCGGCGCCACGTCTCGTTCGACTACGCGAGCGACGACCGGACGGCCCACCTCGTCGGCGGCCATCGCTATGCCGCGCTCGTCGTGCACCCGCACAGGCCCCCCGCGCTCGTCCCGCTCGGTGCGGCCGACGCGATCGATGCCGCGGCGGTCGACGTGGTGGCCGCCTTCAGCGGACTGAGGCCGGCCGACGACACCGCGGTCTCCGCCGTACGCGAGGCGGTCATCGACCCGCTGCTGCCACAGCTGGAGGGAGTTCGCGCGGTCCTGATCGCCCCGGACGGAGAACTCAGCCGGCTTCCGTTCGAAGCCGTACCTCTCGGCGACGGCAGGCTCGTCATGGACGAGTACGAGGTGAGCTACCTGGCGAGTGCCCGGGACGTCCTGAGGATCGGAGCACCCTTGGAGCCCGCCGGCCCGTCGCTCGTCGTGGCTGATCCCGACCTGGACCTGAGAGCCTCTGCCGCCGGGCCCCGGGAGTCCGTCGAGGCCGCCTTCGGCCCGCTGCCCGCCGCCCGTGCCGAAGCCGAGCACATCGCGGGGCTGCTCGGTGTCGTACCCGTGCTGGGCGGCGACGCCGTCAGGGGAACGGTGACCGGCGCCACCAGTCCCGCAGTGCTCCATGTCGCCACCCACGGATTCTTTCTGCCGGCGATCACGCCGGATCTCCTGGCCCCCGAGAAGATCCAGGTCGGCGCTGCCGTGCGGCCGGCCGACAAGGACCGGCGGCTGATGACGCTGAACGGGATCCTGGCCACGCCGATCGGCTTCACGGCCAGCAGCGACAGCGCCTTCCGGCGCCTGTCCGGGGAGGGCCTGGACGACCCGATGCTGCAATCCGGCCTGGCTTTCGCGGGCGCCAACACATGGCTTGCCGGGGAAGATCCGCCACGCGAGGCCGGAAACGGTGTGGTCACGGCGGCTGACCTGGCAGCCACCGACCTGAGCGCGACCAGGCTTGTCGTGCTCTCCGCGTGCGACACGGCACTCGGCGAGACCCGGACCGGCGTGGGGGTCTTCGGGATGCGGCACGCGGTCTCGCTCGCAGGCGCCCGCACGCTCGTGATGAGCCTGTGGAAGGTGCCCGACAAGCAGACCCGCGAGCTGATGACCGAGTTCTACGCCCGGGTGATGGCCGGCGCCGGCGTGGCGGAAGCGCTGACCGCCGCCCGGGGGGTGCAGCGCCTGAAGTACCCGCATCCCGTTTACTGGGCGGCGTTCGTCTGCCAGGGCGACCCGGGCCCTGTCCGGCTCACGCCGGTGGAAGGGGAGCACACGTGACCGGTGTCGCCGAGGTCATCGCTCTGCTGAGGCCGCTTCCGAGCCCCAACCCTTACCCCGCGGTCATCGTGGACGGCGAACAAGACCTTTCCCGTGCGCTGGCAGCGGTACTCCAGTACTTCGACGCGGACGACGACCGCGAAGCCGTGACGGTCCACTCGGCCGGAGAAGAGCGCGGACTGCTCCACCGCCGGGAGGTCTACAGCCTGCCGCCACTATGGCTGCACGCGCGGAACTACGGGGCTTCCGACCGGGCGGCCCTGCCCGGCGATGTGCGGTACGAGCTGATCACCCTGCGCTGTCCCGTGCCGAGCTGCTCCCGCCGTCTCTCCCTGATCCTCTATCCGCCCCGGCCGCCGCGATGCCCGGTCCACCCCGAGCGGACGCTGGTGGTCGCCGGATGAGTGCCATGCTGCCACCCGGTCTGGGCCAGGACCACGGACGCCGCTTCTCGGTCATCGGCACCCTTCCGACGCTGGCCGTGCTCCTTACCGTGCTCGCCGAACTCGCCTCGGGCGCTCCGTCACAGATGCCCAGCAGGAAACAGCTGGTCAGCACCATGACGTCGCTCGTTCCCGGTGAGTGGGTGCTGCTCTTCCTCGGCGTGACCATCGCCGCGCTCCTGCTCCAGCCTTCCCAGCGGCACCTCGTCCGCTGGTTCGAGGGCTACCCGCTGACACGAGGGGCCGGTGCGCTTCTGGGGCGTCCGCTCACCGCGCGGTGGCGGCGGCGCTGGGAGCGGCTGAACGCCCTGCAACAGCGGGTCCGTCCTCGTCCTGAGGACCTGCCTGTGATGTCCGAGGCCGCAGCACGTCTGGCCAGGCTGCCACGCGCCCCGGACCGGCTCATGCCGACCAGGCTCGGAAACACGCTCCGTGCCGCCGAGGACCGGCCCGCCGATGCCTACGGCCTCGACACGGTGGCCGCCTGGCCGGAGCTGTACGCGGTCCTTCCGGAGCGGATGGCGTCCCTCGTCGACGATGCCCGGGACCAGCTCGACATGGCGTGCCGGATGACGGCGGCGTTCGCGGTGACGGGCGTCCTCTCGGCGGCGATTCTCCCGTACAGCCGGTGGACGTTCCTTGCCGTGGCGTTCCTTGTCGCCTCCGCCCTGACCTACCGAAGCGCGACGGCCGCGGCGGAAAGCTACGGCCGACTCGTCAACGCGGCCGTGAATCTTCACCGATTCGACCTTCTTGCCGCCTTCCATCTGCCCCTGCCCGCCACACCGGACGAGGAGCGCGCGCGGTTCGGGGCTCTCTCGATCCTTCTGCGCCAGGGCCTGCCAGCCACCGGACCCTACGAGCACACAGACGCGTAGGAGCCGGCCGCTGAGGCTGTGAGGCGCGGCCGCGCGAGGGACAGGCCCCGGCGCAGCGGCTGAAGCAAGGTGGTTTCCAGGGGGCGTCGTGCCGGTCACCGTGCGCCGGCCCCCTGGGCGGGGCATTCTTCCGGGGCCTCGGTCCAGGGCCTGCCAGAGCACCCGCCGGCACCGCCACCGCTGGTCAGCGCGCGGCGAGCCGCTCCATCAGGGCGGCGCTGCGGGCCAGCACCTCCCGCTCCTCGCCGGTGAGTTCGGCCTCGATGACCTGGGCGAGCCACCCGGCCCTGCGCCCGCGCTCCGCGTCGAGTGCGGCATGCCCGGCGGGGGAGAGCTCGACCAGGGTCTTGCGGCCGTCCGTGGGGTGAGCCCGGCGGACGATCAGGCCCTGCTCCATGAGCAACCCGACCGCTCGGGCCATGGACTGGGGCCGCACCCGCTGATCCGCGGCGAGGTCGCTCGTCGTCATGGCCCCGTCGCGGTCGAGGGTGCCGAGTACGGAGACCTGGCCGTGCGGGATCCGGTCCTCGTGCTTCACGCGTCGTGTGAGCTTGCCCATCGCGGTACGCAGTTCGGCGGCGACGGCAGCGGGTTCCGGGGTGGGCATAAGGCACTTTAACCGGTGATCACCAGCGGGAGGGCGCCCCCTGTCCCCGCCGCAGAATTCAACAGCAAAACTGAACAGCAGAACTGAACAGAGAAGCTGAACAGCAAAACTGAACAGCATTGCTGTAGAGTCAAGCGTGTCGCGGCACGCGCCAGTGCTGTCGCAGCAGGGCCGCGACGGGTGTCAACGCGAAGGACCTTCCATGGTTTTCACGGCAGTCGAATCCACCGTCATCCAGTCCGTCACCGCCCGCAGGGTCCTCGACAGCCGGGGCAATCCCACGGTCGAGGCCGATGTCCTCCTCGCCGACGGTTCCCTGGGCCGCGCCGCGGTCCCGTCCGGCGCCTCGACCGGCGCGCGGGAGGCGGTGGAGTTGCGTGACGAGGACCCCAGGCGCTGGCACGGCAAGGGCGTCGACCGCGCGGTCGCCCACGTCAACGGCGACATCGCGTCAGCGGTCACGGGACGTGACGCCGACGACCAGGCGGGCCTCGACGCCGCACTTGTCGCACTCGACGGCACGCCGGACAAGTCCCGCCTCGGCGCCAACGCGCTGCTCGGCGTCTCGCTCGCCGTCGCCAAGGCCGCCGCGGCCGCCCACCGCCTGCCTCTCTACCGCTACCTCGGCGGCGCCGACGCCCGCCTGCTCCCGCTGCCGATGATGAACATCGTCAACGGCGGCGCCCACGCCGACAATCCGCTGGACTTCCAGGAGTTCATGATCGCTCCGGTGGGTGCGGAGACCTTCGCGGAGGCCGTCCGCATGGGCTCCGAGGTCTTCCACACGCTCCGCCGCGACCTGCTGTCCGCGGGACACGCCACGGGCGTCGGCGACGAGGGCGGATTCGCTCCCGCGCTGCGCACGGCGGAGGAGGCGCTCGACTTCGTCATGGCCGCCATCGAGCGCACCGGATACCGGCCCGGCACGGACATCGGACTGGTGATGGATCCCGCCTCGTCGGAGTTCTTCCGGGACGGTACGTACGTGTACACGGGCGAGGGCGTGCGGCGCACCCCCTCCGAGCACGCGTCCCACCTGATCAAGCTGATCGACGCCTACCCGATCGTCTCCATCGAGGACCCGATGGCCGAGGACGACCTGGAGGGCTGGCGGGAGCTCACCGCAGCTGTCGGTGACCGCTGCCAGCTCACCGGTGACGACGTGTTCTGCACCGACGAGGCCCTGCTGCGCGAGGGGATCCGTACCGGCGTCGGCAACTCCGTCCTGGTCAAGGTCAACCAGATCGGCACCCTGACCGAGGCCCTCGCCGCGGTGGCCACCGCGCAGCGCGCCGGCTGGACCGTCGTCATGTCGCACCGCTCCGGCGAGACGGAGGACACCACCATCGCGGACCTGGCGGTCGCGACGGGCTGCGGCCAGATCAAGACCGGATCGCTGTCCCGGTCCGACCGTACGGCGAAGTACAACCAGCTCATCAGGATCGAGGAGGAGCTGGGCGCATCGGCGCGGTACGCGGGCGGGGCGGTTCTGCGCCGCTCCTGACCGGGTCCGCGACGTGTGGCCCGGGGGCGGGGTGGAGTCCGCCCCCGGTGCGCGGCCCGGGGAGCGCGTCTCGCCGAGTGTCCGGGCGCCATGGCCGCCTTCGTGGAGTGTGCCGCACAGGGCAGGCCGCTCCTCGGGCGGCGATGCCCCACCGCCGGATGTTCCGGTGGTGGGGCATCGCACGCCGCGTGGCTCAGCGCAGCTGCTCGTACGCCGGAAGCGTCAGGAAGTCCGCGTAGTCATGGTCCAGGGAGACCTGGAGCAGCAGATCGTGGGCCTGCCGCCACCTGCCGGCGGCGAAGGCCTCGTCGCCCACCTCTGCGCGGATCGCGGTCAGTTCCTCGGCCGCGACCCTGCGCGCCAGCTCCGCCGTGGCGTGCTCACCGTTCTCGAAGACCACGTCCGCGTTGATCCACTGCCAGATCTGCGAGCGGGAGATCTCGGCCGTGGCCGCGTCCTCCATCAGGTTGAAGATGGCGACCGCGCCCATGCCGCGCAGCCACGCCTCGATGTAGCGGATGCCGACCGCGACGGCGTTGCGCAGGCCGTCGTACGTGGGCTTGGCGTGCAGCGTATCGATGGCGATCAGGTCGCCCGCGGCCACCGAGACGTCCTCGCGCAGCCGCTCCTTCTGGTTCGGCCTCTCGCCGAGCACCGCGTCGAAGGAGGCCATGGCGATCGGGACCAGGTCGGGGTGGGCGACCCAGGAACCGTCGAAGCCGTCGTGCGCCTCGCGGTCCTTGTCGGCCTTGACCTTCTCGAACGCGACCTTGTTGACCTCGGCGTCCCGGCGGGAGGGGATGAAGGCCGCCATGCCGCCGATCGCGTGGGCGCCGCGCTTGTGGCAGGTGCGGACGAGGAGTTCGGTGTACGCCCGCATGAACGGGGCGGTCATCGTCACCGCGTTGCGGTCCGGCAGGACGAACTTCGGGCCGCCGTCACGGAAGTTCTTGACGATGGAGAAGAGGTAGTCCCAGCGGCCCGCGTTCAGCCCGGAGGCGTGGTCGCGGAGCTCGTAGAGGATCTCCTCCATCTCGTACGCGGCGGTGATCGTCTCGATCAGGACCGTGGCGCGGACCGTGCCCCGCGGAATGCCGGTGTAGTCCTGGGCGAAGACGAAGATGTCGTTCCAGAGGCGGGCCTCCAGGTGCGACTCCGTCTTCGGCAGATAGAAGTACGGGCCCTTGCCGAGGTCGATGAGGCGCTGCGCGTTGTGGAAGAAGTAGAGGCCGAAGTCGACCAGCGCGCCGGGAACCGGGGTGCCGTCGAGCTGAAGGTGGCGCTCGTCCAGGTGCCAGCCGCGCGGGCGGGTCACGACGGTCGCGAGCTCGTCGGCCGGCTTCAGCGCGTACGACTTGCCGGACTTCGGGTCGGTGAAGTCGATGGTGCGGGCGTAGGCGTCCCTCAGGTTGAGCTGGCCGGTGACGACGTTCTCCCACGTCGGGGCGGAAGCGTCCTCGAAGTCGGCGAGCCAGACCTTGGCGCCCGAGTTCAGGGCGTTGACGGTCATCTTGCGGTCGGTCGGACCGGTGATCTCCACCCGGCGGTCGTTCAGGGCTGAGGGTGCGGGCGCGACCTTCCAGGAGTCGTCCGCGCGGACCGCTTCGGTCTCGGGCAGGAAGTCCAGCGTGGAGGTGCGGGCGATCTCGGCGCGGCGCTCACCGCGCCGGGCGAGCAGCTCGTTGCGCCGGGGCGTGAACCGGCGGTGCAGCTCGGCCACGAACGCGAGGGCCGCGGGGGTCAGGACCTCGTCCTGCCGGGGCAGGGGCTCGGCATCGACGATGGCCAGCGAGGACGGCGCTGGTGCGGACATGAGCTGTCACTCCTTCAGCGGGCGGTGCGGGCGACGTCTCACGGCCGCCGGGACGCCTGCAACGGCACGGCGTGCCATGGCTCCGGGATACGGCCGTGGTCGCCGTCTGCGGTGCAGAGGGCTTCTGACCAGTGGATAGTAGTTTCCTCATAGTGGAAGTTCAATGATTTGTTGATGTCGAGATTCTCCGGGTCGACAGAAGTGGGCGGACGGTGGCGCGGCGTGCCGGCACGTTCACTCGTCGAGGCGTGACAGGTCTTCCGTCGTGTCGATGTCGTGGGCCTGAGCCACATCCGAACACTCGACGAGCGTGATCGCGTCGCGGTGCTCCCGCAGATACGCCCGGGCGCCCTGATCGCCCACCGCGCCCGCCGCGACGTCCGTCCACAGGCCGGCCCCGAAGAGCACCGGATGGCCGCGCTCCCCTCCGTACGAGGCCGCCGCAAGGCTCGTCCGGGTGCGGTACGCCGCCCGTACCCGGGCCACCGCTTCCGCGCCGATGCCGGGCTGGTCGACCAGGAGGACGACCACCGCGTCCGCGCCCGTGCCGGTGAGGGCGTCGAGCCCCGCCCGCAGCGAGGAACCCATGCCCGCGGTCCACTCCGGGTTGACGCCCACCGTGCAGCCCGTCAGCTCGGCGCGTGCCCGCACCTCGTCGGCCGCCGCGCCGAGGACCACATGCACCGGGCCGCAGCCGCCTTCCCGGAGGGCGCCCGCCGCACGGTCAGCCAGGAGGCGGCCGCGATGCTCCAGCAAGGCCTTCGGGCGCCCGCCGAGCCGCCGTCCGCCGCCCGCCGCGAGCAGCAGCCCGGCGACGACGGGTGAGCCGGTGGGCGAGGGCGGGACGGGGGTGTGCGGTGTGCTTGTCATTCCGCCTGGATACCCCAGACGGGCCGTTCCCGCACGGACCGGAACGCTCGGTCGGCTCGCGTCCGTGCGCGTGACACTCCGAGTTCCGTCCGCGGAGTGGCGCCCGGTACCTGTCATGGCGTTAACTTGCCCGCACTCCCGGACACTTGACCACGGTTCGGGTATCGGTCGAAACACTGGCACCAAAATGTGCGAGGGGGAGTGCTTTGTTGAAGAGCGTGGGGCAGGCGCGGGTGACCAGCAATGGTGAGGACCCGAGAGTCACGGAGTTGCGTACGGCCGTTTCCCGGCTCCGCCGGGAGCTGGCCGGACATCCCGCGGAATTCCCCGACCGCGCGATCGCCGAGGACGAACTGGCCTCGCTGGATGCCATGGCGGTCGGTGGCGTGCCCGAGATTCCCCGGCTCCGCCGGTCGCTGCTGCTGATCGCGGGGGCGGTCGGCTCGGTCAGCGCCCTGGCGTCGGCACTCAGGGACGTACGGATCGCGGTGGATCTGTTCGGCGAGCCGCCGCGGCGGTGAAGCCTCTGCGACGAAGCCGCCGGAGCGGGGCGGGGGCCCGCCTCGGCGGCTTCATCGGTTTCGGGCGTCAGCGGCGGATCAGCCTGCGGGCCGTCGCCGCCGCCACGGCCGCGGTGCGCGAGTCCACGCCCAGCTTGGCGTAGATGTGCACCAGATGGGACTTCACCGTCGCCTGGCTGAGGAAGAGCCGCTTGCTGATCTGAAGGTTCGACAGCCCCTCACCGACCAGTTGCAGGACCTCCAGTTCGCGCTTGGTGAGCGCCTGGGCCGGCATCCGCATGCGGTCCATCAGCCGGTGCGCGACGGCCGGAGCCAGCGCGGAACGGCCTGCCGCCGCCGTACGGACCGCGGCTGCCAGTTCCTCCGGCGGGGCGTCCTTGAGCAGATAGCCCGCCGCTCCCGCCTCCACCGCCGCCAGGATGTCGGCGTCGCTGTCGTACGTCGTCAGGATCAGCACCCGGGGCGCGTCCGGAGCCGCGGTGATCGCTGCCGTGGCCTCCGAACCGTGCAGTCCCGTACCGAACTGCAGGTCCATCAGGACGACGTCGAACCCACCGGCCGCGGCCAGGGCCACGGCCCGTTCGGCGGTGGCCGCCTCGGCGACGACGCGGAAGTCCGGTTCGGTGTCCAGGACGGCCCGCAGGCCCGCCCGTACGACCGGGTGGTCATCGGCGAGCAGCAGTCTGATCGGAGCGGTCTCGGTCATGCGGCGTCCTGTCCGGTCCGGCCGACGGGAAGCGGCAGCGGCAGGGTCAGGGCGACGGCCGTGCCCTGTCCCGGCGCCGATTCGACACTCAGCGTGCCGCCCAGCGAACGGGCCCGGGACCGCATGGCCGGCAGGCCGAAGCCACCCGTCCCCGTTCCCGTCCGGTCCTTCGTTTTCGCCCCCGCGCTCGCGGCGGGGCCGTCGGTGAAGGCGAAACCGTGGCCGTCGTCGACCACGTCCAGCGCCACCGAGGTGTCCATGAAGCTCAGGGTGATCTCCGCCCGCCGCGCCTCGGCGTGCTGCACCGTGTTGGCCAGCGCCGACTGTGCGGTACGCAGCAACGCCACCTCGTACGGTGTGGGCAGTTCCACCGGGGTGCCGCTGACTGCGAAACTCACCGTGAGCGAGGCAGTGGTGGTGCGGGCCGACAGCCGTTCGAGCGCGGCGGCCAGCGAGCCGTTCTCCAGGTCGGGCGGGGTCAGTGCGCGCACGAACCGACGGGCCTCGGCGAGGTTGTCCTGGGCGGCCTCACGGGCCCTGCGCACATGGGCGGAGGCGGGAGCGTCCACCGGAAGGGAGCGTTCCGCGGCGCGCAGCAGAAGCTGGATGCTGGAGAGGCCCTGCGCGAGGGTGTCGTGGATCTCGCGGGCCAGCCGTTCGCGCTCCGCGAGCGTCCCGGCGGCGCGTTCCGCCTCCGCCAGCTCCGCACGGGTCGAGACAAGCTCCTCGATGAGCTCGCGGCGGCGCTCGCTCTCGCGGAACAACGCGTCGTACCCGAGGACCGTGGCGACCGCGACCGCCGCCCCGAGCAGCGGGCCGATGAACGTGCCGGGGTTCACCGGCTCGCCGTGCACCAGAAAGCCGGTGATGGCGGCCGCGGCCGTCACCACCACGGCGGGAAGGCTCCAGGGCAGCGGCAGCAGGTGCAGCTGGAGGAAGTAGAGCGGGAAGGCCAGCCACAGCGCCTCCGGCGACAGCGCCAGCAGGACCAGCCAGCACGCCCCCAACGCCGCGAGCCAGAGCGCACCGGCCCGGGTCCGGGGCTGCACGGCCGGTGCCAGGGCACCCGCCGCGTACACCGCGGCCAGCACGGCAGCGACCGTGACGACGGCCTCCGTGCGCGGGGCGTCGTTGCTCACGGCCTTCACCGCGGTGAGGGCCAGCAGCCCCAGCAGCAGGGCGTGCAGACACAGCCGCAGCGCGGTGGCGACCGGGGGATGGGCACGATTTTCCATGGTTCGTCCAGCGTAGACGCGGGGTGTGCGGGGCCGGTCAATCGAAAGGTTGATGTCTCGACCGGCCCGCGGGCGATGTTTCCGAAGCCGGGAAATCCGAGGCTGGTGTCATGTTCGTCGCATGGAGAGATCTTCGGTTCGCCAAGGGCCGGTTCGCGCTCATGGGCTCGGTCGTGGTGCTGATCACGCTGCTCGTGGGCCTGCTGTCCGGTCTCACGGCCGGACTGGCCCGGGAGAACACCTCGGCCGTCACGGGGCTGGACGCCGACCACATCGCCTTCGCCGCCCCGCCCGACGGCCAGTCGGTGTCCTTCACCGATTCGACCGTCCGGGAGACCGCCTGGCAGAGCTGGGCGAAGCGGCCGGGGGTCGAGTCGGCGCAGCCGCTCGGCATCCGCACGCTGAACGCCGCCGCGGTGGCGGGGGAGCGGACGGCGGCCGTCTCGGCGTTCGGGGTCGAGCCCGGCAGCGGTCTGGCGCCACCGGGCACGCCCGCCGGTCCGGGCACGGTCGTGCTCTCCGAGCAGGCCGCCGAGGATCTGGCGGCCGGCACCGGTGACCGGCTGCGGCTCGGCGGCGCCGAGGTCACCGTGACCGCGGTCGCCGGTGACGCCTCGTACAGCCACACGCCGGTCGTGTGGACGGCACTCGCCGACTGGCAGCGGTTCGGGGCCGACGGCGAGCGCACCACGGAGCACGCCACGGTGATCGCGCTGACCACCACCGACGGCGCGGACCTGGCCGCCGGGGACCGGGCGGCGGGCACCAGCACGCTCACGCTCGACGGCTCCCTCACCGCCATCGGTTCCTACCAGGCCGAGAACGGCTCCCTCCAGCTGATGCGCGGCTTTCTCTTCGCCATCTCCGCCCTGGTCATCGGCGCGTTCTTCACCGTCTGGACGATCCAGCGCAGCGGCGATGTCGCCGTCCTCAAGGCGCTGGGCGCCTCCACGCCGTATCTGCTGCGCGACGCACTCGGCCAGGCCGTGGTGATGCTCGTGATCGGTACGGGAGCGGGCACCGCGCTGGCCTTCGGCATCGGCGCACTGGTCAGCGGCGGGGCCGTGCCCTTCGTCCTTGAGGCGTCGACCGTCCTCGTCCCGGCCGCTGTCATGATCGCCCTCGGCGTGGTCGGGGCGGCGTTGTCCATCCGGCGGATCACCGCGGTCGACCCGCTCACCGCGCTCGGGAGCGCCCGGTGACCGCCGCCCCGCCTTTCCCCAGCCCGGTGGTCATGGCCCCGCCTCCCGCCGGTCCGGTGGCCATGGCCCCGCCTCCCTCCACCCCGCACACCACGCCCCGGAGCGCCCGATGACCCTCACGCTCACCGATGTCACCCTCACCTACCCCGACGGCGACGGACGGCTCACCGCACTGGACCGCGTCGTGCTCGACGTACCCGCGGGCACCCTCACCGCTGTCGTCGGCCCCTCCGGTTCCGGCAAGTCGAGCCTGCTCGCCGTGGCGGCCACCCTGGTCACCCCGGACGCGGGCGCCGTCGTCGTCGCCGGCACGGACACCGCGGGACTCGGCCGCGCGGACCGGGCGGCGCTGCGGCGCGAGCGGATCGGCGTCGTCTTCCAGCAGCCCAATCTGCTGGCGTCGCTGACCGCGGCCGAGCAGCTCCAGGTCATGACGCGGCTGTCCGGCGGCGCGGCCCGGACCGCCAGGCACCGGGCCCTGGAACTGCTCGACGCGGTCGGCCTCGCCGACAAGGCCGACCGCAGGCCCCACCAGCTCTCGGGCGGCCAGCGTCAGCGGGTCAACATCGCGCGGGCCCTGATGAACGATCCGGCGCTCCTGCTCGTCGACGAACCGACCAGCGCCCTGGACCACGAACGGGGATCGGCGGTGCTCGATCTCCTCGTCTCGCTGACCCGGCAGCGGTCCACGGCGACCGTCATGGTCACCCACGACCGGACCCACCTGGACCGGATGGACCGGACCGTCACGATGGAGGACGGCAGGCTGACCGCCCCGGCCCTCACCTGAGTACCGGGAGCGGACGCGGCGAAGGGGTGGTCCGGAGAGCGAAAGCCCCGGACCACCCCTTCGCCGTGTCTCAGCCGGCCGTCCCGCTGCCGGCCAGCGTCTCGGACAGTTCCTTCGCGGCCTGCTGGAGGATCGGCACGATGCGCTCGGTGGCCGCCTCGGTCACCCGGCCCGCCGGCCCGGAGATCGAAATCGCCGCGGAGGTGGGGGAGTCGGGCACCGGGACCGCCAGGCAGCGGACACCTATCTCCTGCTCGTTGTCGTCCACCGCGTAGCCCGCCCGGCGGACCTGCTCAAGGGCTTCCAGGAAGCCGTCCGCCGTGGTGATCGTCTTCTCGGTGGCGGCCGGCATACCCGTGCGTGCGAGCAGGGCCCGCACCTCGTCCGGCGGTGTGTGCGCCAGGAGTGCCTTGCCGACGCCGGTGGAGTGCGGCAGCACCCGGCGGCCCACCTCGGTGAACATACGCATCGAGTGCTTGGACGGCACCTGCGCCACGTATACGACCTCGTCGCCGTCGAGCAGCGCCATATTGGCTGTCTCGCCGGTCTCCTCGACCAGCCGGGCCAGATACGGGCGGGCCCAGGTGCCGAGCAGCCGTGAGGCGGACTCGCCGAGCCGGATCAGGCGCGGGCCCAGCGCATAACGCCGGTTGGGCTGCTGGCGTACGTAGCCGCACACCACGAGCGTGCGCATCAGCCGGTGGATGGTGGGGAGCGGAAGCCCGCTGCTGGCGGAGAGCTCGCTCAGGCCGACCTCGCCCCCCGCGTCGGCCATCCGCTCCAGCAGATCGAAGGCGCGCTCAAGTGACTGCACACCGCCGCTGGAACCGGCGGGCCTGGAGTCGGAAGTGCTGGCGTGGGACGGCGGCACGTCAACGGTCCTTTCGAAGCGGAGGAGCGAGGCAGCAGCCTACCGGGCACTTCCCGATCGGCCCACTGCCGCCAGGGCGGGGTCCTGGCCGGTCAGAGCTCGTTCGTCCGGGTGTCCGGGGCCGGTTCGGCGGTCGGTCCCACCACCGGTCCCACCGTCGGGACGGCGTCGAGCACAGCCCATTCTACATTCCGTACTCCGAAATCAGACTTTTACCTTGTGGAAATATCCGGCCTCGGCCACGCGTGGTGGGCTGGGCGCTCCGAGCGGAGGATGGGGTCTTGACGGGTCGCTGTCCCGAGTGAAGACTCCTTCAACAGTTCGTTGAATTCATCGAGTGGGGAGCACGGGTGTCCGGTACGGATGTGGAGCTGGTACTGCGCTCGACGCGCGTCGTCACCCCCGGGGGCAGCCGGCCCGCCTCGGTCCACGTCGCGGACGGGACGATCGTCGCCGTGCTGCCGTACGGCACCGAAGTGCCGGACGGCGCCCGGCTGGAGGACTTCGGTGACGACGTCCTGCTGCCTGGACTCGTGGACACGCACGTCCATGTGAACGACCCCGGCCGCACCGAGTGGGAAGGGTTCCGCACGGCCACCCGCGCCGCCGCGGCCGGCGGGATCACCACCCTGATCGACATGCCGCTCAACTCCCTCCCGCCGACCACCACCGTCGAGCACCTGCGCGTCAAACAGCGGGTGGCCGAGCCCAAGGTGCATGTCGACACCGGTTTCTGGGGCGGCGCGATCCCCTCGAACGTCAAGGATCTGCGCCCGCTGCACGAGGCCGGGGTGTTCGGCTTCAAGTGCTTCCTCTCGCCCTCCGGCGTCGAGGAGTTCCCCGAACTCGACCAGGAACAGCTGGCCGGGTCGATGGCCGAGATCGCGGGATTCGGCGGCCTCCTGATCGTGCACGCCGAGGATCCGCACCACCTGGCGTCCGCGCCGCAGCGCAGCGGTCCCGCCTACGCCGACTTCCTCGCCTCCCGGCCCCGCGCCGCCGAGAACACCGCGATCGAAGGGCTCATCGCCCACGCGAAACGGCTGAACGCGCGCGTCCACATCCTGCACCTCTCCTCCTGCGACGCACTGCCGATGATCGCCGCCGCCAAGCGCGAGGGTGTCCGCGTCACCGTCGAGTCCTGCCCGCACTTCCTCACCCTGACCGCCGAGGAAGTCCCCGACGGGGCAACCGAGTTCAAGTGCTGCCCGCCCATCCGCGAGGCCGCCAACCAGGACGCGCTGTGGCAGGGCCTCGCCGACGGCACCATCGACTGCGTCGTCTCCGACCACTCGCCGTGCACCACCGACCTCAAGACACCGGACTTCGCCTCCGCCTGGGGCGGCATCTCCTCCCTCCAGCTCGGGCTCCCCGCCATCTGGACCGAGGCCCGCAGGCGCGGCCACTCCCTCGACGACGTCGCCCGCTGGATGTCGGCCGCCCCCGCCGAGCTGGCCGGACTGACCGCCAAGGGCGCCATCGAGGCCGGCCGCGACGCCGACTTCGCCGTCCTGGCGCCCGACGCCACCTTCACCGTCGACCCGGCCGGGCTCTTCCACCGCAACCAGGTCACCGCGTACGCCGGCCGGACCCTGCACGGCGTCGTGCGGTCGACCTGGCTGCGCGGTGTACGGATCGCCGTCGACGGCACCCTCGCCGAGCCCACCGGCCGCCTCCAGACAAGGAACACCTGACCATGACGGCGACAGCGCACTTCACCGGCGACGCGAACCCGTACGGAGGCGGCGACCCGTACGCCGACTACCGCACCGCCGAGCTCCCCTTCACCCACCTCGTCGACCTCGCGGACCGGCGGCTCGGGGCCGGCGTCATCGCCGCCAACGACGAGTTCTTCGCCGAGCGCGAGAACCTTCTCAACCCGGAGCCCGCACACTTCGACCCGGAGCGCTTCGGCCACAAGGGCAAGATCATGGACGGCTGGGAGACCCGGCGCCGCCGCGGCGCGGGCGCCGCGCAGCCCCACCCGGTGGACGAGGACCACGACTGGGCGCTGGTACGTCTCGGCGCACCCGGTGTCGTCCGCGGCATCGTCGTCGACACCGCCCATTTCCGGGGCAACTACCCGCAGGCGGTCTCCGTCGAAGCCGTCTCGCTGCCCGGCTCGCCGTCCCCCGAGGACCTCCTCGCCCCCGACGTGAAGTGGACGACGCTCGTCCCCCGTACGGCAGTCGGCGGCCACGCGGCCAACGGGTTCGCCGTCGACGCGGCGCGGCGCTTCACCCATCTGCGGGTCAACCAGCATCCCGACGGCGGCATAGCCAGACTCCGGGTGTACGGCGAAGTGGCCCCGGACCCCGACTGGCTGACGGCGCTCGGCACCTTCGACCTGGTCGCGCTGGAGAACGGCGGCCGGGTGCGGGACGCGTCGGACCGCTTCTACTCCCCGGCGACGAACACCATCCAGCCCGGCCGCTCCCGCAAGATGGACGACGGCTGGGAGACCAGGCGCCGACGCGACAAGGGCAACGACTGGATCCACTACCACCTTGTCGAAGAGGCGGAGATCCGTGCCGTCGAGATCGACACCGCTTGCCTGAAGGGCAACTCGGCCGGCTGGGCGTGCCTTTCGGCCCGGGACGCGGACGGCGGCGACTGGGCCGAGGTGCTGCCCAGGACCCGGCTGCAGCCCGACACCAACCACCGCTTCGTCCTGCCGGCAGCCGTACGGGCCGCAGAGGTCCGCATCGACATCTACCCGGACGGCGGTATCTCGCGGCTGCGCCTGTTCGGCTCGCTGACCGGCCGGGGCGCCGCGCGGCTGGCGGCCCGCCACGCCGAACTGGGCGGCTGAGCCGCACCCCTGCCGAGGTCTGTCCGTAATCGGGCGATACCGTGGGGATGCGGGACCCTGTCCGGGTTCTCGCATCCCCCACAGGAGTCGCCATGATCTTCATCGCCGTCAAGTTCACCGTGCGCACCGCCGAGCGCGACAACTGGCTGCCCGCCGTCGAGGAGTTCACCCTCGCCACCCGGCAGGAGCCCGGCAACGTGTTCTTCGACTGGTCCTACAGCGTCGAGAACCCGGACCAGTTCGTGCTGCTGGAGGCGTTCGCGTCGCCCGAGGCCGGAGCCGCCCATGTGCAGTCGGCGCACTTCGCCGCTGCGATGGACACGATGGCGGACCTGGTGGCGGAGGTGCCCGAGATCATCAACGTCGAGGTGCCGGGCGAGGGCTGGTCCCGGATGGCGGAGGTGCAGCCGCGCTCGTAGGACGGCGCGGCGCCCGGCTCAGAACTCCTCGTGCACCTCGGGATCCCCGCCGAACCGCTCCTGCGGCCCGGCCGAGATGCGCGCCAGCTCGTCGGGCGTCAGCTCGAACCCGAACAGATCGAGGTTCTCGCGCTGCCGCCCCGGGTCGGCCGACTTCGGGATCGGTACGGCGCCCAGCTGGGTGTGCCAGCGCAGCACGGCCTGGCCGGGCGTCACACCGTGCGCCCCGGCGGCGGCGACGACCGCCGGGGCGGCCGTCAGATCGCGCCCGCGCCCCAGCGGACTCCAGCTCTCCGTGACGATGCCCTTGGCGGCGTGCACGGCCCGCAGCTCCGCCTGCGGCAGCCTCGGATGCATCTCGATCTGGTTGACGGTGGGCAGCACGCCCGTCTCCTCCTCCAGCCGCGCCAGATGGTCCGCGGTGAAGTTGGAGACCCCGATCGACCGCACGAGTCCGTCTTCGCGCAGCCGGACGAGCGCCCGCCATGTGTCGGCGTACAGATCGACACGTGGCAGCGGCCAGTGGATGAGATACAGGTCCACGTAGTCCAGGCCGAGATTGCGGCGGGACTCCTCGAACGAGGCGAGGGTCTTCTCGTACCCGTGGTGCCGGCCCGGCACCTTGGTGGTGACGAGGACCTCCTCGCGCGGTACGCCGCTGCGGGCGATGCCGCGCCCCGTCCCGGTCTCGTTGCCGTAGTTCAGCGCGGTGTCGACGAGCCGGTAGCCACGCTCCAGCGCCCCGGCGACCGCCTCCTCGGCCGCGTCGTCGTCCAGCGGCCAGGTGCCGAGTCCGACCGCGGGGATCGTGCGGCCGTCGTTGAGGGTGTGCGCCGGGGTCGTGGGCATGGTCGTCTCGTCCCTTCCGTACGGATCGCTGCCGGGCCAGCCTAGGTTTCAGTACCGTCCGCGCGGTCCCGCCTCGCGGTGGAGCCCGGCGATGACCTCGTCGACCCGGCCGCGTTCGTAGCCGCGCCGCACCAGATCGAACGCCACCACCCCGGTCGGCGGGGCGCCCGCGAGGAGCCGGGTGAGGTAGGCCTCGACCTGGTCGCGGTCGTATCCGCGCCGGGCGATACGGAATCCGAACCGCTCGTACAGCGGCTGATCGTCCTTGTTGCCCGGCACGGACATGTGAGCCTCCTCAAGGCGGAATCGCTGCCCTCACCCTGCCACGCTCAGGCCGCGTGGCCACCGTCCACGACCATTTCCGCACCGGTGGTGTACGCCGGCCGTCACTGGCCAAGTACGTGCTGAGCTCGGCCACTTCACCCGGCCGGACCGCCCCTCGTGCCCGCTCGGGGTGTACCGGCGCCGAACTGTGCGGCCGCCGTGCTCCGGGACATCCGGCCGCCGCCCGGCAGTTCGGGCCGACGGTGTGGATCGCCAGGAGGCTCCTGTCCGTTGCCCGCCGTACCGGCGGGAACAGGCAACGTCCTCCGGCGCACCGGACACCGGCGGGGGAGGAGGGCACCCGCTCCGTCGCGGGACGGGGGCCGGAGGCGGGCCGGTCAACTGCCCAGCGGTGGCCTCCAGTCCGGCGAGCGGCCGAGCGCCGACAGCACGAGCCGGAACGTGTCGGTGGTGGCTCCCATGTCCTGGCCGGGCTCCAGGGCCGGCCGGAAGGCCGCACCCGGCTGTTCGCGCCGCGCCCCGCCGGGGACGCGCAGGGCGATGGGCAGGGCGGCCTCGACGACGGCCGGTGGGAACGTGACGGGGATGCCCAGTGCCGCCGCGACGTCCCAGGAGTGCGCGACGTAGTCGATGAAGTGGAACCCGATCGCGGTGGTCGGGGCGAACGCGGCCTCCGGGTCGATCTCCGGGAGTGCGAACCGCCTTTCCCGTACGTCCGGTCGGGCGAAGCTGTCCAGGAGGGCGTGGGCCGTCCCGCTGTACCACCCGACCGGATCGTTCCCGGCCCGCCGGGGTTCCCAGACGGCCGGACGGGCCCCCTCGCCCCGTGCGGCGGCGGCGAAGCCGATGTGCTGGGTGCCCATGTGCTCCACGAGGAGCCGCAGGGTCCAGAGGTCGCAGGGGGTCGGCCGGTCCCAGTCACCGGGGCCCACGTGTTCCACCACGCGGATCGATTCCAGCACTGCGGTCCGGTCGAGCCGCACGATGTCCATATCCGGTCCCTTTCGCGAGGTGTGCCTCAGGGGGCGAGTGGGCTCAGAACCCGGCTGCGGGCCACGGATCGTCGCCGGAGAGCAGACGCCGGGCGGATTCGCGCAGTGCGGTGCGGCCGGTGAACGGGGTGCGCCAGGTGGCGGAGCGCAGTGTGCCCCGGCCCCGGTACGCGTGCACGATGCGCCGGTGGTCGGGGCGGGCGACGAATCCCAGCAGGTGTTCGCGGGTCGTCCAGACCGTGATCGATCCCGAGCGGTCCATCCGGAGGCCGAGGTCCGCCCACAGCCACATGCCGACCGCGCCGGGCGTCTGCGGCCAGGTCCTGCGCAGCCGCATGCCGGCCGCTCCGACGGAGAAGGTGGTCCAGGGGCGGTGCGTGACGAATTCGGTGACGGAGACGACCACGTCGCTGCCGCGGCCGGGTGGCTCGGCGGCCGGGCCGTCCTGCCATGCCGTGCTCCAGAGGGTGTGCGGCACGAGTGGCCCCTTCCGTGATTCGGCGCAGTCGTCCGCGCCGGGTGCCCGCCACAGTACAACTAGACGAACGGTCGTGCTGTTTCTTTTTGGCGGTCCGCGCACGTTCTGCCGGAGCCGGTGGTGCCGGCTACTACGGCACGGCGGGCAGCGACGAGGTGTCCACCGCCACCGCTCGCAGGCATCCCAGGATCGCGCGAGTCGCCCTCGTGTAGCCCTCGGAGCTGTCACGGAGCACTGAATCACCGTTGGCCAGCTCAAGGAACGCGATGATCTCGAAGGCGATCTGCGGGACATCGCAGTTCTCGCGGATCTCGCCCAGCGCCCGTGCCTCCTCGATCCGCCGCTCCACGAAGGCGACCCAGCCCGCCTGCGCGGCCGCGATCGCGTCGTGCACCGCGCCGTCGCGGGCATCGAACTCGGCGATGGCAGCGTAGAAGAAGCAGCCGCCCGGGAAGACCCGCCCCTGCGAGTACGCGATCCAGGCCTCGCACATCCGCCGGATCCGTCCGAGCCCCGCGGGCGTGGCAAGGATCGGCCGCACGACATGTTCGTCGTACACCGCGACGGCGGTCCGCACGGTCGCCAGCTGGAGCTCCTCCTTGGAGCCGAAAAGGGCGAACACGCCGCTCTTGCTCAGCCGGAGGTCGGTGGCCAGCCGGCCGAGGGACAGACCGTCGAGGCCCTCGACCGACGCGACCGCGGCCGCCCGGGCGAGGATCAGCTGCCGGGTGCGATTGCCCCGTTCGACCCTTCCGTCCTGGCGTTCTCCGGCCATCCGGCGACTCCGTACTCCGTGAGGTGCGGGCGGCTGCCGTCGAACCGGTCCCGGGGCTCGCCATTGTAGGAGGAGGCCCGGTAGCGTGATCGTTCCGCGTGCGAGCCAGTGAGGTCTCCACATCAGCCTGTGGAGAACCAGGAGATCCGGGTGTCCTCCGTCGCCGTGCCCGTCCTCGCCCCGCCACGCCGTGCGTGGCTGACCGATCTGCCCGTCCTGCTCGTCGCCGTGGTGTGGGGCTCCAGCTATCTGGCGGCCAAGGGCATTACCACGGCACAGACCGTCATCGCGGTCCTCGTGCTGCGGTTCGCCGTCGTGCTGCCCGTCCTGGTGATCGCCGGATGGTCCCGGCTGCGGGCGCTGAGCGCCGCGCAGTGGCGGGGCGCGGGACTGCTCGGCCTGGTGCTCAGCGGGATCTTCCTGGTGGAGACGTACGGCGTCGTGCACACCTCGGCGACCAACGCCGGGCTCATCATCAGCCTCACCATGATCTTCACCCCGCTCGCGGAGGCCGTCGTGACGCGGACCCGGCCGACTGGGGCCTTCCTCTCCGCTGCCGGACTCTCCGTCGCCGGAGTGGTGCTCCTGACCCAGGGCGGCGGCTTCACCAGCCCGTCGGCGGGCGATCTGCTGATGCTGGCCGCCGCCCTCGCCCGCACCCTCCACGTGCTCCTGATGGCACGTATCAAGTCGGTCGGGTCGGCGGACTCGCTGTCGCTGACGACGGTCCAACTGGGCAGCGCCGTAGCCGTCTTCGCCCTGCTGTCCGCCGCCCCCGGCACGGGGGAGTCACCCTGGTCGGTCGCCGCCGGGTTCGGTGCCCGGGAGTGGGGCGGGCTGCTGTTCCTGTCGGTCTTCTGCACGCTCTTCGCGTTCTTCGTCCAGATGTGGTCCGTACGCCGCACCTCACCGTCCCGGGTCAGCCTGCTGCTCGGCACGGAACCGCTCTGGGCCGCCGCCGTCGGCATCGCGATCGGCGGTGAACGCCTCGGCGCCCTCGGGGTCGCGGGCGCGGTGCTCGTGCTGGCCGGTACGGCGTGGGGGCGCCGCAACGCGGGCCCCGTCACTTCTTGAGAGCCTCGCTCCCCGCCCCGTCGCCCCCTCCTTCTTGATCGAGTCCGACGCGATCATGAGGGCGACCCCCGTCACCACCAGCACGAGGGAGGCGAACAACGAGTGGTCGCGGATGAACGGCAGCCGCCGCACCACGCTGAAGAACCTGAACCAGTCGAACCATTCGTGGAGCAGCCCGGCGGCGCCTTGGAGGAAGACCAGGAAGCCGACCGTCTCGCAGAGTTTCTTCATGAGAGGAGCCTGGCCGGCCGTGCTCCGGCACCGCGTCGGCCGGTCGTCTGCGCGGCCGGTCCGAAAGTCTCCTCTTCCGCGACTTTGGTCGCTGTGCGGCCCGGAACGCGCGGAAGCCGCCTCGCCGCTGCGTAGCTTTGCCGATATGACGCGTACCGAATACCCCTGGCTGCTGCCCTCGGCGATGGCCGACCCCGAACTGCCCGGGGACCGGGGCGGCCGGTCGCGCCGCACCGTCCGGGACTGGGCCGTCGACATCGTGGCCTTCCTCTGCGCGGCGGGCATCGGGATGGCGACCCTCGCCACGATCGAAGCCGACGGGAGCACCCCCGACGGCGTGGTCATTGCCGACTCGCTGATCGGCGCCCTGGCCTGCTGCGCCCTGTGGGTGCGGCGCCGGTGGCCCGTCGGCCTCGCCGTGGTCCTGACCCTGCTGTCCACCGTGGAGCCCGTCGCGGCGGGAGCCCTGCTGGTCGCGCTGTTCAGCCTGGCGGTCCACCGTCCGTTCCGCCCGGTGGCCCTCGTCGGTGCGGGGGCGCTGCTGGTCACCCCCGTACAGCCGTATCTGCGCCCCGACCCGTCCACCTCGTTCATGGCGTCCACCGTCATCGGGCTGCTGCTCGTCCTGCTCGTGCTCAGCTGGGGCATGGTCGTACGGTCCCGGCGCCAGCTCGTCGTCACCCTGCACGAGCGCGCCCGGCGGGCCGAGACCGAAGCCGGACTCCGTGCCGAGCGGGCGCAGCGGCTGGCCCGCGAGGACATCGCCCGCGAGATGCATGACGTCCTCGCCCACCGGCTGACCCTGCTCAGCGTCCACGCGGGCGCCCTCGAATTCCGTCCCGACGCGCCCCCGGCCGAAGTCGCCCGCGCCGCCGGAGTCATCCGGGACAGCGCGCACGAGGCGCTCCAGGACCTCCGCGAGATCATCGGCGTCCTGCGCGGCCCCGGCGACAGCGACGGCGACCGGCCGCAGCCCACCCTCGCCACGCTCGACACCCTCGTCGCCGAATCCCGGCAGGCCGACATGAAGGTCACGCTCGACAACCGGATCGCCGACCCGGACGCCGCCCCCGCCGCCACCGGCCGTACGGTCTACCGCATCGCCCAGGAGGGCCTGACCAACGCCCGTAAACACGCGCCCGGCACCGAGGTCACCGTCACGGTCACCGGCGGACCCGGCCGGGGGATCACCGTCGAGGTGCGCAATCCGGCCCCCGCCGAACCCTTCGAGCGCGTACCGGGATCCGGCCAGGGCCTCATCGGCCTGACCGAGCGGGCCACCCTCGCGGGAGGCCGCCTCGACCACGGACCGGAACCGGACGGTGGGTTCGGGGTGCGGGCCTGGCTACCGTGGTCCTCATGACCATCCCGGCTCCCACCTCCCCGCCCCGGCCCGTCCGGCTGCTCATCGTCGACGACGACCCGCTCGTACGGGCGGGGCTCACCCTCATGCTCGGCGGCGCCGACGACATCGACATCGTGGGGGAGGGGGCCGACGGCAGCGAGGTGGCCGAACTCGTCGACCGGCTCAGGCCGGACGTCGTCCTGATGGACATCCGGATGCCGGTCATGGACGGGCTGACCGCCACCGAGGCGCTGCGCGGCCGCCCGGACGCACCCGAGATCGTCGTCCTGACGACGTTCCACGCCGACGAGCAGGTGCTCCGCGCCATCCGCGCCGGAGCCGCCGGCTTCGTCCTCAAGGACACCCCGCCCGCGCAGATCGTGGACTCGGTGCGCCGGGTGGCGGCGGGCGACCCCGTTCTGTCGCCCGCGGTCACCCGCCAGTTGATGGCCCGCGCCGCGGGCTCCGGCCACGAGGACCGGGTGGGCCGCGCCGAACGGGCCCGGCAGCGCATCGCCCTCCTGGCCGACCGGGAGCGCGAGGTGGCGGTCGCCGTGGGGCGCGGCCGTTCCAACGCGGAGATCGGCGCCGCCCTCTATCTGAGCGTGGCCACGGTGAAGACCCAGGTCTCACGCATTCTCGCCAAGTTCGACTTCAACAACCGGGTCCAGATCGCGCTGCTGGTCCATGACGCGGGACTCCTCGACGACGACGGCGGCGGCACCGGTCCGTCCTGAACGCATCGGACCGGCGAGGACGCCGGCGTCCGGTGCGTCGGTGAAGGGGGCCGACTGGTCGACAGGGATGCGCTGTTCACGCAGACTCGCCGTACTCCACCTCAACAGACCCGGCCTTCGCCACCGACTCGCCGTTCGTGCCCGATCCGCCCTTCGCGACCGACTCGCCGGTGAGACAGAAAGGATCCCGCCATGACCGGAATCGACCTTCCGATGGCACAGAAGGTGCTCGACAGCCAGCCGTTCAGCGCCCTCGTCGGCACACGGATCACCGCCTTCGGCGACGGCGCGGCCACGCTGGAGATCGACAGCCGCGAGGATCTGCGCCAGCAGAACGGATTCCTGCACGGCGGCGTCGTCGCCTACGCCGCCGACAACGCCCTCACCTTCGCTGCCGGGACGACGCTCGGCCCGGCGGTGCTGACCGGAGGTTTCTCCATCCAGTACCTCCGGCCCGCCATCGGCGCCACGCTCGTCGCGCGCGCGGAGGTCGTCCACACCGGCCGTCGGCAGGCCGTCGCGCGCTGTGACCTGTCCGTCGTGGACCAGGACGGACGCGAGACGCTCTGCGCGGTCGCCCAGGGCACCGTCCTGAGCGCCACCACGTCCTGAAGGAGCTCCGCTCGACCGCCGAAGCGGCCGACTCCGGCGGCACGGTGACACCGGCCGGCGACGAGCTCGTGGCGAACGGCGGGAGGGGCGCCCGGGTCAGGCGGACGGGATCTCCGCCAGCTCCACCGGGCGCCGCTCGCGGCGCGAGACCTCGCAGGCCTCCGCGACCCGCAGCGCGTGCAATGCCTCCCGGCCGTCACACGGATTGGCCGCCTCGCCGCGCACCAGGCGGACGAAGGCGCCCAGTTCCGCCTCGTACGCTGCGGCGAAGCGTTCCAGGAACCCGCGCCAGGGCCTGGCCGGGGCGGCGGGACCCCGCGGTTCGGCGGAGGTGAGCGGTGTGCGGTCGTCGACGCCGACCGCGAGCTGGTCGAGGTCGCCCGCGAGTTCCATCCGCACGTCGTACCCGGCTCCGTTGCGGCGCGTCGACGTCGCGGTGACCAGGACGCCGTCGTCGAGCGTCAGCAGCGCGGCTGCCGTGTCCACGTCGCCGGCCGCCCGGAACATCGCGGGCCCGGCGTCCGACCCGGTGGCGTACACCCGCACCACCTCACGGCCCGTCACCCAGCGCACCATGTCGAAGTCATGGACCATGCAGTCGCGGAACAGCCCGCCCGAGAGCGGCAGATACGCGGCGGGGGGCGGCGCCGGATCGGACGTCACCGTCCGTACGGTGTGCAGCGGGCCGAGCGCTCCGCCTCGCACCGCGGCGCGTGCCGCCGTGTACCCGGCGTCGAACCGGCGCATGAAACCGAGCTGGAGAACGCTGTGCGCGCGCTCCGCCGCGCGGAGCGCCCCGAGTGTGCCCGCGAGATCCAGGGCGACGGGTTTCTCGCAGAAAGCGGGTACCCCGGCCTGGGCGGCCCGGCCGATCAGCTCGGCGTGGGCGGACGTGGCGGAGGCGATCACCACGGCGTCCACACCGGCGTCGAACACCTCCGACGCCGTGGCCACCGCGCGCGCACCGGTCCGGCGGGCGACGCCGGCCGCGCGGGCCGGGTCGGGGTCCGCCACCACCAGCGCCTCCACCGAGGGATGGCGGGCGAGGACGCCCGCGTGGAAGGAACCGATCCGGCCGGTGCCCAGGAGTCCGATGCGCATGGACCCAACGTGCCGCCCACCTGGGATGATGTCAACTATATGTCCTGACAAATCGATCCATTTCAGTGGTGAACGCGGGAAGGTGACGGGGGCGGTGCTCTCCGGCCAACAGGACACCATTCAGTACAACAACAGGGCGGCAACAGGACGACAGGGCCATCGGGGATGCGGATGTGCGAGTCACACTCGGCATGCCGGAATCTGCCACCGAAGAGGCAGGCTCCTCGGCGGGAGCGAGGGCACCGCCCCTGCTCACAACGGAACGCGTCACCTTCGACCCCACAGCGCGGATGGCTTGATCCGGATCCCCCCGCCGGCGGGCCTCGCGCTACGCCCTCGATTTCCAGCTCCTCGTACGGTGACACGGGGCCCCGGCTCTCGTACGGTGTCACAGGCTTCCCGGCTACCCGTACGGTGACGACGGCCGCACCCGGCCGCCCCGCCGCCGTACACGCCCCGGTCCGACACACGCGCCGCGCCCCTCCGGGCGACGGCGGCACGGGCTCGGGGATACTTGCCCAGCCGGGCCGGGACCGTATGGCCCCGGCTCCACCAGCAGCACAGCGAGCAGCACAAGAAGGGCACGGCGTCGTGGCAAGGGTTCGGACAGGGGTACGTGCGATGGGCGCCGTGCTTGCGGCGGTGCTCGGGGCCTCCCTCATGGGATGCAGCAGCACCGGCGGCAAGCGGGCGGAGGAGCGTGCGGCGCAGGCCGCGGCCGAGGGCCGGTCCGCGGTGAACACACCCCGCTGGACCTTCGCCATGGTCACCCACTCGGGCGACGGTGACACCTTCTGGGACATCGTCCAGAAGGGCGCCGACATGGCGGCCAAGAAGGACAACATCAACTTCCTGTACTCGCACAACGACGAGGCGCAGCAGCAGGCCCAGCTCGTCCAGGCGGCCATCGACAAGAAGGTCGACGGGCTGATCGTCACGCTCGCCAAGCCCGACGCCATGAAGGACGTCGTCGCGAAGGCCACCAAGGCCGGCATCCCGGTGATCACGGTGAACTCGGGCTCCGCCGAGTCCAAGCAGTACGGCGCGCTCACCCACATCGGCCAGGACGAGTCGATCGCGGGCGAGGCCGTCGGCGACGAGCTCAACGCGCGCGGCCGCAAGAAGGCCCTGTGCATCCTGCACGAGCAGGGCAACGTCGGTCACGAGCAGCGCTGCGCCGGGGCGAAGAAGACCTTCGACGGCCAGATGCTCAACCTGTACGTCGAGGGCACCAACATGCCGGACGTCCAGGCCTCCATCGAGGCGAAGCTCCAGGCGGACAAGGACATCGACGCGGTCGTCACCCTCGGTGCGCCGTTCGCGGACGCCGCCGTCAAGGCGAAGAAGACAGCGGGCAGCAAGGCCGAGATCGACACCTTCGACCTGAACGCCAAGGTCGCGGCCGAGCTCCAGGCCAAGACCCTCGGCTTCGCCGTCGACCAGCAGCCCTACCTCCAGGGGTACGAGGCCGTCGACCTGCTCTGGCTCTACCGCTACAACCGCAACGTGCTCGGCGGCGGACGCCCGGTCCTGACCGGCCCGCAGATCATCACCTCCGACGACGCCGCCCAGCTGGCCGAGTACGCGGACCGGGGAACCCGATGACCGCGGGGCCCGGTACCTCATCCGCCGTGGTGGACGAGCGGCTGGTGCGTACCTCACCGCTCCGTAAACTGCTCGGCCGCCCCGAGCTCGGCTCGGTCGTCGGCGCACTGGCGGTCTTCCTCTTCTTCGCGATCGTCGCCGACAGCTTCCTGCGCGCCACCAGCTTCGGCACGGTGCTGTACGCGGCCTCCACCATCGGGATCATGGCGGCGCCGGTGGCGCTCCTGATGATCGGCGGGGAGTTCGACCTCTCCGCGGGTGTGATGGTCACCAGTTCCGCGCTGATCTCGTCGATGTTCAGCTACCAGATGACGGCCAACGTCTGGGTCGGCGTCTTCGTGTCCCTGCTGGTCACGCTCGCCATCGGCGCGTTCAACGGCTTCATGCTGACGCGTACGAAACTTCCGAGCTTCATCATCACGCTCGGTACGTTCCTGATGCTGACGGGCCTCAATCTGGGGTTCACCAAGCTCATCAGCGGCACCGTCTCGACGAAGACCATCGGCAACATGGAAGGCTTCGAATCGGCCCGCAAGCTCTTCGCCTCGTACTGGACGGTCGGCGGTGTCGAGCTGAAGGTGACCATCCTGTGGTGGGCCGTCCTCGTCGCCGTCGCCACCTGGATCCTGCTCCGCACCCGCTTCGGCAACTGGATCTTCGCCGTCGGCGGCGGGGCCGACGCGGCCCGCGCGGTCGGTGTCCCGGTGATCCGGACCAGGATCGGTCTCTACCTCGGGGTGGCCTTCGCCGCCTGGGTCTCCGGACAGCACCTGCTGTTCAGCTACGACGTGGTGCAGTCCGGTGAGGGCGTCGGCAACGAACTGATCTACATCATCGCCGCCGTCATCGGCGGCTGTCTGATCACCGGCGGCTACGGCTCCGCGATCGGCTCGGCGGTCGGTGCCTTCATCTTCGGCATGACCAGCAAGGGGATCGTCTACGCGGAGTGGAACCCGGACTGGTTCAAGTTCTTCCTCGGAGCCATGCTGCTCCTGGCCACCCTGCTCAACGCATGGGTACGCAAGCGCGCGGAGGCGACGAAATGACGGCCCCCAGGGAATCGAGCGGGCCGGCGGACACCGACCGGCGGGCGCTGGTCGAGCTGGACCACGTCAGCAAGTACTACGGCAACATCAAGGCCCTCCAGGACGTCTCTCTGGAGGTCCACGCGGGAGAGATCTCCTGCGTCCTCGGTGACAACGGGGCCGGGAAGTCCACCCTGATCAAGATCATCGCGGGGCTGCACCGGCACGACGCCGGAAGCTTCCTGATCGACGGCGAGGAGACCACGCTCGCCAATCCGCGCGATGCCCTGGACCGGGGCATCGCCACGGTCTACCAGGACCTCGCCGTCGTCCCGCTGATGCCGGTCTGGCGCAACTTCTTCCTCGGCTCCGAGCCGACGACCGGCAAGGGGCCCTTCAAGCGCCTCGATGTCCGGCTGATGCGGGAGACGACCCGTTCCGCGCTGCTGCGGATGGGTATCGACCTGCGCGATGTCGACCAGCCCATCGGCACCCTGTCCGGCGGCGAGCGCCAGTGCGTCGCCATCGCGCGGGCCGTCCACTTCGGCGCCAAGGTCCTCGTCCTGGACGAGCCGACCGCCGCGCTCGGGGTGAAGCAGTCCGGGGTGGTGCTCAAGTACGTCGCGGCCGCCCGGGACGCAGGACTCGGCGTGGTCCTCATCACGCACAACCCGCACCACGCGTACCTCGTCGGAGACCGCTTCGTGCTGCTCAAGCGGGGCGCCATGGCAGGCAGCCACACGAAGGACGGCGTCACGCTGGACGAGCTGACCCGCCAGATGGCGGGCGGCAGCGAGCTGGACGAACTCAGCCACGAGCTGGAGCGCGCCCCCGGCCCGCCCGCCCGTCGTCCGGGCGGGGACGACCCCGCCGCGTGACCGTCTCCACACCTGGTCCCGCCCGCCCGGCGGGCCCGGCATCCGGGCCCGCCGGGCGCCGGGCGGCAGACCGGTTGCGGCACGCACCCCGTCCGGCAGTGGCAGAATCGACTCCGGCGGGCGCCGTCCGCCGCCGGAAGCACGACACACCGGCCCCCCAGACCCCGCAGGGACGATGAGCACGTACCGCGACTTCACCCACCGCGGCTCCGCCCGCGCCACCGTCCTGCGGACAGTCGGCACCAGGGAGCGGCGCTCGCACCTTACCGCGCCGCGGGTGCCCACGGTCGGGATCGACATCGGCGGGACCAAGGTGATGGCCGGCGTCGTCGACGCCGACGGCAACATCCTGGAGACCCTGCGCACCGAGACGCCCGACAAGTCCAAGAGCCCCAAGGTCGTCGAGGACACCATCGTCGAGCTGGTGCTGGACCTCTCGGACCGACACGATGTGCACGCGGTGGGCATCGGGGCGGCCGGCTGGGTGGACGCCGACCGCTCCAAGGTCCTGTTCGCCCCGCACCTGGCCTGGCGCGACGAGCCCCTGCGCGACGCCCTCGCCTCCCGGCTCGTGGTCCCGGTCATGGTGGACAACGATGCCAACACCGCCGCCTGGGCCGAATGGCGCTTCGGCGCCGGCCGCGGCGAGGACCACCTCGTCATGATCACGCTCGGTACCGGCATCGGTGGCGCGATCCTGGAGGACGGTCAGGTCAAGCGCGGCAAGTACGGCGTCGCCGGTGAGTTCGGCCACATGCAGGTGGTGCCAGGCGGTCACCGCTGCCCGTGCGGCAACCGGGGCTGCTGGGAGCAGTACAGCTCCGGGAACGCCCTCGTCCGGGAGGCCAGGGAACTGGCCGCGGCGGACTCCCCGGTGGCCCACGGCATCATCGAGCGGGTCAAGGGCAACATCCCCGACATCACCGGGCCGCTCATCACCGAACTCGCCCGCGAGGGCGATGCGATGTGCATCGAGCTCCTCCAGGACATCGGCCAGTGGCTCGGCGTCGGCATCGCCAACCTGGCAGCCGCCCTCGACCCCTCCTGCTTCGTCATCGGAGGCGGTGTCAGCGCTGCCGACGACCTGCTGATCGGACCGGCCAGGGACGCCTTCAAACGGCACCTCACCGGCCGCGGCTACCGCCCCGAGGCCCGCATCGCGAAGGCGCAGCTCGGGCCCGAGGCAGGTATGGTCGGCGCGGCCGACCTCGCCAGGCTGGTGGCCCGCCGCTTCCGGCGTACCAACCGCCGGCGCGTGGAGCGGTACGAGCGGTACGCCCAGATCTACGACCAGGCCGCCAGCACCATCCGTAACACGCGCAACACCCGCACTTCCTAGGGATCCCCACACCCATGACCGCAGCCGAGCACCCCGTCGTGCCGCGCCAGTCCCCGCCGCCCGACGAGGATCCGGCGCCCGAGGAGCGGCGCCGTACCATCCGCCGGCGCCTGATCACGGCGACCATCATCGTGCTGCTCATCGGCTTCCCGGCCGGCTATCTGCTGATCTCCGCCGGGCAGAGCCGGCGCTCCGGCCAGGACAAGGCCGCCGAGGCGGCGGCGCAGGGACTCCGCGAAGGCTGGCCTTCGCGCATGCTCCGCCGGATCTTCGAGGTGCCGATCCCCAAGGACGCCGTGGAGGTCCAGTACTACGAGACCAACAACTGGAAGGCCAGCCGGATGTACGCGCAGTTCCGCACGACGTCCAACGGCCTCGACCGGTTCCTCACCCAGGTGGGCACGGGGCGCGCCGCGCTGGAGGCCGGCCGGGTCACCGTCGGTGAGCGCGACACGAAGATCGCGGGCTGGTACTTCGGCGACGGTGTCGCGTGGGCGGGCACCACGCACACCAACAAGGACCCCCGGCCCACGCAGGACATCACTGTCGACATGACCGATCCGGCGTCGCCCGTCGTGTACGTCGTCTCCGCTGCGACACCCTGACCCGGACCCGGAGCTGTCCGGTCACTCGCAGCCGTCCGGGCACTCGGTCACGGCACGGGGGCGCCCTGACCGCGCCGAACCCGGCCCAGCCGCACCGCACCCCGGCCGCACCGCACCCCGCCCGGACCGCCACCGCCCGGACCGAATCCGCCGACTGCTCCGGAGGCGGGTCCGGGTCGGGTCCGGGGCGGTTCCGCCGGGCGTATCCGTGGAGCGGTTTGCGAGGTTTGCGCCCACGGGGGCACCATCTGCGATGGCATCGTTTCGCCCCTCAGGGCGAGGCCGACCGGAAGGCGTGCGGAACATGACTGGGCAACGCGACCGCTGGGCGGAACTGACCGGAGGAGAAGCTGGGGAGGAGTACGCTCAGCGCTTCGCGCGGCTCGCCGAATCGGGCCACGACGTACACGGCGAGGCCGCGTTCTGCGCCGCGTTGCTGGAGCCCGCCGCCCGCGTGCTCGACGCCGGATGCGGCACCGGCCGGATCGCGATCCGGCTGGCGGAGCTGGGATACCACTGCACCGGCGTGGACGTGGACTCCTCGATGCTCGCCGTCGCCCGCCGCGAGGCACCCGAGCAGGAGTGGATCCTCGGCGACCTGACCCACCTGGACGCCCTCGGCCTGGAGCCGGGCTACGACCTCGCCCTCGCTGCCGGAAACGTCATTCCTCTGCTGGCCTCCGGCACGGAACAGGCTGTCGTCCGCCAGTTGGCCGCCGTACTCCGCCCCGGTGGCCTGCTGATCACAGGCATGGGCCTGGACGCGGCACACCTGCCGCTGCCCGAGGCGACGGTGACCCTTGAGGAGTTCGACCAGTGGTGTGCGCGGGCCGGACTGACCTTGCGGCAGCGCTGTGCCACCTGGAGCGGCGATCCGTACGACCGGGGCGCCGGCTACGCGGTCAGCGTGCACGCCCGCCCGGCCATGTGAGTCCGCGTCCGTGCTCCGGACTCTCCGGCCTTGATCCACTGTGAGCTCCGAGCGGGGATGCCTGGGCGGGGGCTGCCGGTGCGGGGGCCGTCGGTGCCCCGCAGGTGGCCCCGCACCAAGCGGCCGGGACCGGCGGGTCGCCGATCGGCCGCGCCGGGAACAGCTGGTCCATCCCTCGCTGTTGCACCGACCGGGGGACCGGTACCGCGCGGGCGGGGGGAACGCGGAGGCCGCACGTCCGTCCCCTCCCCAGGATCCGGCCCCGGGAGCGCGGCACGCCTGCCGGGCTCCCGGACCACGACGTATTTTTTGCAGGAGGACCCTTTCATGACTGACCGGCCGTTGACACTCATGGCAGTGCACGCCCACCCCGACGACGAGGCCACCGGAACCGGCGGAGTGCTCGCTCGGTACGCGGCGGAAGGAATCCGCACTGTTCTTGTGACGTGTACCGACGGCGGTTGCGGTGACGGACCGGGAGGCGTCAAGCCGGGCGACCCCGGGCACGATCCGGCGGCCGTCGCCCTGATGCGCCGTCAGGAGCTCGAGGCGAGCTGTGAGGTCCTGAAGATCAGCGATCTGGAGATGCTGGACTATGCCGACTCCGGGATGATGGGCTGGCCGGGCAACGACGCCCCCGGGTCCTTCTGGCGGACTCCCGTGGAGGAAGGCGCCGCCCGGCTCGCGGAACTCATGCGGCACTACCGGCCCGATGTGGTCGTCACCTACGACGAGAACGGCTTCTACGGCCACCCCGACCACATCCAGGCCAACCGCATCACCATGGCGGCGCTGGAGATGACCGGGCTGACACCGAAGGTGTACTGGACGACGATGCCGCGCTCGATGATGCGGCGCTTCGGGGAGACCATGCGCGAGTTCGGCGAGGACATGCCCGAGCCGGATCCCGCCGAGGCCGCCGCGATGGCCGAGATCGGCCTCCCCGACGACGAGATCACCGCGTGGGTGGACGCCACCGCGTTCAGCGGTCAGAAGTTCGACGCGCTGGCCGCGCACGCCAGTCAGGGCGAGAACATCTTCTTCCTCAGGATGGGCAAGGAGAGATTCGGCGAGTTCATGGGCACGGAGACCTTCGTACGTGTCAGGGACACCACCGGCGCACCCGTACCCGAGACGGATCTCTTCGCCGGACTGCGCTGACCCGGGCCCTCCGGCCGGGGCCCGGCCCACCGCGTGGCCGGGTATGCCTCCGAACGTCGCCGGACCCGCGTCCGGGGTGCTCCCGCGTACCGTCATGCGGCAGCGCCGCGCGAGTTCCTGATTTCCGCGTCAGTGGATAATCGGAGCGAGCGGGCGCTGCCGCGGTGGCCGTGCCTTCCCCTGGGCGTCCCACGAGGTACGTGCAGCCGCCCAAGGGCTGTCCCGCAATACCTGGCGGGCGCACGACGACAGCTACGGCACCTCGCTGCGTTGTCGGAACGCCCGAATACATCCAGTATGCGGGCGCCCCTCCGCCTTGCGATGCACCGCATCTGACGCCGCGCGCTGATCCACCAGGTATTGCGGGACAGCCCTTAGCCCGGAGAATCAGAGAGTGCTTTTCGACGTCACCCGCAGCGAAGTCGCAGCCGTCTTCGGCGAGGACCGGCTGGAAACTCTGCCCGCCGCCGCTTTCCCGCTCTCCGCGGTGGACACCGAGGGCGCCCGTCTCCTGATGTCGGTCGGCATCCCCGGCGGGACGCTGTCGCTGCGTGAACCCGACGAGGATTCGGGCCTGCTGCCCCTCGTCCGGGACGTCGTCGAGGTCGAGGACTGCGAGGGCGCATCGGAGGGCGCGGGCGCATGGCCCGTCGTCGGGTGGCTCAACGCCCACCTGGCACTCGACCCCGGTTCGGGCATGGTGTACGCGATCGACGCCGACGGGGAGACCGTGTGCGCACTCCACACGGACGTCTCCTCGCTCATTCAGGTCACCCTCCGACTCCAGTGCGTGCTCGATGAGTTCGCCTTTGATGCCGATGCCGATGCCGACGCCGATGCCGACGCCGACGGCGAGGAAGCAGGCTTCGAGCGCCTGGAGCGGGAGATCGAGCGCATCCGTCAGGAGACGAGCAGCGTGGACCCGCTCCCCTTCCAGGACGACGAGACCGTCTGGGCAGTGGTCGGCGAGGAGATCGCCGCCGGCCAGCGCTTCATGTACGGCAGCCCGGGAGACCGCCGGCTCCACGGGTGAACGCCGATCGGCACCGCCCGTTGCGGCCGGTGCCCAAAACGGCCGGAACGGCTAACGCTTGATCCCGACGCCCGCCAGCAGGCTGATCTCGGCGTCCGCGATCTCCGGCTCACCCGGGACGGGTCCGGCGGCCCGCCAGCGGTGGCAGCAGCAGATGCCGGGGGCGATGAGGTCCAGTCCGTCGAAGAAGCGGGCGACGTCGCCGTGCGAACGGAAGTTCACCGGAGTTCCCGCGTTGGTGTAGGCCTCAGCGACCCGGTTCCAGGTGTCGGGGTCGAAGTCGGGCGTGCAGTGGTTCATGGCCAGCGCACTGCCTGCCGGGAGCGGGTCGAGCAGCCGGCGGACGATGCTGTACGGGTCGTGCGGATCGGTGATGAAGTGCATCAGGGCGTTGAGGGAGAGGGCGATGGGCTGGTCGAAGTCCAGGACGTCCGAGTCCATCACGGCGTCCATCAGGGCATCGGGGTCGGTGGCGTCGGCCTCGACATAGGCCGTGCGTCCCTGCGTCGTACTGCGCATGAGGCGTTCGGCGTACTTCAGGACGAGGGGGTCGTTGTCGGCGTACACGACACGGGCCGCCGGCACCACGGACTGGGCGACCTGGTGCAGGTTGGGCTCGGTCGGGATGCCCGTGCCGATGTCGAGCCACTGGCGGATGCCGTGCTCCTGCGCCAGGACACGCGTGGCCCGCTGCATGAACGCCCGGTTCTCGCGAGCGGTCACATAGAGACCGGGGTGCGCCTCTGCCGCGACCAGGGCCGCTTCCCTGTCGACCTCGAAGTGGTCCTTGCCGCCGAGGAAGTAGTCGTACATCCGGGCCGAGTGCGGCCTGCTCGTGTCGAGACTCCGGCCGGACTGCCTGGCGGTCATGTTCTCCCTTTCATCGGTATCTCTGTCGGCCCGGAAACCGGGTGCGGGACCGGTGGCTCTGCCACTCCCGCGCACCGCCGGGTCATCCGGCGGCCAGGTGGTCGGCCAGCCCTTCCTTGACCCCTCGGACGAACGCGGCGATCTCCTCCGGCGCGTATATCAGTGCCGGACCGGCCGGGTCGGTCGACTGCCGGACGGCCACCCGGCCGTCGGCGAGCTGTTTCGTCTCGACGCACTGACCGCCGTTCGGCCCGCTCCAGGGGCGTTCCCAGCCCTGCTCCCCGAGGTCGCTGGCCGGCATGCCGTTGTAGATGGTCCCGTCGGTGATCGTCATGAGTACTCCTTGCGCATGCGGTTCAGGAGCGCCCTGCTGTCCTCGGACGACGTCTGCAGCGCCATCCGGGTGTGTGCCTCCAGATGGGAGACCACGTCCGCGCGCTGGTCGAGATAGACGGCGGCGGACAGCAGTTCGCTGTAGACGATGTCCGGCAACTCGGGTTCCTCGAACCGGAAATACGTGAAGGGGGCGCACGCTCCGATGTGCGCTCCCGCTGTGAAGGGCACGATGTCGAGGCTCACGTGCGCGAGCTCGGAGATGTCCAGAAGCCGCTCCAGCTGCTCTCGCATCACCTCGGGGCCGCCCACCACCCGGTGCAGAACGGCTTCCTCCATGACCACCCACAACGTGGGTGCGTCTTCCCTCTCCAGCAGGCTCTGGCGGCGCAGCCGCAGCTCCACGCGGCGGGTGAGCTCCTCCTCGCTGCCGTTCGGTATCCCGCCGCGCAGCACGGCGTGTGCGTAGTCGGGTGTCTGCAGAAGACCTGTGACGTACTGGGGCTCGTACGTGCGCAGGGTCTTGGCGCCGGTCTCCAGGCTGACATAGGCGGTGAACCAGCTGGGGACGGCATCGCGATAGGAATGCCACCAGCCGGGCTTGTTGGCCTGCTCGGCCAGGTCGACGAACTCGTCGATCTCCTGGCGTTCCGCGCCGAAGGTCTCCAGCAGCTTCTCGACGTAGAGAGGCTTCAGCGCCACCTCGGCCTTCTCCAGCCGACGGATCGTCAGAGACGTCACACGCAGAGCCTTTGCCGCGTCCTCCAGCGAGGCACCGGCAGCGATCCGCATTTCCTGCAGCCGGCGGCCGAGGATCATACGAAGGACTGTCGGTGCGCTGGTGCCGGAACGGGCATCGCTCACGCGCAACCTCCTGATGGTCCTTCAACGCAACCATTCTGGCACCGACTTGATGTAGATGCCAAGGTGATAACCGCGCTGCTGAAATTATCAGGGAGTCGGTTGCAGCAGGTGACCTGTCACCCGCATAGTGGTTGCGTGAGCGGTCAAGTCACAGTTACTGCGCAGAATCCGGTCCCCGATGGGACGCGTGATGCCGACGCCGTCGGCGGCACCCCGCCGCCGGGCGCCCGTCTCGGCATACGTCTCTCACCGCCCGCACCCCCTCGCCGTACCCGTCCCACCGGCAGGTACTGGAAGGCGACATCAGTGACTTCGACCGCAACTTCCACCCCGCTCCCCGCCCCGGCCGGGCCGGCGCCGTGCCGGGAGCACTGGTTCGGCCTGCCCGCGCTGCGCACGAGTGCGAGATCCGCCCGCGACACCGTGCGCGACCGGCTCCGTGCCTGGGAGCTGCCCGGTGACACCTGCTGCGACGCGGTGCTGCTGGCCTCCGAGCTGACCACGAACGCGGTGCTCCACGCCGGCGGCGGTCAGATCCTGTGCGGTCTCATACTGACCGGCGACGAACGGCGCCTGCGCATCGAACTCCACGACGACGGCGGCACTCCGGTCCGCCTTCCCGGGCACCACGCGGGTCCGGGCGAGGAGAGCGGGCGGGGCCTGCTCCTCGTTCAGCAACTCGCGGACAGCTGGGGATCGGCACGCTCCACGCGGAGCGAAGGAAAGTTCGTCTGGGCCGAGTTGACGGTTCACCCCTGATGTCGCGGGCCTCGGACGACACCGCACACGATCCCCCGCGCGCCACCGCACACGACGCTTCTGCCGGCAGCGACCGCACCGCTCCCGCTGCTTCCCTTCGCGCGGCGAGGAACCTCTCTTCCTCGATTCCTCTACAGAAGGCACCCATGACCCCCCACGGTGAAGCCGCTTCCCCTGTCGTGCTGTACGTATGTGCCGACCGATCGCGCGGTGTGCCGGGGGAGGCAACGCGGCGCGCCCGGACGGAAGGCCAGACGTTCGCCCGGGAGCGCGGACTGACGATTGCCGAGGTCGTCACCGACACCTTCGGTGAGCCCGACCCGGCGCAGCGCAGGGGGTGGCGGCGGGTGCGGCAGCTGGCACAGACGGGCGACGTCGACGCGGTGCTCGTCCGCTGGCCCAGCGCCATCGCCCCGGAGTCCGCGCGTGAGCTACGGAATCGGGAGGCCGCCTGGCTCCGCGATCAGGGCGTCCGGGTCCGCTACACCTGGGCACCGCTGTCGGCGAGGGGCGCCGAGGCCGGGTGATCCCGCTCGGCGATGTGCCGGATCCGGGGTCGGGACGCGGTACCGCGGGATGTGCCGGGCGTCGGAGGCGTCGGCGGTGGCTCCGGGGCTCGCGGTTCCGGCCCGGCCGCCGAGGACTCGGCCGCCTGCGCCGGGCCGCTCACCGGGACGGTGCGGGAGGCCCCTGCGGAGAGCGGAGCACGAGCAGAGTGATCTCGCTGGGGGCGAAGACGCGGAACGGCGGGCCCCAGAAACCGGTGCCGCGGCTGGTGTAGAGAAGGGTGCGGGCACCGTGGCGGCTGAGGCCGGCGAGGGCGGGCTGGTCGATGCGGACAAGATGGTGGAAGGGCCAGATCTGGCCGCCGTGGGTGTGGCCCGAGAGCTGGAGATCGATGCCGGCCGCTGCGGCCCGGTCGATGAACTTGGGCTGGTGGGCCAGGAGCAGGACGGGCAGGCCGGGGTCGGCGCCGTCCAGTGCTCCGTCGAGGTGGGCCCGGTGGCCCGCCAGTCCGGAGGACTCGGCGGTGACGTCATCCACGCCCGCGACCACAAGGGTGTCGCCGCCGCGTTCGAGGAGCAGATGACGGTTGCGCAGCGGCTCCCAGCCCAGCTCGTCCATCAGATCGACCCAGCCCTGGGCCTCGCTGTAGTACTCGTGGTTTCCGGTGACGTAGACCCGGGCCCGGGTGGCTCGCACGGTGGCGAGGGGAGCCGCCTGGGCGCGGCGGCGTTCGGCCGTGCCGTCCGCGATGTCGCCGGTGTGGCAGACCAGATCGGCGTCCAGGTCGTTGACCTTCGCGCAGACCCGTGCCGACCAGCGGGCGCGGTCGAGCGGGCCGTAGTGGGTGTCGGTGATGAGCGCGACGCGAGTGCCGTCCAATCCCGCTCCCAGCCGCGGAAGCTGTACGTCGAGCCGGCGCACCCGGGGTACCCGGCGGGCCTCGGCGTACCCCCAGGCAAGCAGCACGGCGGCCACGCCGAGGACCGCCCAGCCGACGATCCGGGCCCGGCCCTGCCCGTCGCCCACGCCGGCCAGGGCGGGGCGCAGCAGGACGCCGAGCAGGACGGACCAGGTGAACAGCACCCAGCTGACACCGAGGAGGGTGTCACCGACGATCGACGCCCGGTCCCGCTGCCGCCGGCCGTGGCCGCGCACCATGGCGAGCGGCATGGTGAGCAGACCCAGGACGAACAGGGCGGTGCCGCCCAGCGCCACCGGGAGCGGCCAGTTCTGGCCCGCGTGCAGAAGCACCCAGCACGGCACGGCCCACAGCAGGACGGGGGCGACCAGAGGGACGTAGCGCATCAGGCGGCGCAGGCGACTCCGCGGGGCCGTCTGCGCCGCACCATCCGCGGATCGGGCTTCACTGGTGTCGGTCACGCTTGCGCTCCTCAAGTACCGGGACTGCCGGCGGGCACTGTACCCGGTCGTCCTGGTGACCCGAGCCGGAGATCCGATGCCCAGGGGGCTCGTCCTGACGGACGCCGGCGGCGGTCAGCTGTCGCCCCGCCCGCTGCCGTCGTCCTTCCGGCCGCCCACCACCGCTGATATGACCCACGCCGCGAGAGCGACGAGGAAGAACACGACAATGATCGTCGGAAGTGCTGATGCCACAGCTTGTCCCCTTCTGGGGTTCCTGACCGCTTGTGCTCGAAGTGCGGTACACCTGCCATGAGTTGAGGAAATCGAGTGCGCGCGCACGACCTCCGCGCCCGGCAGGACCGACAGGTCTCCCGGCAGGGGAGACCGGATCCTACGCGGACCCGATATCGGCCCGCCGGTGGGGCGTTGGCGGGCCTGGAGCGGACCTTCCCGCCACGTCGGGTCTGGACGGGACCTTCCCGCCACGTCGGGCCTGCGCCGACCTTCCCGTCACGTCGGGCCGGTCCGGGGCGTCCCTCGCGACGGAGGCAGCGGCACGGGCCGCAGCTCCGGGCGGCACAGCCCGGTGCCCGCCCGCGGCCCGGTCGTTGCTCACTTCGGGTCCCGCGGCGGTGATGGCGGTTTGACGACACGTCGTGAAGACGCCACCGGTCGCCCTTCCGCGGTGTTCCGTCACGCGCCGATGATCGGGCGAACGTCCCCGGCGCAGTCCAGAGCGGAGCACGACAGACATGACCCATGTTCCGGAACAAAGACGCCTGTCCCTGATGATGGCGGCTGCCGTCCTTGCCGCCGTGGCGGGTGCGGCGCCATCGGCTGTCGCCGCGCCCCACCCGGACCCCACGCGGAGTGCCCTCGGCGTGCTTGCCTCCCTCGACGGCCAGGAGCGGCAGGCGCTGCACCGGATGGCGACGCCGGACATCGGCGGACTGCATGTCACGGACAAGGCGGCACCGCGACGGGCGGCCCGGAGACCGGCAGTACCGATGACGGCGTGGCCCGCCTGCACGCCGAGGGCATC
Organism: Streptomyces sp. NPDC026062; assembly: GCF_055568375.1. Taxonomy (NCBI): domain Bacteria; kingdom Bacillati; phylum Actinomycetota; class Actinomycetes; order Kitasatosporales; family Streptomycetaceae; genus Streptomyces; species Streptomyces sp. NPDC026062. The sequence continues at coordinate 211,923 of NZ_JBVHOQ010000002.1, forward strand.
ACGGGCAAGGGCGTCAAGGTCGGCATCATCGACACCGGGATCGACTACCGGCACCCCGACCTCAAGGGCGTGTACGCGGGCGGCTACGACTTCGTCGACGACGACGCCGACCCGATGGAGACCACGTACGAGGACTGGAAGGCGTCCGGCCAGGCCGAGACCAACCTGGGTTCGACGTACTACACGGAGCACGGCACCCACGTCGCCGGCATCATCGCCGGGCAGGGCGCCGACGAGAAGGCGCGGGCCGCCCACGGCGTCGCCCCCGGCGCCTCCGTCCACGCCTACCGTGTCCTCGGCCCGTACGGCAGCGGCCGCACCGGCAACATCATCGCCGCGATGGACAAGGCGGCCGACGACGGCATGGACGTCGTCAACATGTCGCTGGGCGCGGCCGTCAACGATCCGCTCAGCCCGCAGTCCATAGCCGCCGACAACCTCGTCCTCGCGGGCGTCACCACCGTCATCGCCGCCGACAACAGCGGGCCGGAGCCGGGCACTGTGGCTACGCCGGCCGCGGCGGCCCTCCCGCTGACGGTCGGCGCCCACAGCGCACCGCTGACCCTGCCCGCGTACACACTGACGGCCGGTACGGCGGCGGCGCAGGGCCGGCTGCTCGCCCAGCCCTACGGCGACGCCCTCGACAAGGTGGCGGGCCGCTCCCTCGCGATCGTGGAGGCCGGCACCGGCACCGCCGCCGGCTACACCGGCAAGGACGTCACCGGCAAGGCCGCCCTGATCCGGCGTGGCGGCATCCCGCTCGACGAGAAGGTGAGGCGCGCACACGACAAGGGTGCGGCGGCCGTCCTCCTCGTCAACGACAACGCCGACGAGGGGCACATCCCGTTCTACATCGGTGAGAACCCGAACTATGTTCCGGCGTTCTCGCTGACCGCGGCGGACGGTGCCGCACTGATGGCGGCCGGCGCCGACGTCTCGTTCACCCCGGCCGGTACTTTCCGGCTCGGCGACGGGATGCCGGCCGACTTCAGTTCGCGCGGCCCGGTCTACGGCAGCGCCGCCATCAAGCCCGAAGTCACCGCCCCCGGCGTCAGCGTCCTGTCGTCCGTCCCGACCGGCATCGTCGACCCGGCCGGCCATGACTACACATACGCGTACGCCCACCTCAGCGGAACGTCGATGGCCGCGCCGTACGTCGCCGGAGTCGCCGCGCTGATGCTCCAGCACGACCACCGGCTGAGCCCCGACGACATCAAGACGTCGCTGATGAACACGGCGACCGCGCTGCCCGGTGACGTCAGCGTGTTCGACGCCGGTGCCGGCGCCGTCGATCCCTATGCGGCCGTGCACACCACGGCCGCGGTGCAGGTCCCGGAGACCACCCCGCACATCACCGTCGACGGCACACGGACCGAGGTCGACGCCGTCGCCGGTGCGCTGGACCTCGGGGTCCTGCCGGTGGGCCGCGCCACGAGCCTCACCCGCACCCTGCGCGTGGTCAACGACAGCGGCAGACCCGTCACATACGACGTGCGCACCGCCTTCAGCCGAGGCTCCGGCAGCTCCGCGGACGCCGGTGCCGCGCACATCACCCTGACCACCGCTGACCGGATCAAGGTCGGAGCCCATGGCAGGAAGTCCCTCGCCGCCGCCCTGCGTGTGCCCGCCGCCGCCGGGGCCGGCTACTACGAGGGCACGGTCACGCTGACACCCCGGAAGGGCAGCGGGCTGTCCGCGCTGCACGTCCCGTTCGCCACGCACGTCGCCGAATCCGGGTTCGCGGAGATCGACATGACCAAGTCCGTCATGTCGACCGGACTGGGTTCCGACCAGGGAGCCGTCGGGTCCGGCGCGGCCACCTTCGATCTGAGGATGGCCGGACAGCTGCGCAGCATCGACATCTTCCTCGCCGACGCCCATGGCAAGGACCTCGGCTACATGGGCGGCATCAACACCGTCGGCCTCACGGAGGGAGTACTCTACGGCCCGGCGACGGTGGGCCCCTGGTACTTCCCGCTGACCGGCGACAGGGCCACCCCGTTCAACCCGCGCGGCCGGTACGTCGACGACGGCCACTACAAGCTGCGCATCGTCGGCACGGACGCGGCCGGCGGCACCGACAGCGAACTGCGCGACGTGTACGTGGACACGGAACTGCCCACGTACGAGGACGCCTTCGGCGCCTGGGACCCGGCCCGGCCCACCGTCGTCGAACGGCCCGCCGACGCCACGTCGTTCCACGTGAAGGGCACGCTGCTGGACGCCCAGGCCGACGACATCCGCGCCGCGGGCATCGACGTCGGACAGAGCGACAACCGCCTCTACTACTCGCTCTACAGCCCGAACGCGCCCGAAGCGAGCATCCCGGCGGGGACCGACGGGTCCGTCGACGGGCAGGTCAAGCTCCCCGTCGGCCCGCCCGTCGCGAATCTCAAGCTGTGGCCGACGGACGCCGCGGGCAACATCAGCGGCGTCCGGCAGGTCAGCATCATGAAGAAGGGCACGCCCTATGTGATCGGCGACGCGAGCGCGTCCTGGGCGCGGGCCGGGGACCGTGTCACGTACACGCTGACCGCGCACGAGCTGAAGAACTGGAAGACGTTCACTTCGCAGATCCGTTACGACGACCGCAACGTCAAGCTGGTCGGCGTCGAACCGGCCGAGGAACTGAAGGCACACGGCCCGTCCGTGATCCGCCGCACCGACGTGCCGGCCGGATCGTCGTCGTACAGCACCCTCTCCTTCGACGTCGCCGACAGCGAGGGTCTGAGCGGCGACTCGATGCCGTTGCTGAAGCTGACGTACGAGGTGACCGGTGGTGTCGTGACGGCGAACGCCGGTCTGTACACGGGCACCACGACCGCCACCGACACCACGGGCGTCAGGACGAACCTGAACATCCAGTTCTACGGTGTCGTGCGGATGCTCAATCCGACCTCGTCCTTCGTCGCCCGCCCGGCCGTCCAGGCCCTGCTGACCAGGGAAGGCGCGTACGACATCCTCCGCGACCACACAGCCGACGGCATCGAGGCGACGCTCACCGCTCCCGACGGCACCAGCCGCGAGGTCGCCGTGGACAGGTCGGGCCGGATCTCCGCGGACGGGCTGACTCCGTCCGACAAGCCGTACCGGTTCCGGGTGACGGCGCCCGGTCACTTCACCTGGACCGAGGACATCGATCTCGGCCTGGACGGCAGCTGGGGGGTGGCCGGCAACAGGGCCGGCTCTGCGGCCGCCCTCGTCGCCGGTGACGTCAACGGCGACGACGTCGTCGACATCCGGGACGCGGCCGCCGTGTACGCGGCGCGCGGGACGGCCGACCGCGCCGCCGACATCGACCACGACGGTTCCGTCGGCGCGAAGGACCTCGCCTGGGTGAAGAACAACTACCCGTCGCAGAACAGCAGCGCCGACCGGTACACCGACCCGGTCAAGCGCCTGCGCGGCAAGTCGCTGGAGGACTACCTGGACCTGATGTAGCCGGACGGCCGTCGTGCCGGGTGCTCACACCCAGTTGTTGCGCATCGCGTACCAGCCCAGCTGGACGCGGGACGTCACGGCGGCCAGATCCATCAGCGCCCGTAACCGGCGCTGCACCGTACGCGGCGACGTGCCCAGCTGATGGGCCGTCGCCGCGTCGGTGAGCCCGGACAGCATCAGCTGCAGAATGCGGCGGTCGGTGGGACTCAGGTCGCCGTCCTCGCGCAGATACGGACGCGAGCGGCGCCACACCGACTCGAACAGCTCGGTCGCCAGCACCACGAGCGGCGGCCGCAGCTCCAGCGACCGTCCGGGCTCCACCTGGACCATGGCCGTCTCGCCGTCCGCGATGAGCAGTTTGATCAACGGCTGGTCGACGACCCGGACCTGGTGCCCGCGAGGACTGCTCACCGCCGCACTGACCACGACCCTCGGCATACCCTTCCTCGGCGCTCTCCCGGCCGTCGCCGCCGACACCGAACCGGTCCCGCCGACCACCCTGCAGAGCAAGGCGGACAGCGCCCTGCTCCAGGGCTTCACCCGGCACGACAAGGTCTCGTTCCGGGTGCAGCTCGACTCGCAGGCCGACACCTCGGCGGCGAGGAAAGCCACCACCAGGGCCGGTCGGGGCCGTGCCGTCCTGAAGGCGAGGACCGCGTACGCCGAGAAGTCCCAGCAGGGACTCACCGCACTGCTGAAACAGGCCGGGGCGTCCTACGAGACGTACTGGATCAGCAACACCGTCAAGGTCACCGGCGACAAGGCGCTCGCCAGCAGGATCGCCGCACGCCCCGACGTCGCGACGGTCGAGGCCGACGACACCATCCCGCTTCCGCCCACCGCCAACGGCACCAACGAGGCCGGCGTCGACGGCATCGAGTGGAACGTCGACCGCGTCAACGCGCCCAAGGTGTGGAACGAGTACGGAGACCGGGGCGAAGGCACCGTCATCGGCAGCATCGACACCGGCGCCGACTACCAGCACCCCGCCCTCGCCGCCGCCTACCGAGGCCTGAAGGCCGACGGCACGTACGACCACTCCTACAACTGGTTCGACGCGACCCGCACCTGCGGCACGGTGAAACCCTGTGACGACCAGGGCCGCGGCACCCACACCATGGGCACCATGGTCGGCGAGGACGGCACGGGCAACGCGATCGGCGTCGCGCCAGGCGCCCGCTGGATCTCTGCCAAGGCCTGCACCCCGCAGGGCTGCCCGCGCGACGCGCTGCTCGCCGCCGGGCAGTGGATGCTCGCGCCGACCGACGCCGACGGGGAGAACCCCCGCCCCGACCTCGCCCCCGACGTCATCAACAACTCCTGGGGCGCCAACGACCTGGACACCTGGTACCAGGCGATGGTGCAGGCCTGGCGGGACGCCGGGATCTTCCCGGCCTTCTCCAACGGCAACACCGGCCCCGGCTGCGACACCGCCGGCTCGCCGGGCGCCTACACGAACACGTACTCCTCGGGTGCCTTCGACAACAACAACAGGATCGCCTCGTTCTCCTCACGAGGCCCCGGTGCCGACGGCACCGTCAAGCCGAACATCGCGGCCCCCGGTGTGAACGTGCGCTCGGCCGTCCCCGGCGGCGGCTACACGGCGAAGTCCGGTACGTCGACGGCCTCGCCGCACACCGCGGCGACCGTCGCCCCGCTCTGGTCGGCCGCCCCGGCGCTGCGCGGTGACATCGCCGCCACCGAGGGCCGTGCTGAACAAGTCGGCCACCGACGTGGACGACACCAGCTGCGGCGGCACCGCGGCCTTCAACAACGTGTACGGCGAAGGCCGGCTCGACGCGTACGCGGCCGTGAACGCGGCCCCGCGCGACCACATCGGCGCCCTCACCGGCACCGTGACCGTTTGACGGCGAACCGGCCGCCGACGTCGAGGTCGCCGTGTCCGGCCCTCGCATCGCGGACAACCGCGAGGCATGCCTCGCGGTCGAGGCGGTGAACGGTCTCCTGAACGACCTGTGGTTGCCGCATCAGAGCTGCGAGATCCGCCCGTCGAGGGCCGGATTCGGCGAGCTCCTCGGCGCGGTACGTCACCAGGACGCGCAACGCGAACCCCGGACGGGCTGCGTGCCGGGCCAGGTGGCTCAGGAGCTGGGAGGAGCTCGAATCAGCGGCGTGCAGATCGTCGAGCACCAGCAACACCGGCTGCACGGCTGCCAGTTCACCGAGGAGGCCCGCCGTGGCGCGGAACAGCCGGTCCCGTTCGTCCTCGGGGCTGCGGTCACCGAGGGTCCGCATCCGCCCCAACGACGGCAGGAAGGCCGCCAGCTCCGGGTACTCCGAGCCCACCCGGGCCCGTTCGGTCACGTCCTGCTCGGCCAGCCAGCCGTCGAGCGCCTCGGCGAACGCGCCGTACGGTGTGTGCCCCTCCGCGTCATGACCGGCACCCCACAGGACGGCGGATCCGGCCGCGGCGGCGAGCCGTGCGGCCTCCGCGGCCAGCCGGGTCTTGCCCACCCCGGCCTCACCGGTCAGGATGCGCACCGGTGGACCGTCGACGGAGAGCAGCCGGTGCAGCCGATGGCCCGGAGTGAGGGCAAGCAGCTTGACCAGGGTCTGAGCCGTCAGCCGCGGCCAGCGGCCGGTCGGTTAGGGACCCGCGTCACGCCTTGCCCAGAACCGTCCGAAAAGGTGCAGACGTAGCAAAGGGGCCATGCGGTGTTGGGAGATGGAGGGTGTTTTCCGCACGTTCATGGGGGCGCCACTCTAGCCGAGCCCCTTGAGCCCCTTGAGCCCCTTGAGCCCGCGAGCCCGGAGCGGGCCGGGCGCGCGCTGCCGGTCACTGCCGAGGTGCCGGACAGACCCGCGCCCGCGATGCCCGACGCCGGGACGAGCAGCCCTCGGGATCAGGGAGTGACGATCGTGAAGTCCGGGTTCGGAGGGCTGAGGTGGCCGAGGAGTTCGGTGATCTTCGCCGCGTCACCGGTGATGGTGGCGCGCCCCGCGAGCTCCGACGGAGGGAGACTGCCCAGCAGGACGGCGCGCAGCGCGGACTCGTCCAGAGCCACCTCGACGTCCGGCGAGGAGACAGCCGGTCCGGTTCCGGCGATGTGGGTGAGCACGCCGTTGCGCAGCCGCAGGGTGACGGGCTCCCCGCCCGTCACGTTCCAGCGCACGGTGATGTCCGCGTCCCAGCTGCGCGGACCGTCGACACGGATGGACAGTGCGTCGAAGAGCTGGTCCAGCGACAGGGCCCCGAGGAAGTCCGGGGACGCGGTGACGGTCGGCGACCCGACCGGGCCCCGGCGGAGTTCCAGAGCGCCCGTCAGGTAGAAGTTGCGCCAGGTGCCGTTCTCGCTGCCGTACCCCAGCTGCTCCAGTGCGTCCGCCTGAAGTGCGAGGGCCTCCGCATGGGTGGGCTCCGCGAAGACGACGTGGTTCACGACCTGCGCGACCCAGCGGAAGTCGCCCGCGTCGAACGCCTCCCGTGCGCGGCGTACCACCTCGTCGGCGCCTCCCATGAAGTCCACATACCGCTTCGACGCCTCGACGGGCGGGTGTTCCCACAGGTGGGCGGGGTTGCCGTCGAACCAGCCCATGTACCGCTGGTAGATGGCCTTGGTGTTGTGACTGACGGAGCCGTAGTAGCCGTGGGTGTGCCAGGCCCGCTCCAGCGCCGGAGGCATGTCCATCGCCTCGGCGATCTCCAGGGGTGTCATTCCCTGATTGATCATCCGCAGGGTCTGGTCGTGCAGGTAGGCGTACAGGTCGCGCTGTTCCGAGAGGAAGCGCTGTGCCCTCTCCCGCCCCCAGACGGGCCAGTGGTGGGAGGCGAAGGCGACATCGGTGGCGTCGCCGAACAGGGTGACCGCCTCGGTCAGATAGGCGGCCCAGACCCGTGGGTCGCGGACCTCGGCGCCCCGGAGGGTCAGCAGGTTGTGCAGGTTGTGGGTCGCGTTCTCGGCGAGGCACAGGGCGGCATGGTCGGGGAAGTGGATGTTCAGCTCGGAAGGGGCCTCGGTGCCGGGGGTGAGCTGGAAGACCATGCGGATGCCGTCGATGGTCTCCGTCTGACCGGTACGGGTGATGTCGAGCGTCGGCGGGATCAGGCCGACCGATCCCGTCGAGGTCGTCTGCCCCAGACCCGCGCCGATCTGTCCCTGCGGGCCCTTGGGCAGGGCGGCCCCGTACATGTAGGCGGCGCGGCGCGCCATCGCCGTGCCCGCGTACACGTTCTCGCTGACGGCGTGTTCCAGGAAGCCCTCGGGCGCGATCACGGGCACACCCCCGGCGACCTCCTCCTCGGAGACCACGCCCTTCACTCCACCGAAGTGGTCGACGTGGCTGTGCGTGTACAGAACGGCGGTGACCGGGCGGTCGCCCCGATGGCCGCGGTAGAGCGCGAGGGCCGCGGCGGCGGTCTCGGAGGAGATCAGCGGGTCGATCACGAGGACGCCACGCTCGCCCTCGACGACCGTCATGTTCGACAGATCGAATCCGCGGATCTGGTAGATGCCCTCCACGACCTCGAACAGTCCGTGATCGGCGACCAGACGGCTCTGCCGCCAGAGGCTCGGGTTGGCGGTGGGCGGGCAGCCCTCCGCGAGGAACCCGTAGGCCTCCAGATTCCAGACCGCCCTGCCGTCGGCCGTGCTGATCTCGCTGTTCTGCGCCGTCCCCACGAACCCGCGGCGGGCGTCGTCCATGTCCTGGGTGTCATCGAACGGGAATCGGCTCAGTACAGCCTCGTTGGCCCGGCTGATCGAAGGCTGGGCAGGCTTGGACTGGGTGTTCGCGGACATGGTGCGCTCCCTCGCGGCAGAACCGGGGCAGCCCGTCGGCGCCCCTGCCCGCCAGCCTTGCCGCAGAGTCACCCCGCTGCCAGCAGAACTACTCCGAACGGATCATCCGCGGTCCGCATCGGCCCTGGCGCGGCGGGGAGCGGACCGTGCCCGGCCGATGCGGACCCCGCCCGGCCGCGCACCATGAGGAGGGGCGGCCGGACTCCCCAAAGCCCGGCCGCCCCTCCTCATGGTGTGTCAGGTCCCGATCAGCAGCGGCCCGCAGGACGGTCGCGCTTCACGAGGTTCGTGTATCCGGTGGTGCCGTCCAGCCACAGAACGCGCAGGCCCTCGTCGGCCGCGCCGTACACCTGGTCGCCGTGGTTGCAGGACATGCGCCGGGCGCCGCCCTTGCCGTCGGGGGCGATCTGGTAGAGCTTCGGCAGCGTGTCGTTGGCCCACGAGGTGGCCGGCGGGAGCGTGGTGATCGTGACCGCGTCGTCCGAGGCCGTCAGCGAGTAGGCGTAGAGCGCGTCCGCGCCGGTCTCCGGGGTGACGGTGACCGGGTTCGCACCGTCGTAGTCCGCGCGGCGCACGGCAGCCTGGCACAAATCAGCTGAGTTGGAGGAGCTGACCGGTTCTGTGGACCGGATAGCGGCCCAGCTGATGAGTTCCGTGAACACCCCTCGCGCCACCGGTATCGAGACGGTCAGGGGCGGGGCTGCGATCGCCGCGCGAGTGGGTTCGCTGCTGGCATCGGCGAGCGAGGAGGTGGCGCTGCTCGACCGGCCGCCCTACGCGGCCAGTCAGCCGGACGGGATGCCTGCGCCCCTCGATGTGGCCGAACCCGTACGTCGCGGGGTGCGGGTGCGCGTCGCGGTGGACCGCGAGGGGCTGAGCTTCCACGGGCGCGCCCGGGGTCTGGGTGATCTGGCCGTACAGGGCGTGCAGATACGGGTGGGAACGGATCTGCCGACGAAACTGATCACGGTGGACCGGCGGGTGACCCTGCTGCCGCCCACCGACGCGGCCGACCCGACTGCTTCGGCCCTGGTGGTGAGCGACTCGCTCCTGAGCAACGCGCTGGTGCCGCTGTTCGAGTCGGTCTGGGAGCGGGCCGTCCCCATCGGGTCCGTCACGCGCGACCGGATCACGGACGAGGACCGCGAGCTGCTGACCATGCTCGCTTCCGGGCTGAAGGACGAGGCGATGGCCCGGCGCCTCGACGTGCACGTGCGCACGGTCCGCCGCCGCATCACCCGCCTGATGCAGGACCTGAACGCGGAGACCTGGTTCCAGGCCGGAGTGCGGGCGACGCTGCGGGGCTGGCTGACGGTGTGAGAGCGGTGCGGCGGGGCGCTGGGCCGACAGTGCGAGAGCGGTACTGCGGGGCCGGGTGACGGTGTGGGGCAGCAGCCGGTCCAGGCGGTGGCCGGGCGGCGCGGTTCGTCGCTGCGGCGTTCACGGATGGGTCGCCGTCCCCGTGCAGCCGCTGGTGGGAGTGGGGGAGTGACGGAAGCGGTCAGCTCTGCCGGCCCTCGGGAAGACGGAACTCCATGATGAGCGTCTCGCCTTCGCCCGGCACCGGCCGGAAACCGGCCTTCTCCCAGGCGCGCACGGCCCGCGGGTTTGCTCTCAGGGGATCGACGGTGACGCGCCGCCAACCAGGACTCCCGCCCAAATGGGCAAGGAGCGCGCGAGCGGCATCCGGTCCCAGCCCCCGGCCTCGCGCCTCCGGTGCCAGCACCATGTCGATGCCACCCTCGTCCGCCCCGGCGTGCCAGTACTGCGCGTAGCCCACCGGTGTGTTGCCCGCCAGTACCAGAAAGGACTCCACACGTGGCCGGCGCCGCCCCACGTACTTCTCGGCAACCTCGTCACGAGACTTCGGTACGCCACCCCAGTGCTCGACGAAGTCAGGGGAGGCGAACCACCGGGCCAGCAGGTCCAAGTCGTCCTCGGTCGCCGGGACAAGACGGGTCAGTACCCCGTCGAGGACTGTTCCCTCGGGCATGAGCCGTTCTCCATCGGTGTGGAAGTGCGGGCACGAAGGGAAGTTACGGCATCGCGGAATCCGGTGCACCGTCCGGGAGGAGTCCACTGGGCCGCGAGCGCCGGCGGAAGGCGGGCCGGCCGGGCGGTCCGCTGCGGGGGAGGGCGGGCGGACGGCGAAGCGGAGGGGGCCGGGCCGATTGTCAGTGGGGACGCCTAGAGTCTCTCCCACTCGTCACGGTGCGTTGCCGTCGGCGGGCTTCTTCAGCGTGCCGCCGGTTGGGCGGCCGTCCGGATCAGCGGGGAGAACAGCGCATGGGGTGGGTTCCTGCGGGCGACTACGAAGTCGCCCTGGAGGCGGGCAAGGTGGTCTGCCGCAACGGGAAGGGCCGGCGGCTGAAGTCCGTTCCGGCCGGACTGAAGGACGACCCGGCGGTCGTCGGGCTCCGGCAGCTGACCGAGTGGCTGGAGCGCCACACGCAACGGTGTCTGACCGATGTCGAGCAGTGGATGGTGCGTTCGCTGCCCGTCCCCACGGCCGTGCTCGCCCAGGTCTGGCCCGATCCGGCGTGGCAGGCGGCCCTGCGTGACGTGGTGGTCACCGGCGCGGACGGCGGGGTCGCCGGGTTCCTGCGCGATGTCGACCCCGACCGGGGCCTCGGCCTCGTCGACCTGGACGGCGACACGGTCCGCATCACCCCGGACGTCGTCAGCGTGCCCCACCCCGTCCTCCTGGACGACCTCGAAGACCTGCGGGAGTTCGCGGTCGAGCTGGGGGTGAGCCAGAACGTCGAGCAGCTGTTCCGCGAGGTGTGGCACCGCCCCCCGGGGCTCGGTCCGGACACCGCCTCCGTGGACACCTACGCCGGCGGCACATTCAAGGAACTGCGCTTCCTGCACGGCCGCGTCACCCAGCTCGGGTACCGGTCACGCGGCGGATACGCGGTCTGCCCGGTCATCGAGGACGGCACCACCGCCGAAGCGCGCATCTGGATCGGCGAGCACGACGGGTACGACGAGTACGGCACGGAGACGGGCTCCCTGGGCTGGACCGACCTTGCGGGGCGCGCGCTGACGGCCGCCGAGGTCGGCCCCGTCGCGTGGTCCGAGGGCATGCGCATGGCGGCGGCGCTCTACGCCGGCCGCGACGTGGCGGACGAGGAGCAGGCGGCATGAGCACCACGACGAACACCAACGTGAACGCGAACACCAACACCAACGCGAAGACCATTGTGAACGCGATGACCGCCAACACCAACGCCGACGCGAACGCGAGCACCGTGTCGGCGGACGCGCCGGTCCTCCCCGCGCAGGCCGGGGGCGACAGCGCCGCCACCGCAATCTCCACCCCCGCATCCGAGGCCCGTGCGGCGGCCCTGCTGGACGCGGGCGCGATCCTCCCGGCCGGAACCACCGACCGGGACGACGCCGACGCGCTGACCGCCCGCACCTACACGCACACCGCCCTCGGCGACCGTTCCGTGGTCCGGCTCGTGCCCGGCACCCTCGGCGAGGCCGAGGACCTGGCCCTGGAGTTCCTCGGGCTGGCCCGGACCGCCGAGGCTCCCGTGGTGGGCCAGGTGCGCCGCGAGACACTGGGCTTCCCCGCCTGGGCACTGGTCAACGATCCGGCCAACGGACACCACGCCCTGGCCCTGGTCAAGGACATCGAGCGGCTGGGCCGGCAGGCCAGAACCCGCGCCGGAGCGGCGAAGGAAGGGTTCGACGCACTCGGCACGCGGCTCGGCCGGGCGGTTCCCCACTTCCTCCCCACTTACTACGAGCAGGTGGCGCGCCTCTTCCTCCAGGCGGAGAACACCACCTACGCCGCCTCCTTCTTCGGCAAGGCCCGCGAGGCCGAGCGGGTGCACGGGCTGGTCGTGGACGAGGACCGGCAGCGGGCCGTCTTCCTGGAGTTCGCCTTCGCCGGCGCACTGACGGTCAAGGCGCTGCGGCAGTATGTGCGCGACCTGGTGGCCCGGCTCGCACCGGCGGACGCCTGGGCGCAGTTCCGCTGTCTGCTGGTCGAGCGCTGCGGGGCGGGCATGCCGCCGTACGCGGCGCTGCCGCAGGACGTCCGCGCGCTGGTCAAGGCCGCCGGACTCGACCGAGAGGCCGCCGAGCTCGAACTGGTGGCCGATCTGATCGGCTCTCCGGGGGTCGTCCGCGCCCCCGGCTCGTTCTGGTCGGCCTACCGCTCCGCGCTCGTCGTCCTGGCCCGACGGGACGAGGAGGTGCGGGCCCGGCTCCTCGGCTTCTTCCCGGAGACCTTCAGCGAGAACGGCCGGGACACGGACGGCGAACGCGGCTGGCTCGCCCTGCTGGCCGAATCCGGTGCCGAGGAGCTGCTGACCGCCCTTCCGGACACCTCCGACAACGCTCCCGGGGACCCGTCCGTCTCCCCGGCGGACTGGCTCGCCCGCTGGGAGGCGCACCGCCGGCGCAACCGGGCCATCGCAGGCCGGAGCCCCCAGACCCTCGAACTCGCCGCACGGATGACGGACCGGCTGCGCGCCGACGGGCGCCCCGTCGAGCTGTTCCAGGGCCGCTGGCAGCGCACCGCCGACCTGGACCTTCTCGACCTGTGCCTGGCCTCGGGCGTCCCGGTCACCGAGCCGGACAACCAGGAGACGGGCACCGCCAATTCCCCCGATGTTCCGCTCGGCCCCTGGCTCGTCGACACCGTGCCCGGCACGCGGGATCTCGCAGCTGTGGCCGAACACCCGTTCTTCCGCGCCCTTCTCCGCCGCAGCGTGGGCCGCCTCGGCGAGGGACACGGCCAGCGGCTGAGCGACGCCGGGATGGCGAAGCTGGCGGCGCACCCGGTGCTCGCCGAGATCCTGAAGGAGTGGCTGACCGCCTGTGCCGAGGAGTACACGGCCGCGCGAGGGCTCCCCGGACTGCAGACTGCTCTCAACAAGCTCTCTGCGTTCCGTGCCGTGATCGCGGACGTCGCCCCGGAGGCCGTACGGCTCCTCAAGGGCCACGATGTCGTGCCGCTGCTCGCCGCCACCCTGCGTACCGGCGTCCTGGACGAACTGGGCTGGCCCGCGCTCGACGAGAGCTACGCCGAACTCGCCGCCGAGGCCGCCGCCGCGCCTCAGCAGCGCCACCGGTCGCAGGGCGTCGGTGTCACCGGTGCCTGGCCCGCGTTGATCCTGAACACGCTCGAACGGGCCGTCGTCGTCGGCCCGGAAGGCGTTCTGCTGCGGCACACCCTGCGCCTGCCCGCCACCGTCGACCACTGGCGGACGCTCGCCTTCCGGTACGTCGACGGCGAGTTGCTGGTCATCTGGTGGGAGGACAGCAAACTGCGCGGCTACTGGTCGCACCGCCCCGCCGAGGTGTTCACCGTCGGCGGGGACCAGATCTCCCGCTGGGGCGGCTCCGGCCCCTCGGACGAGGTGTGTGTGCCCCTGCCCACCGGAGGCCGTGCCACCGGCGGCAAGGCCCTGCACGCCGGCGACACCTCCCTGCCGCCCCAGCGCGCCGTCATCTCCGACGGCACCGGGCACTGGCGTGAAGGCCACCAGGGCACGCAGCGGGTGTGGCTGGAGTACGACCCGGCCGGCGGCACGCACGGCCGGGCCTCCCTCCCCGCCTTCCTCCGCTCAGGAGTGCGGGACGGCACCCGGCTGCTCACCGAGCACTGCCAGGTGCTGCCCCTCCAGCCCGGCCTGGAGACCACCCCGTTCGGCACGGACGGCACGGTCCTCGGCCGCTGGATCCGCCGCACGGTCACCGAGCCCGGCACGGCCGATCCTGCCGACGGGCACCGGATCGTCACCGGCACCCCTGACGGCCACACCGTGACCCTGCCGCAATCGCTGCCCGGCGGCGACACCCCGGTGCCGCTCGGCGGCCTCACCCTGCCCGGCGGGTCACGGCCGGTCGCGTCCCTGCACCACCGCCGCGTCGAGCTGTACCCGGCGGACACCGACGGCACCGGTGGCAGCCTGTGGTCCGTCACCCCCGACTCCTCCGGTGGGAACGCCGCGGCGGGCACCCCCTACGTGCCTCCCGTCACCTACTGGCACGCTCTGCGTCCGAGGGACGAGAAGGGCTCCGGCGTGCTGCGGAACCTGACGGAATCCCGGGCGGGAGAGCTGTTCGAGGAGGTCGCCGCCGCGGTCGCCCGGTACCTGGAAGTGCTCCGGGCCGCCAAGACGTACACCGGACCCTCGGCGCGGGAACTGAGCGAGGAGGCCGTCGCCCGGGTGCTGCCCGAGGTGTCCGACGCACGGCTCCTCGCGGGCGTCACCGCGCTCGTCCGCAACGCGGTGGACCGGGCGGCCTCGGCCGCCCAGTACCTGGAACCGCCCAAGCCCGTGCAGCCGGCCACTCCCCGGAACACCGCGCGCACCCAGGGCATGTTCTTCGAGTACGAGCCCGAGCACGGCGACGACACGACCCTGCAGATCGCGTCTGCCTGGAACTCCGAGCGGATGCGCGGTGGTTGGTGGGGAGGCGGTCGCCGGTGGAGCGTGATCCGGCAGATACTCGCCGTCAACCACGTCCTCGGCGGCGAGCCGGCGTTCGGCAGGCCCGTCCCGTCCAAGGTCCCGTTCACCCCCGTGGACGGCTGGCAGCGGGACGAGTACACCGTTCCCTGCGAGTCGCTGATCTGGACCTCGCTCCTCGACAATCTGCCCGAACTGGCCTACCGGGCCGCCTCGGCGACCACCTCACCCGAACACCGCACCGGTCTCCTCCTGTTCCTGGAGACCATCGCCGCAGGCCCGCTGGCCGACCCCGCGGGCACGGTCCGGCAGGTGGAGCTCGTCGAGCCGATCCCCGCAGGGACGACCGGGCAGAGGCGGCCCGAGGCCGTGCACCGCCTCGGCCAAGTGCTGCGCAAGGGCGCCCGCACCGTCGTGGTCCTCGCCGAGCGAGGCCGGAACTCCCGGGACGACGCGGCACGCTGGCTTGCCCTTGACCACGACCCGACCGGCGCCTTCGGCCCCGTCCCCGGTTTCACCCTGGACCACGAGCAGGTCCACCGGCAGGGCATCGCCCCGGACCGGCTCACCCGGCTCACCGCCCTGGTACGGGAACAGGGCCCGGCGCCCTGGCGTCCGGAGTCGGCCGAGGCGTTCCACACCGCCACCGGAATCGGGCCCCTCCAGTCCGTCGCCCTGCTGTCGGCAGCCGTCCAGGAGCCCGGCGCCGAGACGCTCGCGCTGCTGGGGGCGAAGACACGTGCCTTCGAGGCCGCCCAGGCCGGAGTCGACGCCCTGCCCAGCGACGACCGCCACGCCGTGCTCCGGGCACTGCTGCCCGAGGACCCGGCCGAACTGTGGTCCACGGGACCCGGCATCGGGGCCGCCGCCGAGGTCTGGCAGAAGCGCCTGGCCTCCCTCGTCCGCGTCCCCGAAGAGCTGGACCTCGACCTGTCGGGAACCACCCTGGGCAGTGTCGACCTGATTCTCAACGCGAACGCCCGCACCTGGCTCGCCCACGGCACCGATGTCCAGGACGGCACCGGACGGCCGGGCCTGCGCCGGGTGGAGGCACGCGGTGCGGTCACCTCGGTCCTCACCGCCCTTCGCACACTCGCCTACACACTGCCGTACGGGCACCCTCTGCGGGCACACCTGCCCGTCGGGCTCGCGGCCCTGCGCGACCGCCTCGCCGATCCGGGCCTGGTGCTGGACCTCGGTCTGACCTGGACCGAGTCGGGGAGCTCGATCGGAACCGTGGTCCGTGCCGCCCACGGGCTCCCCACGTCCGGCGGCGCCGGACCCGACGGCCTGGTCCGGGCCGGCTCGGCGCTGCTCCTCGGCCCCGGCTACGGCGACAACGAGAAGCTGCTGATCCGCCCGGCCGGCCTGACGGGCCCCGACGACCCGGCGTTCGGCCTCGTCGAGGGCACCGTGGGCCCGCACGGCATGGGAGATCTGTTCGCCGTGCGCACACTGCTGGAGGAGGCGACCGAAGCGATGGCCTCGGCGGGCGCCCCCGACGGATCCGCGCAGTACCCCGCCCAGGACCCGACGCGTGCGGTGCAGGACCTGGTGGCCGAGTCCGTCGACGCCCTCGGTCTGAGCGCGGACGCCGCAGCTCTCTACCTGATGCTGCTCGCCCTGCCCGACCCGACGGACCGCAACTGCGTCCGCTGGACCGGATGGAAGCCGGCCCGCATCAAGAAGGCCAGGGCAGAACTGGCCGCGACCGACCTCGTCGTGGAGGCGAAGCGCTCCCGCGCCGGACGCACCCTGTTCCTCCCGTGCGGCTGGCTCGAACGAGGCGCCCCCGGACTGCCGTTGGAGACGTGGAAGGAAAGCCTGTACCCCGTGGCAGGGTCCGCCCGGACCCTGCCACGACTCCCCGTGCCCGCGCTGTTCGCAGCCGCCTGGGCACGAGTCCGCGGCGGCGACGCGCCCGGCTTCGAAGAACTGGACACCCGCGCACACCGGAAGGGCCGCCGCCGATGACGAACGACACCACGACCACCGGGGGAAGCACCGCCACGAGTAGTGTCCCGGAGCAGGCGACGGAGCCCGGCCGGGAGCACCGCCAGGTCACGCCGCCCGAGGACCGGTACGCCACCGAGCTGGCCTTCCTCGCCGCCCACGACTGCGGACCCCGCCCGCCCGGCTGGCTCCTCACCCCGCGCGCCGTCGTCACCTTCGTGATGGGCAGCGCGGGCGACGCACTCGGCCTCCCGAAGGGAGCCCGGCCCTCGGCCGGGGTGCCGCCCCGTCTGGTGATCGAGCAGAAGTTCGTCGGCGAACGCGCACTGGTCGAACGGTGCGTGGTCACTCTCGCGGGAGAGCGCGGACTGCTGCTCGTGGGCGAACCCGGCACCGCCAAGTCCATGCTCTCCGAGCTGCTGTCCGCGGGGGTCTGCGGGACCAGCGCACTTACCGTGCAGGGCACCGCGGGCACCACCGAGGACCAGCTCAAGTACGGCTGGAACTACGCGCTGCTGCTCGCCCAGGGCCCCACCGAGCAGGCCCTGGTGCCCTCCCCGGTGCTTGCCGCCATGACCCGGGGGGCCGTCGCCCGTGTCGAGGAGGTCACCCGCTGCCTGCCTGAGGTCCAGGACGCCCTCGTGTCCCTGCTCTCCGAGCGGCGGATCGCGGTCCCCGAACTCGCGGGAAGCGAGGGCGCCCAGGTGCACGCTGCCCCCGGGTTCACCCTCATCGCCACCGCCAACCTCAGGGACAAGGGCGTCTCGGAGATGTCCGCCGCGCTGAAGCGGCGTTTCAACTTCGAGACCGTGGGTCCCATCGGGGACGTGGACGCCGAGACCGCGCTCGTCCGGCGCCAGTCACGGGCATCCGTCGAACGCGCGGGCGCCGTCTACCAGGTGGACGACGCGGTCCTCGAAGCCCTGGTCACCGCCTTCCGGGATCTGCGCGGAGGTCTCTCCGCGGAGGGCTGGGAGGTCGAGCGCCCTTCCACGGTGATGAGCACGGCGGAGGCGGTCTCCGTCGCGGGCTCCCTGGGCCTGGCCGCCGCCTACTTCCCTGGCGACCGGGACGTGCTCTCCCTCCTGCCCGGCCATCTGCTCGGCGTCGTCCGCAAGGACGACGCCGCTGACGCGGCACGGCTGCTGGGGTACTGGGACGGTCCGGTGCGCAGGCGCGCGGAGCAGGGGTCGGCCACCTGGCGCGCCCTGTGGGACATGCGCGCGGTGCTGGAGAACTGACCGATGAGCGAATCGACCGCCGCCGGGGCACGGCGTGTTCCCGAGGTGCGGCATGTTCCTGACACGTGCTCCGTGCTCGATACGAGGCCCGTTGCCGAGATGCGGTCCGTCGCCGAGGTGCCGGCCGCTTCCGGGTCACAGGGTCCGGCGGACGGGCCGGCCACCCCTGCGCAGGGTCCGGCGGACTGGCCGGCCACCCCGGAAGCCGCTGTGGCGGCCCTCGCGGCCAACGGCCCCGGGGCGCCGTTCCTGATCGGGGTGCGCCACCACGCGCCCTCGCTGGCGGCCGCCCTCCCGGCGCTGCTGGACGCGGCGGCTCCCGATGTCCTTCTCGTCGAACTGCCCGCCGAGTTCCAGCCCTGGCTGGGCTGGCTTGCCCACGAGGAGACCGAGGCCCCGGTGGCGCTGGCCGCCGTGCCCGACGGCGGGCCGGGCTCGGCAGGCGAACGGGGGCCGGCCTTCTACCCGTTCGCGGACTTCTCGCCCGAACTGGTCGCGCTGCGCTGGGCGGCCCGAAAAGGGGTTCCGGCTGTGGCATGCGATCTGCCGCTGGCCGACCGGGCATGGGCGGCAGGCGGTCCGGACACCCCCGACTTCACGCCCGTGCCCGGCCCCGACTTCACGCCCGTGCCCGGCTCCGATTCCGCGTCTGTACCAGGGGCAGGGCAAGGGCTGTCCGCCGCGCTCCGGTCCCGGCTCACCGGCCGGGACGGCGACGACCTGTGGGACCGGCTGGTGGAAGCCCTCGCGCCCGGTTCGACACCCGAGGCGCACCGCCGTGCCGCCCTGCTCACCGGCTGGGCGCTGCGCCACGAGGCGGAGGCGCGGGGTGGGGTCGATGCCACGGACCTGGTGCGCGAGGCATGCATGCGCGGCCATGTCGCCGAGGCACTGGCGAGCGGGCGACGGCCCGCCGTGGTCGTGGGCGCCTTCCACACCCCGGCGCTGCTGCCGTCCGTCGAGCGGAGCCCCGCACCGGGCACGTCCGCACCGGCGCCTGCACCGGACGCGCCCGGGGTGCCCGGCCAGGACGCGCCCGCTGCCGCACCCGCCCCGGAGGCGGCGGGCCATGTGAACGGCGCCTCCGGGACGGCGGAGTGCACGGTTTCGCTTGTCCCGTACACGTACCCGCTGCTCGACTCTCGGTCCGGCTACCCGGCCGGCATCCGGGACCCGGAGTGGCAGCACACGGTCCTGGACGCCGCCGGGGACCCGGCCGCGCTGCACGAGGCGCTGATCCGTACCTCGGTCCGCGTCTGCGCCGCCCTGCGCGAACAGGGCCACCCCTACGGCCCGGCGGACGGCCGGGAGGTCGTCCGGGTCGCCGGTGACCTGGCCCGTCTGCGCGGCCTGCCCGCCCCCGGCCGAGGCGAATTCCTGGAAGCCGTGCAGTCGGTGCTGGGACGAGGCGAGACCTACGGGACGGGGCGCGCCGTCGCCCGGGCCCTTGAAGGCGTACTCGTCGGGACCCGTACCGGACGGCCCGCGCCCGCCGCACCGCGCAGCGGGCTGGGCCCCGCCATCGAGGCCGAGACCGCGGCGCTCTCCCTCCCCGGCCCCGAGGACGCGCACGAGAAGAAGCCGCGCGACCTCAGGCTCGACCCGGCGCGCTCCACCCTGGACCGACGCCGCGAATTGCTGCTGCGCAGGCTGACGGTGTGCGGCATCCCTTATGCGCAGGAGCAGGAGGTGACCGGCGCGGCGGGCACGGAGGGACTCACGACGCGCTGGCAGGTGCGGTGGACCCCGGCGACGGCCGCGATGCTCACGGCGGCCGGGGCCCGCGGCGTCACTCCGGCCCAAGCCGCCGAGGGCGTACTGCGACAGCGTCACGCGGCCGAGCGCGCGGAGGGCGGCGCGACGGCCGCCCAAGTCGTCCGCGGCCTCACGGAGGCCGCCCAGTGCGGGCTTTCGGCCCTGGCCGACGAGCGACTGACGGAGCTGGCGGCGGTACTGCCCGCGAGCGGCACCCTTCCCGAACTCCTCGCCGGGCTCGACCTGCTGGACCGAATCGACGCCGGTCATCTGCCGGGCCTGGCCGGGCCACCCGACAGCCCCGCGGCCCTGGACGCCCCCGCCTCCGGCCCCGTCCCTGCCTCCGCTTCCGTCACCGACCGGGCTGCCCGCACCGCGCGCGCGGCTGAACTTCTGACCTCGGCCGCGGTCCGTCAGGTCGACGGCCTGACCGGCTCCGAGGAGCCCGAGGGCGCGCGCGCACTGCTCGAACTGGCCCAGCGGGCCGACCGGGTGGGCGGCATCCGGCTCACCTCCGCCCTCGCCCGACTGGCAGCAGACGGAACCCCGTTGATCGCCGCGGCCGCCGGAGCGGTCAGGGTACTCACGGGCCATGAGGAGGCCGGGGCATTCGGGGGGCGCGTCGCCTCCTGGGTGGACGGAGCCGTGGACAGCGCCTCCCGGGCCGCTCTCTCCGCCCGCCTCACCGGCGTCCTGACGGTGGCGGGGCCGCTCCTGGCCGTCGGCGTCGGTGCCCTGGAACCTTTGCTGAACCGGGTCGTCGAGCTGGACGACGCCGCGTTCATGGTCCGCCTGCCGGCCCTGCGCGGTGGCTTCGACACCCTGAGCCCGGCCGCCCGGGACCGGCTGCTGGACACCGTCGAGGAGCGGTTGGGCGAACGGGTGGACACCCTGGACGCCGACGATCCGGCCGAGTTGGCCCGTCGGACGGCTGCCGACCTGGCGGCCCGCGCGCTTCTGGCAGGCCTGGGACTGCCCGTACCGCCACCCGCGCACGACGAACGGCTCCCACAGCCGCCCGCCCACCCCGCAGCCTCCGCCACACCCTCCGCCGAAGCTGCGCCCGCCCCTCCCGCAGAAGCCACCCCCATGCAGGCCCCCGCCTCTGCACCCCTCGCAGCAGCCACCCCCGCACCCCTCACCGAAGCCGCCCCCGCGCGGCCCCCCGCCCCGACCCTCGCGCCCGCCGACCGCTGGCGGCTCGTGCTCGGCCGACGCCCGGAGCAACTACCGTTCGGAGCTGCCAGGTTGGCGACCGCCCTGGACGAGCTCTACGGAGCGGGACACGGCGAGGGGTCGCGCGGCGGTCTGCCCGGTCAGGGTTCCGGATCGCGCGGCGGCCGGGAGCCGTCGTTCCCCGGTGTCCGCGAGTGGTCCGAGGAACTGGCCGCGCTGTTCGGTCCCGGTATCCGCGAGGAGGTCCTCGCCACCGCGGCCGCGGCAGGCCGGCAGGACGTCCTCGCCGAACTGGACCCCGCTGCCGTCGCGCCCTCCGTGGAACTGCTCCGGACGATCCTGCGGTACGCCGGCGGCCTTCCCGAGGCCCGCCTTGCGGCGCTCAGGCCCCTGGTCCGCCATCTGGTCGACGAACTGACCCGGCAGCTCGCGACCCGGCTGCGACCCGCACTCACCGGTACGATGTCGGCCCGGCCCACCCGCCGTCCCGGCGGCCGGCTGGACCTGCCGCGCACGCTGCGCGCCAATCTGGCCACCGCCCGTTGGACGGTCGACGGAACGGTCCAGGTGATCCCGGAGAAGCCGGTGTTCCGCAGTCGCGCCCACCGGTCGGCGGACTGGCGCCTGATCCTGGTCACCGACGTCTCCGGATCCATGGAGGCGTCCACGATCTGGTCCGCGCTGACCGCCTCGGTCCTTGCCGGGGTGCCGACGCTGAGTACTCATTTCCTGGCCTTCTCCACGGAGGTCGTCGATCTCACCGGCCATGTGCACGATCCGCTCTCCCTGCTGCTGGAGGTGAGTGTGGGTGGGGGCACGCACATCGCCGCCGGGCTGCGGCACGCCCGTAGCCTGATCGCGGTGCCCACCCGCACCCTCGTCGTGGTCATCAGCGACTTCGAGGAGGGCGCGCCGCTCGGCGGACTGCTGGCCGAGGTGCGGGCCCTGGTGAACACCGGCTGTCACGTCCTCGGGTGCGCGAGTCTCGACGACGCCGGCCGGCCCCGCTACTCGACGGGCGTCGCCGGGCAGCTCGTCGCCGCCGGGATGCCGGTGGCGGCTCTCAGCCCACTCGAACTTGCCCGCTGGATAGGGGAGAAGACCGCATGACCGCCGCCCAGTTGCCACCCGTCGCGCCGGAGGTCACGGCCACATTGGTGGAGGATCTCTCGCCCCGGCTGCGCAAGCGGCTGGACGCGGCGGTCACCAAGCTCGGCGCCCGCCCGACGCACCGCGACGGGGACACGGTGACGATCGCTGTCGACGACGAGACGGAGTTGCGCCTGCATGCCCCGGGTGGCGTGGTGGCGACGACGGACGCCATCACCTGTGGTTGCCTGCTTGCCCCGGCCTGCGTTCACCGCGCGGCCGCGGCCTGTGCCGCCCCCACGGCGGACCCGGTGCCGGAGCCGGCCGCCGGGCCCACCGGCGAAGTCCCCGCACCGGCCTCCACAGCGGAGACTGAACCCACCCCCGCGCCCACGCCCAACCGCGCCCCCACTCCCGAATCCGCCTCCTCGCCCGACGGCGCCTCCTCGCCCGAGGCGGCGAGTCCGGACCAGTGTGCGGCGGCCGCCGCCCTGTGGTCGGCGGGAGCGGCCGTGCTGGAGGCCGGCGTCGACGGGGCCGGCGCCGTCACCCAGTCGGGTCTCCTCCGCGCCTCGCACACCGCCAGGCTCCGTCACCTCCCGCGCGCCGCCGCGGCCGCGCTGTCCGTCGTCACTCTGCTGCGCGCGGCCCGCTCCGGGGACCCGTCCTACCGCACCGCCGACCTCGTCACGTCCCTGGCCGAACTCCTGGGTACCGCACACCGCGTGGGGATGGCGTCCGGGGCGGAGCTGGCCGCGGTCAGAGGCCGCGCGCGCCGTCCGTACAGCCCGGACGGCTCGCTGCGCCTGTACGGCCTGTTCACCGAACCCGTGGTCACCGACTCCGGACACGGAGGCGTCCGCACCTGGGTCGTCGGCCCCGACGGCCGCCTCTGCACCGTCGGCGACGTGGCACCCGGCGGCGTCGGGCGTGCCCTGGGCGTGGCCGACCGGGCCGTCCGGCTGGGGGACAGCGCGCTCACCCACCGGGAGCTGGGCCGGGCCGGCCTGGCGGTCTCGGGGGCGACGGTCTCGCCGGACGGCAGACTGGGCGCCGGGAAAGGCGTCAAGGCCGTCACCGCCCGGGGCGTCGCGTGGACGGAGCAGCCGCTCTCCGCCCTGTGGGAGACACCGCCGTCCGAACAGGCCGCCCGCGCGCTGCGAGCCACGTCCCGCTACGCGGACCCGGACGGCGGCGCCAGTGACCTGCTCTTCCTGGACGTCGAACTCATCGGCTTCGTAAGGGAGCCGGGTGGTGTCTGCCTGCTCGCGCTGTGCGAGGGAGCCGGTTCCGTTCGGCTCACCGTCGCCGACGACGACCCCGGGCTGGCCCACCGCGAGAATCTGATGCTGCTGGCCGCGGCGCCCGGGACACGGCTGAGGATCATCGGCCGCCTGGTGCCCGCCCCGCATCCCCGGCTCACCGTTCTCGCCTGCTCGCACCCCACCGGCGAAGGCACGGTCGATCTCGGCCTCGACCGTCTGCGCCGCGCCGACCTCCCTGACCCGGCCGCTACCCCGCACCCCGCCCCGCCCCAGCCCGGAGAGCCCGTGGAGCGTTCGCCCCTGTACCTTCTGGAACGCCGGGTCGAACAGACGGTCACGGCGGGCCGCGCCGCCCTCGGCATGCTCGGCGACGTCACTGCCGAATCCCACCGCATCCGCCGCGCCGGCCTCCCCACGGCCGCGGGACTCCTCACTGCTCTGTGCGCCTCGGCGGCCCAACGTGATCGTGACCTCTTCGGCCGCCTGCTCCCTGCCGACACCGACGGCTTCGCCACCCACTGGCTCACCGCCGCCCGGTACACGGCCGCCGTGGCCGAGTCCCTGTGCGCGGCAGCCTGGGAACCGACGCGGTAGGCCCCGGCCCAGCGCCAACCGCCCGTTTCAGGGACCAAGAGACAGAGGCGAAGGGCGAAGGGCGTCGGAGAGGGACTTGACGCCGCCGTGCGCGGTGAGGCCGCCGTCCACGGGTATCTCGGCTCCGCTGATGAACGACGACCGGTCGGACATCAGAAAGACCACCAGGGGAGCCACCTCGTCGACGCTCCCGGTGCGCCCCAGCGGGGTCTCGCGGATGTTGGCCTCGCGGAAGGCCGGGGCCGCCGACGCGGTCATCTCGGTCTCGATGTAGCCGGGATGGATCGTGTTGACACGGATGCCGAGGGGACCGAGTTCCAGGGCGGCGGCCTTCGACAGGCCACGCAGGGCCCACTTGCTGGTCGTGTAGGCGACCGGATAGTGGGCGGTGAGGGCCGCCGAGGAGCCGACGTTCACGATGGAGGAGCCCGGCGGCATCAGGGGCATGAGGTGCTGGATGCCGAGGAGAGGGCCGGTGACGTTGACCGCGTGGACGCGTGCCATGTCGTCCGGGCGTACGTCGCCCACGCGGCTGCGCCAGGTGATTCCCGCGTTGTTGACCAGACCGTGCACCTGCCCGTACGTCTCCCGCAGTTCGGCGGCGAGAGCGGCCCAGCCCGTCTCGTCGGCCACGTCAAGGCGACGGCACCCGTGCACGGGTTCGACATCGGTCGCGATGACGTGGGCGCCCTCGCGGGCGAGGGCGGCCGCCTCGGCGGCGCCCTGGCCGCGGGCCGCGCCGGTCACGACGATCACCCTGCCGAGCAGTATCCCGGAGGGCCGGCCGGTCACGGCCGCTCCAGGTCGCGGCGCCGGCCCACAGGCAGCTCGATCGGCTCGACACCGGGGACCACGGTGTTGGTGAGAGTGCCCAGGCCCTCGACGGTCAGGCTGACGGTGTCGCCCGGCCGCAACGGCGGCGGGGTCTGCGTGCCCCGCCGCCCCCAGAGCTCGGCGAGGCAGCCGCCGTTGCCACAGGTCCCCGAGCCGAGGACGTCGCCCGGCACGACGCGGGTGCCGCGGGAAGCGTAGGCGGTCATCTCCTCGAAGGTCCAGCTCATGTGGGACAGCAGGTCCTCGCCGACGGTCTCCCCGTTGATCCTGGCGGTGAGGGCCAGCCGCAGGAAGCCTTCGGCGTCACGGTGCGGTTCCAGCTCATCGGCGGTCACCAGACAGGGGCCGAGGGCGGTCGCGGTGTCCTTGCCCTTGCAGGGGCCGAGGCCGACCTTCATCTCGGCGGACTGCAGATCACGTGCGGACCAGTCGTTGAAGACGGTGTAGCCGACGATGTGGTCGCGTGCCCGCTGCGGGGTGAGGTCGCGCCCCTCGCGGCCGATGACGGCACCGACCTCCAGCTCGAAGTCGAGCACGGTGGAGCCGGGCGGCACCGGGATCCCGTCCTGGGGTCCGTAGATCGCGTGAGGGTTGGTGAAGTAGAAGGTCGGTGCCGCGTACCACTCTTCGGGCACACCGGCGACGCCGTCGACCGACCGGCGCACACCTTCGACGTGCTCCTCGAAGGTGACGAAGTCGCGTACCGAGGCGGGCTGGAGCGGAGGCAACAGCCGGACCTGGGAGACATGGGGGCCTGCCGGCACATCCAGTGCTGCCGCACCCGCGGCGAGCAGTCCGGGCAGCCCGTCGGTCTCCGTGAGCAGCGCCGTGAGAGCGGTGACGCCGGGCAGGGGGAAGAGCGTGCCGTCCTCTTCCACGACGGCCACCCGGTGGCGGCGCTGATGTTCGTAGGCGGCGAAACGCATGGTGCGGCTCCAGAAGGGAGGGCGGGGATGACGCTGCGGCCGTGTGAACGACACGGCCGCAGCGGCCCCCGGGAGGAGAGGAGACGAACAAGGGACGGGGAAACAGGAGAAGGAGAGGAGAGGAGGAGGGAGAAGCGTTCCGGCTCAGACCGGCGGGGCGATGAACACGCCTCGGTCGGGGTCGTTGAAGGACTCCTTGGCGACGAGTTCGTTCATCGCGTTGGCCGTGCCCCACTGGTCGGTGACCTCGGGGCGGGAGAAGTCGTAGACGTGCGGGTGCCAGGTGTCCTCGTCGAGGTTCTCCAGCTCCGTCGTGTATTCGACGGTGTTGCCGTGCGGGTCCAGGAAGTACGTGAAGGTGTTGTCGCCCGCCATGTGCCGCCCGGGACCCCAGATCTTCTTGAACCCGGCGCGCATGACGCGGCCGGAGCCGCGCATGTACTCGTCGATGCCGCGCATCTCGAAAGAGACGTGGTGCAGCGCGGTGTGCGGGCCCTGGGCGATGGCCATCGAGTGGTGCTGGTTGCTGATCCGCATGAAGTGCATGACCTCGCCCATGTGCGGCGAGGAGAGCGTGTCGGAGAGCGCGAAGCCGAGGTGGCGCTCGTACCACTCCCGCGTGCGGTTGAGATCCGGGGAGTTGAGCACGACATGGGAGAGCTTGACCGGGATGGCCTCCTTCTCCTCGATCTTCCGGTGCTGCCGTACCTCGACATCGGCGGAGACCTCGATGGTGCGCCCGTCGACATCGAAGAAGCGGAATCCGTACCCGCCGCCCGGGGTGTCCACCGCGCCTGGCTGCGAGATGAGCCGCACGCCGCCGGCCATCAGCCGCTCGGCGAGGGTGTCCACGTCGGCGGGGTTCGCGGCCCCGTACGAGACGAGGTCGAGGCGCTTCTCCTCGGCTTCGCGCAGCCGTACGACGTACTGCTCCGGGGAGCCCTCGGCGGCGAGGAACGAGATCCCGGAGTCCTCGGCGACCTTGGTCAGACCCCAGACACCGGCGTAGAAGTCGAGCTGCTTGTCGTAGTCGGGTACGGCGAGGTCGACATGCCGCAGGTGGGTGAGCAGGCGTGCGTTCATGGTGGTCCTCCTCTTTGAGGTCAGGCGAGTCGCAGAAGGGCGGCGGCGTTGCCGCCGCGTACCGCGTCGAAGTCGGTCTCGGACAGCTGTGCGGCGCGCAGAGCGCCGACCGGATCCTCGGACCCCATGTCGAAGGGGAAGTCCGATCCGAGCAGGACCCGGTCGGCCCCCGCGGCCTCGATCAACGAGCCCAGCACCCGCGGGTCGTGTACGAGGGAGTCGAAGTGGATCCGCCTGAGATAGCTGCTGGGCGGATGCGCGCACCCGGCGCCCGCGTCGGACCGTGCCGACCAGGCATGGTCGGACCTGCCGATATGGGTGGGCAGGTAACCGCCGCCGTGGGCGGCGATCAGCTTCAGTCCGGGGTATCTGTCCAGGACCCCGGAGAAGATCAGGTGCGAGAGGGCCACGGCGTTCTCCGTGGGCTGCCCGACCGTGTTGGACAGGTACCACTGGTCCAGGCGCTCGTCGAGGGTGCACCCGAACGGATGCAGGAAGAGAACCGCTCCTGTCTCCTGGGCCCGTGACCAGAACGGCTCGTACGCGGGATCGGACAGCTCCCGACCCGGTGCGTGGCTGGAGATCTCCACGCCGGCCAGCCCCTGTCCGAGGGCGTGGTCGAGCGCGCCCGCCATGAGGTCCGGATGCTGGAGAGGGACCAGCCCCAGCCCGCGCAGCCGCTCCGGTGCCCGGGCGCAGTGAGCGGCGGTGGCCTCGTTGGCGAGCCGGCAGAGCTGCTCGGCCGTGTCCCGGCCCGCCCAGTAGTGGTAGTGCGAGGGGGAGGGGCTGACCAGTTGGACGTCGACACCCTGGGCGTCCATCACCGTGAGGCGCGCGGCGACATCGGTCAGCCTCGGGATGCGGGCGCGGACCATGGGGCCGCTGACGGCAAGGGCGTCGGGGCCGTTGCGCCGGGCGTCCAGCTCCTTGGCCTCGGCGTGGCCGGGCAGGCCGTTGACGAGTGCCTCGATCTCGGGAAGGAGGACGTGCGCGTGCACGTCCACGGTCGGGAAGGTCACGGCAGCTCCCGGAGCATGGTCATGGTGCGGCCCATCAGACCGGGCACGTCGGCGTCGCGGACACCGTCGAGCTGCCACTTGCCGATCTGTACGGAGGCTTCCACGACCGGGCGGACGCGGGCGACGCGGCGCTCGTAATACGCCTGGAGCAGTGCGTCGTCCCAGGTCCCGGCCTCGGTCAGCAACTGCGCGAGGACCCAGGCGTCCTCCAGGGACAGGGCTGCGCCCTGGGCGAGAGTGGGCGGGCAGCAGTGCGCGGCATCGCCGACGAGCACGACCCGGCCGCGGTGCCAGGAGCCCTCGACGAGCATGCGGTCGAACCAGGTGTAGTTGACCTTCGTGGGGTCGGTGATCGTCGCGGTGATCTCCGGCCAGAAGCCGCCGTACGCGGAGGTCAGGCTGCGCATCTCCTCGGCATGGGTCTCCGGCGGGATGGTGGCGCGGTCGCGGTTGGCCTCGACGACGTACGCGTAGAGCGTGGTGTCGCTGGTGGGGCAGTAGCCGGCGATGTAGGCAGGGCCGCCGTAGGCGAGGTCGGTGCGGGTGAGGGCGGCCGGGCGGGGGGCCGCGACACGCCAGATGGCCATGCCGGTCGGCTCCGGCTTCTCGGGGATGCCGATCGCGGCGCGGGTGGTGGAGCCGAGGCCGTCCGCCGCGATCACCAGGTCGTAGCGGCCCTCGGTGCCGTCGGTGAAGCGTACGGTGACCCCGTCGTCGTCCTGGTCGAAGGCGGTGGCCCTGACACCCAGGCGCACCTGGGCTCCGCTCGCGCGGACGGCGTCGATGAGGATCCGCTGCAACTGGGGACGCTGCATGCCGACGGTGGCGGGCAGATCGTCGCCACCGCTGCGGATGTCGTCCTGCGCGTGCAGAACGGTGCCGTCGGGAGCGGTGATGCCCACCGACCCGAACCCGTAACCCGACGCCCGCACCTGCTCCCACACACCCAGTTCACGCAGTACGCGCAGGGCGTTGCCCTGGAGGGTGATTCCGGAACCCGCCGTGGCGTTCCAGTCGTCCCGTGCCTCGATCAGGTCGACGCCGAGGCCGGCGCGGCGCAGCAGGACGGTGACGGCGTTACCGGCCGCGCCGCCGCCGATCACCAGGACCGTGCGTTGGTTGCTCATGGGGAACTCCCTTGTTCCTCTGGTTACTTGACGGCGATCGGATTGACCGGGCTGCCGACCGCTCCCGTGATCGGCAGCGGGGCGGCGGTCAGCCAGAACGCGTAGGAGCCGTCCGCCGCGCAGTCCTCGGCGAGTGCTTCCAGGTCCCACATCTCGCCGATGAGCAGACCGATGTTGGGGATGGCGACCTGGTGCAGCGGCTGGAAGGCGTGGTCGAACTCGTTGGGCCGGACCTCGAAGCCCCAGGTGTCGGTGGCGACGGCGGCGATCTCCGTGGCGTGCAGCCAGCCGGCCGTGGTGAAGGACAGGCCGGGAGCGGGGCCGCCGGCGTACTCGCCCCAGCCGTCGCGGCGGACCCGGGCGAGCTGTCCGGTGCGCACCAGGACGATGTCGCCCCGGCCCACGTTCACACCGTGGGCCTCCGCAGTGGCCGCCAGGTGTTCCGAGGTGATCGCGAACCCGTCGGGCAGTTCGCCGTTCTCACCGATGACCCGGCCGACATCGAGCAGCACTCCGCGTCCCGCGACGTGCGAGGCCATGTGCTCGATACCGGTGACGAGATCGCCCTCGGAGGTGACGACCTTCTCCGCCGGGCGTCCGTTCCACGCCTTGCCGTGGTCGAAGATGTGGCCGAGTCCGTCCCACTGGGTGGAGCACTGGAGCGGCATCGCGATGACGTCGTCGGCGCCGCCGATCCCGTGCGGGAAACCCTGACCGGTGACGACGGCATCGGTGCCGGTGTCGAGCATGGTGTGCACGGGGTTGGTGCGCCGCCGCCAGCCCTTCTGCGGTCCGTTCATGTCGAAGCGCTGGGAGAGGGAGAAGCTGACGCCCCGGCGGATGAGGGCGGCTCCCTCGCGACGCTTGGCCTCGTCGAGGAAGTTCAGGGTGCCGAGCACGTCGTCCTCGCCCCAGCGGCCCCAGTTGTTGTACGCCTCGGCGGCCGCGTTGACGGAACCCTCGGGGTCGGTGCGGTCGAGGGTCATGAAGGCTCCGCCACGCAGCGGGTGCGCTGCACGCCGAGCCCGGTGACCGAACCCTCCATGACGTCCCCGTCGCGCAGCAGCCGGCCCCAGTGCATGCCGTTCCCGGCCGGGCTGCCCGTCAGCACCACGTCGCCGGGCAGTAGTTGGGCCGACTGCGAGATGTACGCCACCACACGCGCGACGTCGAAGATCATGTCCTGGGTGGACTCGTCCTGCATGGTCTCGCCGTTCAGCTTCAGCGTCACCCGGAGGTCGTCCGGATCGGCGACCGACGAGGCGGGGACGATCCAGGGGCCGAGCGGGGTGAAACCGGGCGCGTTCTTGCTGCGCAGCCAGTCCGTGCCGATTTGCGGCATGTCCCGGCGGAACACCGTGGCGCGATCGGTCAGGTCGTTGGCGATCGTGTAACCGGCGACATGGTCCAGTGCCTCGTCGGCGGACACCCGGTAGGCGGGCCGGCCGATCACGACCGCCAGCTCCAGCTCCCAGTCGGGCTTCTCGGCCCACGCCGGAAGCACCACGTCGTCGTACGGGCCGGTGATCGCGCTCG
The DNA here is from genome assembly GCF_055568375.1 of Streptomyces sp. NPDC026062. NCBI lineage: Bacteria > Bacillati > Actinomycetota > Actinomycetes > Kitasatosporales > Streptomycetaceae > Streptomyces > Streptomyces sp. NPDC026062. The sequence goes on from NZ_JBVHOQ010000002.1 coordinate 242,153, forward strand.
GCAGTCCGATGAACACGTACGGCAGGTCCTCGGCCGCCCGCCGGTCCATGATCTCCGCCGCCTCGGCGCGCCGTTCCTCCTCGGGACGGTCGTCGCCCGGGGCACGGTGCGCGACGTGCAGATCGATGACGTGCTGACGGTAGTTCGCACCCGACTGGAAGATCTGACGGGGCTCGACGGGGGCGTGCACCTGATGGTCCGCCAGCGGTTCGAGCCGCTGTCCGGCCTCCTCGGCCAGCGCGTCCAGCCGAGGGCGGGCGGCCTCCCAGTTCTCCAGAAGGCTCCGGACCGTCAGCCGGTCGTCGTCGAAAGCGGCTCGGAGGTCGAGTACCCGGGCATCGGGCGTGACGAGAGCGGGGAACGTGGGTCCGTCCGGTGCCGAGAGCGTGGCGAGGGCGAACGGTCCGGCGAAGAGCGCGGACGCGGGTGCGGGTTTCACAGAGATGTCCTCCTGATGGCGATGTGCCTAATCTGGACCCGCCACCCGCAATCATGGAAATAGATTATGTGGATGCCAGTCATCTATCGTGTTTATTCACGCTGGTCGGCGCCGTTCCGCATGGACCGCAAAGGGAATGCCCGTGAACCTGTCCCGCCTGGACCTCAACCTGGTCGTCGCCCTGCGTGCTCTGCTGGAGGAGCGCAACGTCACGCGTGCCGGACAGCGCGTCGGGCTGAGCCAGCCGGCCATGAGTGCCGCCCTGGCGCGGCTGCGCCGCCACTTCGACGACGACCTGCTCGCCCGGGTCGGCGGTCACTACGAACTCACCGCCCTCGGTCAGGTTCTGCTCGACCGCACCGCGACCGCCCATGATGTGCTGGAGCGCCTGTTCGCCAGCCAGGCCGACTTCGACCCGGCGAGTGAGAGCCGCGCGTTCAAACTGATCGCCTCCGACTACGCGGTCGCCGTGTTCGGTACCGAGCTCGCCCGCGTCGTGCACGAGGAGGCCCCCGGCATCCGTCTGCGCTTCACCCAGCCCCCGGCCGCGATCGTCGACGACACCGCCACCCTGCTGAGCGCCACCGACGGCCTGCTCATGCCGCACGGGGTCGTCAGCGACTTCCCCGCGACCGACCTCTACGAGGACAGCTGGGTCTTTCTCGTCGCGGACGATCATCCGAGTGTGGAGGACCGGCTCACCCGTCAGGACCTGGCCCGGCTGCCGTGGGTCACCTACCAGCGCACCTACGACGCCCCGGCCGTACGCCAGCTCGGCATGCTCGGCGTCGAGCCACGCGTGGAGGTCTCCGTCGACAGCTTCCAGCTGCTGCCGCTGCTGGTCGCCGGCACCCGGCGCATCGCCCTGATCCAGGCCCGCCTCGCCCATCTGATGGCCCCCCTCGCCGCCGTCCGGGTCCTGCAACCGCCGTACGAAGCAGTGCCGTTGCAGGAGGCGATGTGGTGGCACCCGGTCCACACACACGACGCCGCACACATCTGGCTGCGCGAAACAGCGGCCCGGGTCGGCAGGCGCATGACCGACGCGCGCGACGCACCCCCGCCGTCCTGAAAGGCTTTGAGCCAGCGGCCCGCCGGTGCGGCGGTGGTGCCACGTCGTACTAGGCGTGGGGTCATCGTCGTCTGCATGGCCCGGTCCCGCCTTCCCTCCACACGCTCGATGAGCATGCGGGCGGCGGCGGAGCCCATGGTGTGCCCGGCTTGGTCGACGGCCCTTCTCGCCCAGCTGGAGCTGACGTACGACGACGGAACCACGGCCCTCATGGCGACGGACAGCACCTGGACCGCCGCACCCGGCCCGATCCTCACCAGTGGTCTGTACGGGGGCGAGACCTTCGACGCCGGACGGTACGCGGCCCTGGCCGCCGAGGTGACGGACGCCTTCCGTCGCCGGTACGTCCTTCCCCCCTGATCTGCGACGCACTCACCGACACCGGCCACCTGGACCTCGCCTACCGACTGCTTCTGCAGACCGAGTGCCCCTCCTGGCTCTACACCGTGACCCGGGGCGCGACCACCGTCTGGGAACGCTGGGACAGCCTGCGGCCCGACGGCACCCTGAACCCGGGCGGCATGACCTCGTTCAACCACTACGCGCTGGGCGCCGTCGCCGACTGGCTGCACCGAGTCGTGGGCGGTATCACGGCCACGGCCCCCGGATACCACGAGATCTCCTTCCGGCCGTGACCCGGCCGCGACATCGCCTGGGCCCGCACCAGGCACGAAACCCCTTACGGGACAGCGTCCTTGTCCTGGGAAGTGACAGCCACCGGCATGACGGCACGCTGCACGGTTCCCGAGGGCTGCCGTGCTGTTGCCGAGCTCCCCGGCTGCGAGCCGGTCACCCTGCACGCGGGTGAACACGTCCTCGACACCGCCGAACTCGTCGGGAGAGCTGTCTGAAGGAATCGCACCCGCACGTACCGGAGCCGCACGTAACGGAGCCGCATGTACCGGAGTTGTTCGTCATTGGCGGCGCCACCGGCAGGAGCCGTGGGAGACGGAACCGCAAGAGGCGGGACAAGCATGCGAAAGCTCCCGGCAGAACGGGTGTTCTCGGTGGAGAACCCGTCTGCCGGGAGCTTTCGCCGTCGCGGGGATGTGCTCAGTCTGCTCGGAGCACGCCCACCGACAGCCGGTGAGCCCGCTGGGTGCGGACCGGGGCTACTCGCAGGTGCCGGCGAACGTCTTCCGGGTCAGCACATCGGTGGAGGCGGCGGTCGTGTCCAGCCAGACGACACGCTGACCGTCACCGGGGGACGGGGCCAGCTGGGCGCCCGAGGAGCAGGAAACCCTGGACAGCTCCGGCTCCTCACTCGTCACCAGATCGGCGGTCTTGGTGACCTGTACCTTGCCGGGGGTGTTCCACACTCCCATGCCGCCCTCGAAGTCGTACGTCGAGAACGCGAAGTAGTTGTCGTTGACGGAGAACTGGGCGAGGTAGAGGTCCGGGAGGTTCTTGAACTGCTTGGCGCTGCTCAGGTCATCGAGGGGGGCGGACCAGAAGGTGCTGTACGAGAAGATCAGGAGGTTGCCGGTCTCGCGCCAGTACACCCGGTCCGAGGTGATCTGGACATCCGACACCGTGTTGGTGCGGTAGTAGGTGATCTTCCGGGTCTGGGTGGTTCCGGTGGCGAGGTCGTGGACGCTGACGAACTTGCCGGTTCCGTCCCGCCAGGTGATCTTGCCCTTCTTCATGGCGAGATTACCGGCGGTGGTCCCGGCCTCCGGGGTCACGTTGCGAGTCCTGCCGTGGCGGTCGCGGAACATGACGTCCTGCTCGCCGTCGGCGGTGATGCTGATGTAGGCGAGCGCGCCGTTCTCCGTCACCGGCTCGGTCTCGTCCGCGTCCGGGCTGTCGACGAGCTTCTTGATCGCGCCCTGGCCCTTGGCCCCGGTCCGGTAGACGCCGATGCCGTCGGCCGCGATACGGGTGAAGACGATGCGGTCGTCGTCGAGCGACGGGTCGAGCAGATGAGCCTCCTTCTCCGCCAGCTCATGCTTCGGCTTCTTGCTGAAGCGGCCCACCGTGATGCCCAGGGAATGGCCGCCCCGGTCCCACGCGACGGGGTCCTCGTGGCTGATCGCGTAGACGTCGCCGTTGATCTGGGCGGCCTGCTCGTCGATGCCGGCGTAGACCTCGTAGGTGGGCAGAACGTTGGAGGCGAGAGTGGTGCCGTCGTGTGTTCCGCTCTTCTGCTCGAAGGGAGAGCCCGGCGTCGAGCGCGAACATGCGCCGCTTGGCGAGGGCTTCGGTCACCTTGGGTGTGGTGGAGACCGTGAGGTCGGTGTGGAGCGTGCCGGTCGCGGAGGTGACCTGCTGCCCGCCGTCGGCCAACCTGCGTCTGCACCGCGTACTCGGCGCCGAAGACCGGGACACCGTCGTGCTTCTGCTGGAAGCGCACGGCGGACTGCTTCCCGGCGCCGGTCGTCCGGACAGTGGCCAGGTTGGATACCGGTACCCGGTACGTGTCCTGATGGGCCTTCAGGTAAGCGCGGGCCGCCTCCGCGGGGGTGCCCGGACGGGCCGATGTGTCCAGGCCCTGCGTCATTGCCGGGGCGACGGGCACCGGGGCCGTGGTCGCTGACGCACCGGCACCGATGGCGGCGTCGTTCGTGTCCGCCACGGCCGGTGTGGTCAGCAGCGCGGAACCGGTGGCGGCGACGACCACACCGGTAGCCAGCATCCGCCGGAATCTGGATGTCCTCACAGAACTCTCCCCATCTCGTTCCAGTGCGGGGCACATGCGCTCCACCCGGGTCTTGGCGTCGATGGTTCGGTAAAGGGACCATGCGTGTACAGAGAGTCGTGTGGGCGAAGTGCCGGGGTCCGGTGCGGAGTTGCTCCGCGCCCGGGCCCCGGCCCTCAGACCCCCTCCTCGGAGGGGGCGCTGCGGCTACCGCACGGCCACAGCCTGGATGATCTCCTGGCTGACGGTGCCGCCCTTGTTGTCCTTGGCACCGGCCTTCAGCGAGACGGAGGCGGCGTTGCGCGGGATGCTCAGCGTGCCCTTCCAGGAAGCGCCCGAACCCTTCAGCTTCACGGACTTCCAGGTCTTGCCGTCGTCGTACGACACCTGGAGGGTGCCGCCGCCGAGAGTGCCGGTGCCGGCCGCGCCGTTGACATACTCGGCGGACAGACCGATCGGCAGCTTCTTGCCCGCACGCACCGTGCCGGCGAGGTCCGTGTCCACGTCGTAGTTGAGGTTGATCAGCGGCAGGAACGTGTACGCGCCGACCGGCGTGGCCGCCGACCTGAACGTCCACTCACTGTGCGCAGTGGTGCCGATGCCCCACACCTTCGGGTCGAGCGAGGTGTCGGTCGCGACCTTGAACGGCAGCTCCGAGCCGTCGGTGACACCGAACTGGGCGGTGCTGCCGACCTTGCGGCCCGCGCTCTCGCCGTCCACCCAGGCCTCGGTGTACTGCTTCATGCCGGCGGTGCTGCTGTACGGGTCTCCGAAGCCGGTGTGGTCGGGGCCGCCGTCACCCCAGCCCGGGATGTTGAACCGCAGCGTGTTGCCCTGTCGCTGCTGGCCCCAGCCGAGACCGCTGCCACCGTAGGGGTGCCAGACCGGCTTGAACCACTCGAGTTCGTTGTGCTTGCCCGCCCGGTAGGTGACGCGACCGGTGCGCTGCTCCAGGTCCTCACCGAGGTTGACGGACTCGTGCCACTGCTGACCGTCCTCGACCGACACGTAGTCGGTGCGGTGGCCCGGGAACGTGCGGTTCTCCTGGAAGCCGCCGGCCGCGGCGAAGGAGGGATCGATCGAGTAGCGGTATTCGGAGCCCGCCTTCTTCTCCCTGCCGTAGAACGTGGTGTCGACGGTGGCCAGTTGCGATGAGCGCGGCTCGAAGAGCAGGCTCCGGTCGGGGATCGCGTCCTTGTACCCCTTCGACAGGTCGTAGACGTAGTCGAGTTCACCACCGGGCGTGCCCGTCGTCTCGACGCGCTTGCCCTTGCGCTCCATGGTCAGCAGCCGGGCGTAGTCGGCGGCGTCCACACTCGTGATCTGGAGCGGACGCGCGGTGCCGTCCGCGTGGTAGAAGCTCACATTGAGACGGCCCGGGGCGTCGTCCGTGACGAACAGCGCCTTGGCGCCCGCGTCCTGGGCGGCCTGGGCGATCTGCGCCGGGGTGAGCGTGCCGTCGACGTGCACGAGGGCGGCCTTGCCCTTGACGTTCTTGCGCGCGTAGTCGGCGGGAGTGCCGGCACCGACGCTGACGAGTTCCAGGCGGCTGCGGCCCTTGATGAGGGTGGAGCCGGGCTGGTTCCACGTCTCCTCGACGCCCTTGGTGGCGACCTGCGGCTGACCCTCGCGCCAGGTCGTGCGGAAGGCGTACGTGCCGTCCTTGACCTTCTCGGTCGGTGCGGCGAGCAGGGTGTCGTACTTGATGGGCATGAGGACCATGCCGAACATGTCGGTGCCGCCGGTGTTGCGGTCGTACTGGATCACCGTCTGGTGCGGCTCGGTGTCTTTGGCGACACGGGTGCCGACCTCGCGCAGCTTGCTGCCGTCGAGGGTGATCTCACGGTCGCCGTCGAGCGTGATTCCCGGACTGGCCAGGTAGCCGAGGCCGAGGGAGTCCTTGCCGTGGGTACCGCGTACGTCGAGGAACGAGTTCAGGTAGTAGCTGCCCGGCTTCAGCCGCAGTTCGACCGTGCCGGAGTCGTCGACGACGGCAGCCTCCGCCTGGGCGTCCTTCACGAGCTGCTTGTAGCTCAGCCTGGCGGCGGTCGGCCGGCCGTCCCGGTCCTTGACGTGGACGGTGAGCGTGTAGCGCTCCTCCTCCTTCACCAGGCCGAACGCGGTGTGCGCGACGGTCGCACCACCCGATGTGGCCACGATCTGACCGGAGTTGGTGCCGATGACACCCTTGGCTCCATCGCCCGTCACCGTGGTGGAAGCGGTGCCGTGCGCGGGCACGGTCAGCCGGGAGTCGGCGAGCGTGACGAGGCCCGCGGTGCCGCCCCGGACGGCGAGGTCCAGTTCCACCGCGGTGTCCGAGGCATTGGCGTACGTGACCGTCTTGGTGACGGGCTCGTTGTTCTCGTACGGCCAGCCGTACATGCCGAGGTCGACGCTGCCGGTGGCGGTGACCTGCGCGGCAATCGCGTCAGGCACCGAGACGCGGCCCGCGCCGATCGCGTAGGCGGAGGTGTCGAGCTGCTTCGAGGACGACATGAGGGCATCCTTGAGCTGCTGCCCCGTCCAGTCCGGGTGCCGCTGCGCCAGCAGCGCGGCCATGCCCGCGACGTGCGGCGTCGCCATCGAGGTACCGCTCATGGTGGTGTACGAGCCGGAGCCCTCCACCAGCGAGGAACGGGCCGCGAGAACGTCCACGCCGGGCGCCGAGACATCCGGCTTGAGGCCGCTGTCGCCGAGGCGCGGGCCCTGGCTGGAGAAGGCGGCGCGGTTGTCGTTCGAGTCCACCGCGCCGACCGTGAGGGCGGAGTCGGCGGCGCCCGGCGAGCCGATCGTGCCGGGGCCGTAGGCGTTGCCCGCCGCGATCACGAAGAGCGCGCCGGTCTCCTGGGAGAGGGAGTTGACGGCGAGGGACATCGGGTCGGTGCCGTCGCTGCCGGTGTCGGAGCCGAGCGACATCGAGATGACCTTGGCCTTGATGTCCTTGGCGGCCCACTCCATGCCGGCGATGATCTCCGACTCCTCGCCGTAGCCCCCGTCGGAGAGGACCTTGCCGACGGCGAGCGTGGCGTCGGGGGCGACGCCCTTCTCCCTGCCGTCGGAGGCGGCGCCCGATCCGCCGACCGTGGAGGTGACGTGCGTACCGTGCCCGGCACGGTCGGCGACTTCCTGACCCGCGATGAACGACCTCGACTCGGTGACACGCGAGGCGAGGTCGGGGTGCGTGGTGTCGTACCCGGTGTCGAGGACCGCGACCTTCACGCCCTTGCCGGTGAGTCCGGCCTCCCACGCCTTCGGGGTGCCGATCTGGGCGTTGGACTCCTCCATGTCGGCCTTGACGCGGCCGTCGAGCCACACCTTGCCGATGCCGTCGGAGAATCCGGCCTTGGCGGTCAGACCGTTCCAGAACGTGCGGCCCTTGTCGGCGTCGAACGCCGCACCGCCGATGGCACCCAGCGTGCGGGTGCGCTCGGCCCCCCTGGGCGCGGCGGCCGCGGTACGGGCGGCCTTGCCGGAGTAGGTGACGATCAGCGGGGTCGCGTCGGCCGCGGTGTCGGCGAGGCCCTGTTCCAGCAGGCCGGTGACGTCGAAGAGCCGCTGGTCGAGCTTGCCGGAGGCCAGGTAGGGGAGGACCTCGTCGGGTGTGACGGTGATCCGCCCGTCGGTCACCTCGGTGCGGACGAGCCCGTCCACACCCTGGGGGCGCTTGACGTCGATGGTCTGCTGACCGCCGCCTATGTCGGTGACGGTCACCTTGTCGCCGGTCACCAGGGTCACCGTGTGGGCGGCGTGGGCGGCCTTGGTGCTCGGGGCGGGCACGGCGCTCTGCGCGGTCGGCGCGGCCGACGCACCTGCCATGGGCAGGAGCGCGAACGCCAGCCCGGCCGACAGCAGGGCCGCGCCGTGTCGCGCGGTACCTCTTGTCATCGTTGCTCTTTCCTCGTAGATGCGTCAGATGCGTCAGATGCGTCAGATGCGGGGGTGGCATCCGAGCGCTTCGAAGAGTGTCGGGCGAGTGGAGCGCGAGAGCGCGGACCGGAGCTGGCGGAAAGCTGCCCCGGCAGGTTCCCGCCAGCCCTCCCAACGGCGAACGGCACCCCCTGACACGTGCGCCACGCCGGGCCCCTGGGCCCGATGGGCCGTCGCCACCCTGGGGAGGTGTACCGGCTGGGAATTCCCCGCAGGTGTACCTGCGGGGAATTGCCGGAGGTGTGGTCCGTCTCCCTGCGGCGAACGGTCCGGAACGGTGGGTGCCGGACATCGGAGCTGAGCCCATCTCGTCGGCCGAATCGCCTGGCGGACACCGGTAAGGCCCGGCTACGCGGCATTGGGCTGACTGCTGTTGGGCTTCGCCCACTACGCTTGTGATCATGACAAACGGATTCAGCGACCAGTTCCTGCTTGAGGCGGACCGGCACTCCGTCTGGGGCGCCGCTCAGCTCGAAACGCTCATGGCGTACTTGCCCGAGACGCCGTGGAGCGCGGACCTGCCGACGTGCTCGTACCGGCAGGGGGAGGTACAGCTACGGGTCGGGGTTCTCGGGACGTACGACATGGAGGCTGATTCCTGGCTGTGGGGCTGGGCGAATCCGGGGCTCGGCGGGAGTGAGGTCGTGGCGTTGTCCACTGCGGTGAAACGGTACGGACAGACGCACGGGATACCCGAGTTCACCGCTGCGGAACTTGATCTTTCCGGGTTCGAAGACCCTCGGCGGGCCGCCGAGATGCTGGCCTTCGCGGGGATGGGTGTGGCCAACGCCCCCGGGTACATCGGGCAGCCCGCTGGGCCCGGCACACGGGTGTACTTCCTGCCCGACGACCCGAAGGTGCCGAGTGCCGAACTCGATCCGATCGCTCTGCCGCGCGTCATCATGGCCGGGGTCTCGCTCATCGGCCGTTCGCCGCAGCAGGCTGTCAAGGGGTACTTCGAGCACCACGGAGTGCCCCAGCGCATGGAAGGCGACCGGCTGATCGCTGATCTGCCGACGGGGAACGCCGCCGTTGTCTCCTTCGACGGGATGGGGCGGATCGGGAACATCCAACTCACTGTCGGCGGCTGACCGTTGGCGGTGCCGTCGCAGCGCAGCGCAGCGCAGCGCAGCGCAGCGCGGTGCTGGGACGTCGGCAGCGCCGTCGCGCAGGTCTCCGACCCGGGACCACGCTGCCGCCGGTCGTTCCCGGTTCGCTGGGCCCGACGAAGACCGAAGAGGCGTCTCCCCGGGAGGTCCCCTCCGGCCGAACCGTCGGTCAGTCCAGTTCTCTCAACAACGCAAGCCCGCCCTGGTCGAGTTGGTAGAAGACGCTCGCGCCGATGCGCTGCTTCCACACGAGTCCGCTGCCGGACAGCACGGCCAGGTGCTGCGAGACGGTGCTCTTTGCCAGCCCCACGGACTCCGCCACGGCGGTGGTTGTCATCGGCAGTTCGAGGGCTCGCACCACTTGCGCGCGTCCCTTCCCCAGGAGCAACGCGAGCCGGTCCTGGCTCCGGCTGCCGTCGCCTCCCGCGGTCAGTACCCGCAGGCGGCCCGTGGCCCGCGCCTGATAGGACATCGCCACCCCGGCACAGTCCTCGACGAGCAGCCTCAGGCCACCGGAGAACACGGTGGGCACGAGGAGCAGCCGGGACTTCGTGATGGTCAGGTCCAGGTCGCGGTGGTAGGGCACGGTGAGGCGGGGCCTGGTCCACAGGACCCGGCCACCCAGCTCGCCCAGCATCGCCTCGGGGCCCTCGACGGCGAGCGTGCGGCCGCGGAGCAGGATCTCCTCCTCCAAGGAGGAACGGATCCGGTTCCAGTGGGGGGCGAGCGCGTACTCCCAGTACCGTGTCAGCAGGGAGTAGACGTGCCGCTCCTCCGGCCGGTTGCCCTTGGCGCGTCGCAAGTGGTCGAGTTCGGCCGCGAAGGTGCTCCGCGCGGGATCGGGCAGGGGCACGAACCCGGAAACAAGACGCGACAGCCCGGGGTCACGCAGCACACCGGCCAGGTCGCGCGCCAGCCCCGTAGGCATCGTGAGCCGTACCGCCCGGGCCCACTCCGTGTACGGTGCGGGAGTCTCGCCCCGGTACCGGGCCAGGAGGCCGATGCTGCCGAAGGTCTCCCACAAGGGACTGAAGGTCAGGCGAACGGTGCGGAGGGTGTCCTCGTCTACGTCGATCCTGATCACGAAGCCGTGTACCGACCGCTAGGGAGTGTGCCGAAAGGAGCGCCGTCCGCCCGGAGGGCGGGATCGGAGGCGTCCGGTGCGTGCGATCGCAGGGCGGAGCGTCGCCCCGGTTCCGGGTGTGCCGGGGGGATCCCGACAACGCGGCGTGCGCGCGTGCCGGGCGTCGCCGGGCAGGCGGGACTCTCGGCACACGCCCCAGTTCGTAGCGCCACTTCGTCATCCTCTGTTCGATACTCCGTGAGGTATGCGTCCAGGACCCCGGCGCCGGCCGAGTGCCGTCACGAGACGTCCACCCGCATGGCGATGTCCTGGCAGAGGGCGAGCACGTTCTTGATCCAGGGGAGCGGGTCGGCGCTGTCGTACGCCTGCAATGTCTCGACCGCCCAGTACTCGTCGAAGGTGAGAACCCCGGGAGTGGCGGCCTTGAACCTGTTGGCCCGCCATTTGGGCTGGTGACTGCCGAACTCCCCTTCGCCTTCGAGGAGCGCGTCGACGGAATGGCCGAAGGCCAGCCGAGCCGAGAGCACAGCACTCTCCAGGTCGCCCGCCTCCATCTGCCCCAGCGCGTCCTCGACGTACGTGTCCGCCTCTCCCAGGGAGCGGGCGATGACGAACGAGCGGAACGCCGTCCCGGCGAGGCGAGCACGCCGCTCCTCGATCCACTCGGCGCCGATCAGGGGAAGGCAGTGCACGAGACGGGCGAGGGTGAGCTCCTCAAGGGGTACGAGAACGTTCCCCGCGATGGTGCCTCGTTCGTACGCCTCCCATGAGACCTTGGCGAGCAACTGGTCGATCTGCGCATCGCACCAGTACTTCACCTCCCACCGCTTCTCCTGCGCGTAGAAGACCTCGACGCTCAGGAAGGAAGGATCCAGCGGCACCGGCATGGCATCGCTCGTCTCGGAGGTGTGGAGCGGGTTCGAGACAACGTAGATGTCATAGTCGCTGCGGGGGTTGTGCCAGCCACGGGCGACGGAGCCGACGACGAAAGCGGCCTGGGTTCCTTCGGGAATCAGATGCCGTTCCCGCAGCGGAGCCAGCCAGTCTTCCTCGATTATGTTCGTCATGCTGTACGCCTCTCTCCGGCAACGTGTCTCACCATTCGACGATCCCCTGGTCCGCCAGGCCGTCAAGGAACTCCACGACGTCCGTCAACGCCTGTTCCTCGCCGACGCCGTACTCCTGGGCCACCTGCCGTGCCACGTCAAGGGTGGTCCGGCGGCCGTCCAGCGAGGCGAAGATGAACGCGGCGATGTCCTCCAGGAGCAACGCCCGGTCCTCGTCCCCGATCAGGAAGTCGTCCTTCATCCGGCGGATCCTGATCCCCAGCACCCGGCGCGGCACGGAATCGCTTCGCTCGACGGCCTCATCCATGGGGATTGATCTCTCCTTCTTCGCAACGGTTCCACAAGGGCTGGACGTGTCCGGTGTCAGACCCGGACCTCGCTCAGGTCATGGAGCTTCCGCACGGTGCTCATGATGAGCACCACCGGTGCCAGCAGGAAGCCCGCGCACACCACCCACAGCGCAGGGCGCAGACCGAGCGCGGAGGCGAGCACACCGCTCAGGAGGGCGCCCAGGGGAAGCGCGCCCCAGGAGATGAAACGCACCGTGGCCATGACTCTGGAGAGGAGTTCCGGTGGCGACTCCACCTGGCGGTGCGTCCTGGTGATGATGCTGCCGATCACCACAGCCATCGCCACCGCGGCGTTGCCGACGATGAAGTAGCCGATGCTGCCCAGCGTGGTCGTCACCGGTATCACCAACGCCAGGGCGCCGCCGACGACCCCGGACACGATCATGGCGCGCGCGGTGCCGAGCCGTGCCGACATCCTGGTCGCCACCATCGAGCCGATCAGCGATCCGACTCCGTCCGCGGCAATCACGAGCCCCACCACGGTGGAGGACGCCCCCACCTCCCGCACCAGGTAGAGCGGGGTCAGTGCCATCAGGGCCGCGGTGAAGAAGTTGCTCACCGTCGCCCAGATCACGCACGGCCTCATCACGGGGTGCCGCATCACGAAGGCGCATCCCTCGCGAATGAGCGCCCCTGCCGGTACCTGCGGCAACGCCTTGGGCCTGCGCTCGGGGAGAGTCCACAGCACCACGGCCGATATGAGGTAGGTGACGCAGTCGATCACGAGGACGTTGACGGCGCCCATGACCTTGATGAGCAGTCCGCTCACGGACGGCGCACCGGTCTGGGTGACAGCCTCGGTGGCCGAGATCAGGCTGTTGCGCGCCGTCAGTTCCTCCTTGGAGACCAGCGCGGGCAGGAATGTGGAGTTGGCGATGTCGAAGAGCACGCTCGCCAGGCTCGTGATCAGGGCTGTCAGGAGCAGATGCCCGAACGTGAGCCGGTCCAGCCACCAGGCCATCGGGATGGAGCCCATGGCCACCAGGCGTACCAGGTCCATCGTCACCTGCAGGCCGCGCAGCGGAACCTTCTGCGCGATGACTCCGGCCGGCAGCCCCAGGAGCAGCCAGGCGGCCTGGCTCGCTGCGGCCAGCAGCGTCACCTGGAAGGTCGTTGAGTGCAGGCTGGTGAGCGCGACGAGCGGCAGTGCCACCGCCGTGATGTTCGACCCGGTGCGGCTCACGCTGGAGGCGAACCAGAAGCGCCAGAACGTGCGGGAGTCGGTCCCGGTGCCGGTGGAGGCTGGGCTGATAGTCATCCGGCGAACTCCTTCGGGGCGTCGCCGTGCTTCTCGTGACCCGGCCCCAGCAACTCGGCCTCCTCGAAGGCGGCGAAGGTGGTCCTGTCCTCCAGCGCTCCGACCTCACCGAGGTAGCGCGTCAACTGGGACGCCGCATCGGCGACACCGCTGCGGAGCCGGCCGGGCGGCCAGCTCTCCGTGATGGCCTGGTCGATCTGTTCCCCGGTCAGGCCGATGTCCCGCAGATGACGTGCCGTCTGCGTGTAGTCGGGCTCCAGGAAGGCGTAGACCACCTCGGGGATCAGTGGACCGACCGCCTCCCGTTCGGCGCGCCCGAGCGCCGGCCACAGATGGGTGAGCAGGGACCTGAAGTAGACGTGGTGCCGGCCCTCGTCCTCCGCGTGATCACGGATGATGTTGCGGACGGACAAGGGCAGTCTTTCGTCGCGCGGAATATGGGACAGCATCCCCGAGATCAGGGTCTCGCTCACTATGGCGAACAGCAGGCCCTCGACGCCCCGCACGTGGTGCGGCAGCCGTCCGCGTATCCCGTCGAGCCGCAGCAGGAAGGCGGGAGGCGTACAGATCCCTCGCAGCGCCCATGGCACACGGGTCTCGGCCTCGATCTCGCAGGCGAACTCGTGCGAGAACTGGGCGTGCCAGGCCTCGTCCGTGACGATCTTGTACGCGTCCGACCGCATGCGGCCGGGAAGGAAGAGCCCCGAACGGCCCCGGCTGATCTTCGTGGCGACGGGGATGACCGCGAGGGTCTCCAGCTCCGTCGTGAACTCCAGGTAGTCGTAGAGCCGTTGCAGGAGCAGGCCCTTCACGGCCGCGCTCCCCTTCGCCACGACGAGGGGATGCCGCACCACCGGGTACAGCTCGGGCGGGAAATAGAGATCCGGCTCCGCGGCGGCGAAGTGCCGACGGGGGCGGCGGCGCACGCTCGCCAGGTCGTCCCAGCGTTCGAAACGGCTCACGTACTCCGGACCGCGCGGGCGCTCGGCGGCCTTCCCGCGGAGCAACTGCTCCTCGAACCGCTGCACATACATGCGCGCTCCCGTTAGGCGACGAAGAGGACAAGCCGCTGGTCGACGAGCGTGTCCAGTTCCTCTTCCACGGACTTGAGTTCGACGTCGGCCGCACTGAGCACGGCAGCGAGGGTGGATGTCCCGTCGATCCGTTGAAGCACCCCGACGATCGGGCTGTCCGGTTCGAGCACGAACTCGATCTGACCGTCGTTCGCGAGGTACTGGTCGCCACTGGCATGGGACAGCAGCAGGAGGCCCTTGGCGTAGACGGGCACCGCGTTCAGGTCGTGGCGCCGTGCCGGCTCGAAGAGCTGCCTGGTCTCTTCCATCAGGTCCTCGTGTACGCGGAGTTCGGTGCGCACCGCACCCGCGTCCATCGACTCGATCCTCGGCGCGGACGTCGCCATCTCGGCGAGCAGCCCCATGTTGACAATGCGCGTCAGCAGTTCCACGGAGGGCGAGTCGCTCGTCCCCTCCGTGAAGTCGTCCAGCCGCCGCCGGATCCGGTCGGCGTCCAGGTAGGCGTCCGCACCGGGCGCCGCGAGGGCACGTTCGACCAGTTCGCGCCCGTTGCCGTTCATCAGCCGCGCCAGCATGCCGTAGGCGTGGTGGGTGCCGTTGCCGTAGAAGAAGGCGACCTTGGGCCGCTCGGCGATGCTGCGCGGAACCCGCGACCCCACGGCGTCGCGGAGTATCCGCTTGTCCCACAGCAGCCGGGGGCGGAGGTGTGCCGGGATGGACGAGGTGAGTTCCACGATCCGGTGGTCGAGGAACGGCACACGGGCCTCGACACCGCTGCCGGCCGCGGTCCGGTCCTCGTGCCAGACGTTGTACTGCTGGACCTTGCGGTACTCGGACAGCACGTACGACGCGTAGACGTCGGCGTCCCCGCCGGGGCCCGGCGAGCGGAGGGCGTCGTCGGACAGGAACGCCTCGTTCTCGCCCCACCAGTAGCGCAGGCCGGGCATCCGGTCGAGCCGCGTGGCGCGGTCCATCCCGTCCAGCCCCGCGATGAAGGCCGTCCAGTCGTCGCCCACGCCCTGGGAGTAGCCGCCGTTGAACTCGTCGCTGGCCGCGCCGAGCAGCATGCCGCGCAGCTCCGGCCGCACCTGGCGGGCGAACCGGTGCAGTTCGTGCTTGTAGTACACCTCCGGACCGACCATGGGGCTTTCGGTGAGCCAGACCAGGCGCCGCCACTCCTCGGGCGTGGGCGTGAGGCCGGGCTCGAAGAGCACCTGGTGGTTGTGGACCCCCCACTGGCGGGACAGCCGGCTGGAGTGCTCGGCGTCGCCGTTGGCGCGGGTTCCGCCGGTGAGGGCGGTGAATGTGTGGAGTTCCTCCACCTGCGTCCTGGCCAGGGCCAGGACGATCGACGAGTCGATCCCCCCGGACAGGAAGAGCCCCAGTTCGGTGTCCGCGGTTGCGCAGTCCCGGACGGACTCCTCCAACAGGTCGCCGTACCTCTCGACGAAGGCCTCGGCGCTGGTCGACTCGTCGGCCTCGGTGGGCAGTTCCCAGTAGCGGTGCTCCGTCGTCCTGCCGCCGCGGAGGTCCACGCGCAGCACGGTGGCGGCGGGCACGCTCTCCACGCCCTCGAACCAGGTGCACATCCGGTCCGCGTTGAACCGAGGGGCGGCGGAGACGGCGGGGACGGCCAGGGCCTTGTCCCAGGCGAACCGGCGGGGCGTCGCGGGATCGGCGAAGAGGCCCTTGATCTCGGACGACAGGACGATGCGCTGGTCGTTGCGGTGGTAGTACAGCGGCTTGATGCCGAAACGGTCGCGCGCCAGCACGAGTTGGCCGCGTGCGCGGTCCCAGAGGATGATCGCGAACATGCCGCGCACGTCGCGCAGGAAGTCCAGGCCGTGTTGACGGTAGAGGTAGAGCAGGACCTCGCAGTCGGAGCCGGTCTTCAGCACCACGTCCGACGGAAGCCGGGCGGCCAGCTCCTTGTGGTTGTACACCTCGCCGTTGGCGATCAGGACGAGATTGCCGTCGTCGCTGACGAGCGGCTGGGTACCGTCCTCCGGGTCCACCAGGGACAGCCGGGTGAAGGCGAGGCCCACCGGGCCGCTGCGCAGCAGCTCGCGCTCGTCGGGGCCCCGGTGGTGCAGCAGGTCGGCGAAGTCGCGCAGAAGGGCGTCGTACTCAGGCCCGAGGTCCTGTCCATCGAGCCGGGCAAATCCTGCGAGTCCACACATGAGTCGTCCTTCGGCGGCGCGTTACCCGTTTTTCGGATGGGGTGGCAAGTGCACCCGGCGAGCGGGCGCACTTGCCTGCGGCCTTGATCAGGCCGTACCACGCAGAACGGTGCCCTGGGTGACGGGCTTGGCGGCGGGCTTCGTGTACTTACGCATGCAAATCCCTCCTCTCGTTGTGGTGTACCGGCTGGGGCCCGGCGGCGTTGATGCCGCTGGCGTCCGTTTCACCGGCCACCGGAGTCAACCACGGCGACAGCGGCCACGACCAGATGTTTCGGTTCTCACCGAATCACCTTTTCCCTTTGCCCGGATCACGCGTGGATTGCCGGGAGTGCGGTGCTGCTCCTCTTTTTCCGTACCGCATCGGAACGGTCTTCGACATCACCGAAACCCGCACTTGTCCGGGGGTGTGAGCGGTTGTATAGATGGGCATGCAACCGGGCGTGCGCGGTGTTCCCGGCCCGATGCGCCGAATGCCTGGCACGGCCTTTCCCTCCTTGCCCGTACGGGCCCGAAACGGGAGGCATGCAAAGGCCGTGGACCACTCTTATGGAATCACTGCTTCCGGAGCGAGATTGTGATGCACAGCCAGGACCACCCGTCCTCGTCCCTCACGGGCACGACCGGCGGCCTCCACGACGCGTGGCACCGCCTGCCGGGCCGCGCGTGGCCGGGAGAAGCCGCCGACGGGGACCTGGCGCTGCTGGGCTGGATCGGTCCGCCGGCCGTGTCCGCGCAGGAGGATCTGCGACGACGGCTTGGCGAGGCGCGCCCGGGGATGCCCCTGCCGGACCGCTCCTCGGCGATCCTCGCGCTTCCTTCCGCCCGATTCCTGGCCATGGTGAAACCGATGCTGGTCGAGGAGCTGACAGCGACACGGCGGGACCGTGACCCGGACGGGCGGGACGGGCGGGACTGGCAGGACTGGCAGGACCCGGGAGTGCGGGGCTTCGAGCGCTTCACCGCCTCGCTCCGCGCCCCGGAGACCGCTCTCGCTCTGCTGCGGAAATACCCCGCGCTGGACCGGGAACTGACAGCGGAGTTCGACCGCTGGGCCGCCTCGCGTCTGGAATTCGTGACACGTCTGGAGTCCGATCTGCCCCTGCTCCGGGAGCAACTGGCGGTGAAGGCCGAGTCCTCGGCCGATGTGGAAGCCGTCGACTTCGGGGCGGGAGACGCCCACGACGGCGGGCGCGCGGTTGCCGTCGTCTCCTTCCGCGAAGGCCCCGGAGTCGTCTACAAGCCCCGCTCGCTCGCCTGCGACGCGGCGTTCGCGGGATTCATCGACTGGCTCGGCGACCGGGGGCTGACACACCGCCTGCGGCCCGCGCACGTTCTCGACCGGGGCACCCACGGGTGGTCGGCACACTACGCGCCGGCCCCGTGCCCGGACCGTGACTCCCTGCGTCGCTTCTACTGGCGGCAGGGCGCGTTCCTCGCCGTGTTCCATCTGCTGCGCGGCTACGACATGCACTTCCAGAACCAGGTGGCGGTCGGCGAGGACCCCGTGTACTTCGACTTGGAAGCGCTGTTCTACGCGGAGTCCTCGGATCCCGGCTGGCTGGACGACGCGGAGGACGTGGTGGCACGGCGGCTGCGCGACTCCGTGCTGGCGGTGGGCCTCCTGCCGCACCGGCTCGTCCGTACCGACGAGCACGGTGTCCGGGCCATGGAGATGAGTGGCCTGGCCGGCGGTGCGGCGCGCGGTGAGTTCTGGGCCCACCCCCGCATCGAGTACCGCGATCCCGGTACGGACCGTATGGCACCGGTCCCCGCCTTCCACCCGGTCGAGGAGTACGGCAACCGCCCCACCGTGGAGGGCCTCCGCCACGCTCCGGAGGAGATGGCCGACGACCTGGTCGCGGGCTTCGCCCACTGCTACCGCCTGCTGCTCGCGGAGCGTCCGGCGCTGTCCCGGGCCGACGGGCCGCTGGCCCGGTTCTCCGGGGTCCCCGTGCGCGCGGTGTTGCGCGACACCTTCCAGTACCGCAGTGTGCTCACCGGGTCCTGGGACCCGGCCCTGCTCGCGGACCCGGACCTGCGCCACGACCACCTCGGAAGCCTCGCACGGCGCGATGCCGGGCACGCCGTCGAGGACAGCGAGTGGCGTCAGCTCGCGTGCGGCGACATACCCGCCTTTCGGACCTCCCCCGACAGCACCGGCATCGCGGATCACCGAGGGGTCCTGCTGCGGGACTTCTTCGTCCGCACCGGCGCGGACGCGGTGCGGGAACGCCTCGCATCCTTCTCGGAGGAGGACCTGCGGGAGCAGATCTGGTTCGTCGAGACCTCGTTCGCCACGCGCCAGGAGGGCGGCCACCGGTGCCTCCCGGCCCCCTCGGTGCCCGGCTCTCCGGCCGCCGGTCCCGATCCGGACCTTGCCG
Source organism: Streptomyces sp. NPDC026062 (assembly GCF_055568375.1). Taxonomy (NCBI): domain Bacteria; kingdom Bacillati; phylum Actinomycetota; class Actinomycetes; order Kitasatosporales; family Streptomycetaceae; genus Streptomyces; species Streptomyces sp. NPDC026062. Next base: position 260,695 of record NZ_JBVHOQ010000002.1, read on the forward strand.
TCGCCGCGGCCCGCGCCATCGGGGACCGGATCTGCGACTCGGTGATCCGCGGCGAGGACGGGCTGGTCGAGTGGTCATCGCTTCGTATGGCGGCCGACCGCTTCTGGCTCGTGGAGTCCGGCGGTATGGGGCTCGACCGGGGCGTCAGCGGCATCGCGCTCTTCCTCGCCGAGCTGGGACGGGCCACCGGGGCGGATCGCTACCGGGCGCTGGCCCAGGACGTCCTCGCCGCCCTGCTGGACCCCGATGACATGCCCGAGCCGGAGGAACTGGCGGGCCTGGGCATCGGGGCGTACGACGAACTGGGCGGCGTCCTTTACCTCCTGACCCGGGCCGGTGAGATCTGGGACGCCCCGGAGCTGCTGCGTTCCGCCCACCGGCTGGTGCCGGCGTTCACCGCTGCCCTGCGGGAGCCGCAGCCCCTGGACGTGATGACTGGGGTGGCCGGGGCGGCGCTGGCCCTCGTCGCCCTCCACCGGACCGACCCCAGCGCCCAGGCCCTGGAGGCCGTCCGGGCCGCCGGGGCCGGCCTCGCCGACCTGGAGGAGTCCGCCGTCCCCGGGTTCGCCCACGGCCTGGCGGGCCGGGCCCACGCGCTGACCGCCGTCGCGAGCCTCACCGGCGACACGGCGCTGCTGGACCGGGCCGCCGAGGCGCGCGAACGCGTCGCCGGCGGGCGTCTCGCCGACGCCTCCTGGTGCCGGGGGAACGCCGGTCTCGTCATGGCCGAGGCGAGCGGCCTTCGGCTCGTCGGCGGTTCGGAGCGGCAACGGCCCCACAGGGTGGACCTCGTCGTGGCGGGCGTGGCCCGGGGGGTCGGCGACGATTCCCTCTGCCACGGAACCCTCGGCCTGGTCGAGGCGCTCCGCACCACCGCAGAGCACACGGGCGACGAGGAGACGGCGCGGGCGGCGCGGCAGGCGACGGCCGACGTCGCCCGGCGGGTCCTCGCCGGCCGGGTGGTCACCGGCGTTCCCCGGGGCACGTGGACGCCCGGACTCCTGGACGGGGCCGCGGGGATCGGATACGGCCTTCTGCGGGCCGTGGCACCGGACCGGGTGCCGAACGTGCTGCTGATGTCGACGCCGTGAGTTCCCGTCGGCGGGGCGCCGGGCGTGAAGCTCGGTGGGACCGGAATGGAAAGCAGGCGGCGTGCCTCTCGCCGCTGCCGCATTTCCAGCCGGACGTCGTGCCGTTTCCCCGAATTCACTCCTTCCTGAATATCCCAGCACCTGTCCGCAATCCCGACATATGCACGCACTCGAACGTTGACAGTCCGACAGGGGGCAATCATGCTGTCACACATGCCTGCTTTCCCACAGAAGGAAAGTCCCTTCACCTACTTCAGCGGGGACGCGGCCCTCTACGACCAATCGAGACCCGCCTATCCGGAATCGGTGATTTCTCGAATAGTCGACGCCATGCCCGGATGTGACGTGGTCGACGCGGGGTGTGGCACGGGCATCGAGGCGCGGCAGTTCCAGGCCGCCGGGTGCACCGTACTCGGGGTGGACCCCGACGCGCGGATGGCCCGGCACGCGCGCGGCACGGGCGTCGATGTGGAGGTCTCGGCCTTCGAGACCTGGGAGCCGAAGGGGCGGCTGTTCGATGCCGTCGTCTCCGGGACGGCCTGGCACTGGGTGGATCCGTCGGCCGGAGCGGTGAAGGCCGCGCAGGTGCTGAGGCCGGGGGGTGTGCTCGCACCGTTCCACCACTCGTCCCACACCCCGCCCGAGTTGGTGGAGATCGTCAGCGGCAGCTCGCTGCCCGCCTGGACGACGCGCTCTGCGGAGGCGTACCGGAGGGTCGCGCCCGCGTCCGCGTTCGACGCCGACGGCCGTCGGCGGTCGGCCATGGATCTCTACCAGCCGATGTTCGACATGTTCGCCGACGGAATCCGGGGGACGGGCTGCTTCGAGGAGCCCGAGGAGTGGCGGCTCGACTGGGAACGCGTGTACGCGCGGGACGAGTGGCTCGCCCAGGTCCCCACCCAGACCGCCCTCGGAGGGCTCCCGCCCGAGGAGCTGGCCCGGATGCTGGAAGCCACGGGGAAGGCGATCGACCGGATGGGCGGGAGCTTCATCATGACCTACACCACCGTCGTCGTGACAGCGGTGCGTGCGGACAACGACAGCGCCGGCCCCGGTCGGCGTGGCGCCCGGCAGGGCTGATCCGCCTCGTGGCGACGGCCCTTGTGAACTCTCCCTGGAAGTAGGTTTCTTGAGCGACCACCAGCACCTCGGATACACGGAGGTCGACTCCGCCGCCGAGCTGCGCGAACTGCTGGGCGAGCCCAACCGGCGCGCGGTGAACAGGGCGCGCCCCCGGCTCCACGCGTACGACAAGCAGTGGCTCACCATCTCGCCGTACTGCGTACTGGCGACCTCGGATCCCGATGGCAGGTGCACGGCGTCCGGGCGGGGAGACCCTGCCGGTCATCTCTTCCATGTGCTCGACGACACGACGATCGCCGTGCCCGAGCGGCCCGGGAACAAGCGGGGAGACAGCCTCTTCAACGTGCTCCGCAACCCCCGCGTCGGGATCATCTCGCTGGTTCCCGGCTCCACGTCGGTGCTGCTCGTCAACGGGCGGGCCCGCGTTCTCCGGGACGCACCCTTCTTCGACGAGATGACGCTGCGCGGGAACCGCCCGAAGCTCGCGCTGCTGATCGAGGTGGAGGAAGTCACCTACAACTGTCCCAAGTCGCTGATCCGGTCCGGACTCTGGCAGCCGGACACCTGGCAGTCCGAGGTGCTTCCCCCGATCGCCACGCGCATCAAGGAGGTCGAGGCTCCGCCCGAGACCGTGCGGGAGCTGGAGGAGCACTACGCCCCGCAGAACTACGCCAAGCGCCTGTACTGACGGACGGTGGGGGAGGGGCGGCGGAGTTCTCCCCTTCCCTCCCGCGTCAGTCCGGGTCAGGCCGGATCCCGGCCGCGCAGATAGCCCGCCAGAACCGAGTAGTCCAGCTCGCCCAGTCCCGCGGCCACCGCTTCTCCCGCCAGCAGCCGCGCTTGGCCCGCCAGCCGCATCCGCGTCCCGCTGTGGGCCGCCGCAGCCTCCGCGATCTCCATGTCCTTGGCGAAGAGCCTCAGCCGCGAGTCCGCGGGGAACTCGTCCTGCTCGATCATCGCCCGCTTGCGCAGCACCAGGGGGCCGACCCGGGTCCGCTCCAGCTCGTCGAGCGTCAGGCTCCGGTCCAGGCCCAGTCCTTCGGCGAGCGCCAGTCCCTCGGCCAGCAGGGCCATCATCGGGGAGACACACGCGTTCAGGACGCACTTGAGGGCCGAAGCGGCGCCCAGCGGACCGCAGGGCACCACCGTGCCGAGCGTCCTCAGCACCGGATCGGCGAGGCGGCACGCCTCCTCGTCGCCGCCGGTCAGGACCCGGAGCTGACCCGTCACCACCTGGGGGACGCTGCCCGTCACCGGGGTGTCGAGCAGATGTACACCCGGCGGGATTCCTCCGGCCAGTTCGACGATCTCGTGCGGCGCGATCGTCGACATCTGCGCGATGACCCGAGGCCGGCCGGCGGCCACTCCCTCCGGCCCGCCCACCACAGCGCGCACGGCGTCGGCGTCGCTCACCAGCACGAGAGCCACCTGCGCCCCCGCCGAGGCCGCCGCGGGTGACATGGCCACCCTCACCCCGCCGCCCTCGAAAGAGGCGGCCCTGGCCTGAGTACGGTCCCAGACGCTGACCTGGAACCCGGCCTCCGCGAGCCGCTCGGCGACCGGCCGGCCCATCAGTCCGAGGCCGCAGACCGCCACGGCCGTCACCGCGCCCCCCTGCGGCGGATCGCGGTCACGGCCGGCCCGGCCGGCCGGACCCGGCCCCCGCTCACCGGGCCAGCCCGGCGGTCTCCGCCGGGTGCACACCGGAGAAGGACAGTCCCGCGGCCAGCAGCGCGTCGAGGTCGGCGTCCGATCCGGACACGTGCAGGTCGGTGAGGAGCCCGCTCGGCGGCATCACCGCATGGAGCCACGCCGGGGACGACACCTCCACGGGGTCGCCGCACGTCGCACGCCACATGTCCGACAGTTCGATGGCGAAACCGGTGCCCGAACGCCTGACAGTGATCTCGGCCGGTCCGCGCTTCGAGCGGTACTTCGCGGGCGTCCGGTGCACGGGGGTGGCGCCCCTGACGTCGTCAGCGGGGCCCGAGTAGATGTTGAACACCACAGCCGGGCCATCGAGCACGTAGGTGAGGTGCCAGGTACCGAACGGCACCACGGACAGCTCCCCGGGCCCGCAGACCTGGAACGCCACGAACGGCTCCTCACCGCCCTCGCCGGTCATGCTGCTCAGCATCAGCACGCGCCCGCTGAGCACCTGGAACACCTCCAGCTGGTCGGCGGGGTTCCAGTGCCCGGTGGAGCGGAACGGCTCTCCGCCGGGCAGCATGCCGTGCTCGTAGACAACCTGGTCGGCCGACCACAGCGTGGCCCCCGATCCGGAGGGACCCGGTGCGGCGACCCGGGAGGGAAGCACATCCCGGACCGCGGAGTACAGGCGGTGGTCGAAGCCGTTCGCGACCGCCGCGGCTACCACGGCCTCGTCCGCGAAGAGCGCGTCCGGACCGCTCCCGGCGCCCTCACGGAAGAAGTCCGACAGACGCCGCTCCACGAGACGGTTGTCAGTGGGCTGCAAAGGGAACACCTCGTATCGTCGTGCTCGAACATCCTTCGAGCGGTATCGGGCGCTTGCGGGAACAGGGAGACCAACAGCCGGGCGGAGAAAGCCGATCGGGGCGGGCCTCGACAGCGCAAGCGGTCACAGCGGGGTGGGGGAAGCCGTGGCCCACCCGTTCACCGTGGCCAGGCAGTCCAGGTGCGCCGCGGGATCGTTCTCGGGTTCGCCGGGGCCGGACAGCAGGTCGTCGAGCAGGAGCAGCCCGCTGAGGTAGAGCCCCAGGGCGAGTTCGCGACGGGTGGCCTCACCGGAGACCCCGGGGAAGGCGCGGTCCGTCCGGTCGGAGAGCCGGCAGGCCGACTCCGACAGGACGTGGAAGGCGTGCGTGTACAGGAGCCGCCGCCGCCAGAGCGGGTCGGTGCGGCCGAGGCCGTGGAAGAACTCCACCGTGTCCAGCAGGGCAGGCAGGCTCGCTGCGGCCCGGCCGTACGCCGGCAGAGGGCGGCGCAGGCGGACCTCCCGGCCGGCGGAGCCGTCCTGGCCGATAACGAATCCGCCGCTCATCGCCGCGTCGAACAGCGTCAGGCTGAACAGCGCCTTCGCGGCGTCGTACACCGGGTCCCAGTGTTCCTCGATGCCACGTGGATCCAGCACGGTGAACCCTGCTCCGCCCACGCGTCCGCAACCGGGCTCCTCCGCCGGACGGACCATGAGGTTGCCGAGGTTCAGGTCGCCGTGGACGGGGAAGTACAGCCGGACCGGCTCGACCGCCGTGAGCACGTCCGGCCGGGCCGCGGCGCGGCGGAGCAGCTCCCGCGCGCCGGGAACGGTACGCCCGTTCACCTGTAGTTCCGGCTCGTCCACCAGCGGCCCCAGGTGCTCTCGCAGCAGGGGAAGCCGCCGCGACAGCCGGTCCAGGTGGGTGCCGAAGCCATGGCCTGGCGGAGCGGGGACCGCGTCGGCCGCGTAGCCGTGGGTGCCGAGGACCGTGAACACCGATCCGAGCGTCGCCAGGAAGCGCTGCTCCCCCTGCTCGGCGTCGTTCAGCAGCGTGGTGGGCGGGACGCCGTCGACCCGGGGCATCGCGTATGCCCCCCAGTCCGGGCCCCGCCACTGGCCGACGAGCGGCACGTAGTAGGGCCTCAGGCCCGGCAGTTCGCGGTGGATCCGGGATATCTGCGTGGGCTTGCGCAGGAAGGAGCCCAGGTCGTGGCCGTCCACGACGCCGGGCCAGGCGTGCAGGACCTTGACGACGACCGCCTCGGCGTCCGCGTCCTCGCACATGTACACGTGCGCGGGGGTGCCGCCGCCGGTGAGCGGCAGCGCCCGCCGCAGCCTCAGCTCCCCACGCACCTCCGGGGGAATCCGGTCGAGAACGTCCGCCCCGGAAGAAGGCACACCCGTGTTGGCCATCGATGTATCCGCCCTTCGCACCGAGCACGTGTTGACAGGGGCCGCGCCTCCCGCCGGTTCGCACCGGCGGGAGGGCTGACTGGGGCGGGAGCTGTCGCGCGACCGTGACAGCTCCCGCGCGGGACCGGGCGCGGCTAAGGGCTGTCCCGCAATTCCTGGCGGGCGCACGACGACAGCTACGGCACCTCGCCGCGTTGTCGGAACGCCCGAATACATCCAGTATGCGGGCGCCCCTCCGCCTTGCGATGCACCGCATCTGACGCCGCGCGCTGATCCACCAGATATTGCGGGACAGCCCTTAGCCGCTCCCCCGGCCGAGCCCGGCTTCCGCCCGCACCGGCCCGACGTCGGAGACCACGATGTCGTTGACCGCGTCGAGCACTTCCTCGGCGGTGGCGTCGTCGCCGTCGACGACGTGCCAGCCCCACTGGGCTGCCATCCGCTCGTACTCCGCCAGCAGGCCGCTCTGCAGCTCCATGAAGGACTCCCGGCTGGACCGGCCCGCGAATCCCATGTCCTCCACCGGTCCGACACCGCCGCGTCGGGCGACGATGCGCCGGTAGCACTCCTCCGGGGTGACGCGCAGGAAGATCCCGATGTCGGGCTGCATGAACCGGGTGGTGTAGCAGTCGGTGATGAAGTCACGCATCCTGGCGATGATATCGCCGGAGAGGTCGTCGCTCGGGACCTCGCGCGCGACGCTCAGGACCTTCATCACGTTCTTGTAGCCGAAGCTCTCGGTGACGACGATCTTGCCCCTGGACGTGCTCTCGTTGATGAACTCCGCCTGAATCAGCATGTCGGCGACGAATTCGAGCATCGCGGACGCGGCCATGCCCGAGCGGTGGACGCCGACCGGGGCGACAGTGCCGAGCTGTTCCAGCTTGGCCTCGGTGAAGTCCTCGTAGAGCGGGGGGCCGTGCTGCACGTCGAGCGAGGACGAGTCCGTGGCACCGCCGTAGCGCGACCGCCAGGTCTCGACGAGGAGCTGCCGCAGAGTGATGTGCGGGAATTCGGCCCGGTCTACCTTGGCTGCGAAGTCCCGCCATCTCTGGAACTCGGAAATGTATCCCTGGTCGGCCAGCCGTGCGGTGAGGCCGTGAGCGACAGTGGTCTTGCCTGCTCCATCCAGTCCCAGGATTCCGACATAGAACCCTCGGTCTGCTCCAGCCGCATCCGTCATAGCCATGGAAATGCCTTCATGTAAGTTTAGCGTCCATTCGCTCGATGCCCTGGCGATACCACCGCACCCTGTTCCCGCGTGAGGAACTTTCGTCGCTCAATCATCTCGGGGGAAGGGCGCAGACCCACACAAGCTAGCCGCCCTCCGTGCGCAGGGCAAGGCTTCAATGGCGCGCTTCACGTGCCGCCTCGGGCACAACACCGCAGCACAGGGCGTCGGTCCACGCCGAGAACTTGCGCAATGCAGGGCGGATGCCGGAAGCGGAATAAAGGTTTCCACAAAGGGAGATCGCCCGTGATCGGCGGATTGCGCGTGGCTTATCCGCCTACCGCTCCCAAACCCCACCGACTTGGACGAAACGATGGACAAAGGACATTCAATGCAGCAGAAAGGAAGTTGACGCACTCCGCGCTCGATGATTAGCTCGCTGGTCGAGGAAGAGAAAGCGGGATGATGGGACGCCCTCGCGTATCTCCGGCTCATCGCTGCCTGGTAAAGAAACTCCTTGAAGTAGAGATTCTGAACGGAGTGCATGATGGTCAGCACCGAACATGACTGGCGTGGGCTGAGCGACGACGAACTCTCGCGGTATGCGGCCCAGGGGTACCTCCACCTGCGCGGCGTGTTCAACGAAGCGGAGATCGACTTCGGGCGGAAAATCGTCGACCGTGCCGTGCACACCATGACCGTCGACGGCGAGGACCTGGTGTCGTACCACCCGAGCTACTTCGAGGAGGGCAAGCGGCAGGACCTGGTGCGGGTTCGCAATGCCATAGCCCAACAGCGCGCCCTGGCGTACTTCCTCGACCACCCCCGGCTTGTCGGGCCGATGACCTCGCTGCTCGGCGAGGGCCTGCACGTGCTGGGCTCGGAGGTCTTCCGGCGCGACATCGATCAGTCGCCCCACGAGCCCTGGCACATCGACGGCGGCCCCGCGATGTACGACGTCAACATCGACCACTCGGGACGCAGCCTGCAGGCGAAGGCGCAGATCTTCCTCACCGAAGTGTCCGAACCCCGTTCCGGGAACTTCCTGTTGATCCCAGGGAGCCACACCTGGCCCGCTCCCACCGTCGCCGACATCGAGAAGATGAACCAGCAGCAGCGCGAGGGCGGGGTCCCCGGGGCGCTGACCGTGCGCGCACAACCCGGCGACGTGCTGCTGTTCCCGTACTCGCTGTGGCACGCCGTCGACTGCAACGTCCGTGCACCGCGCAAGAGTTTCATCCTGCGGTTCGGACACCTGTGGCACCGGCCGCACGACTACACGGCGCAGCCGGCCTCCGTCCTCGACGACCTCTCGCCGCGCCTGCGCCGGATGTTCGGCGACTTCGGGGCCCAGGCACACCCGATGGACCACTACAAGCCGACCGACCAGTCGGCAGTGATGGCCCGGGGCGGCGACTACACCTCGCTGATCCCCGCCGAGCTGGTGGAGGAACACGGCGCCGGCGCGTACGGTCCGTCGTCCTGGGCGGACCGTGCACCGTGGACGGTCTGCAACGAGACTCCCGCCGGTGTCGCGACGAGCGACGGAGGAACGCTGTGCCCGTGAAGCTCCAGCGGTACGAACTGACCCCGCAGATGCGGGACTACGACGAGTTCAACGGCGCCGCGGAGCGCAACTACCTGCCCTATCTCATGTACTTCGGCAGGCCTGACTTCTCCTCGCCGACCATCAACACCGACCGGTCCGGCTTCCGCCTCAGCACCGGACCGGACGGCCTCAGCGCCTCCGCCGGGGGGCATGTGCCGCCAGGGCCCGTGCGCATCATCACCGGAGGATCCACCACCCTCGGGGTGGGCGCCACCGGCGACCACATGACGCTGGCCTCCCTGCTGTGGAGCCGGTACGCCCCGTCCGAGCCGTGGCTCAACTTCGCCGGCCACTGCTTCAACCCGGTCCAGGAGGCGCTGCTGCTGACTCTGTACCGGCATCGGCTGGGCGACATCAGCGAGATCGTCGTCTTCTCGGGCGTCAACGCCATGATGCTGGCCCGGCTGCCCGAGTGGCAGCAGGGCGACCACGGAGCCTTCTTCTTCTGCGGCGAGTACTTCGAGCAGATGGAGGAGCTGCGGGAACGCAACCGGGGCCGGTCCGGGCGCTTCGGCCGCCGCGCGAGGAGGGCGGCCCCGAAGGCCGCCGTCGCGACCTTCGACGACGTGCGCCGCGACATCGGCACGGTCATCGGCTCCGCCGTGGACAACACGCTTCGCCAGCTCGACACCCTGCGGCGCGTGGCCGGCCACGGGACCCGTGTGTCGTACGTCCTCCAGCCGATGTCCCGGTGGATGCGGCCGACCTCCACGCCGCAGGAGGAAATCCTCTTCGAGGAGCGGGACCGCATCTACAAGCGGGGCGTATGGGAGGAGCTGTACGGGGACGTCGCGACGCCGGACGTCGCGCGCGAACTCGCCGGGGCGCTCCGCGTCGGCTGCGAGAAGCGGGGGGTCCGGTTCCTCGACCTGAATCCCGTCGTCGCCGAGGCCACCACCCCGCACGACTGGCTCTTCGTCGACCGCGTCCACTACAACGACGCGGGCCACGAGATCGTCGCCAGGGCCCTGGCGGAATCTCTCGAACTCTCCTAGATCCGGCGTCTCAAGTCACGCAGTGCGCGCACTGCCCGAACGAGGTGGGGCATGTCCTTTCTACGCAAGCTCGTCGACAAGATCTTCCGGCGCGGGAAGCGCCGCGGCCGGAAGGACGACGCGTCGATCTACCCGATGTTCTGAGAGCCCCGCCCGGTGTTCCGGGAGCGGGCCCATCCCGCTCGGCATCTGTGACACGTCCACCCTTCAGGAGCTCCCATGCACCATGACGCGAGCAGCGACGGCACCGACGCACCCGCCTCGTCCGCGTGGGGCGTCGGCGCCGGGCACATCTGTCGCGCGCTCTACGCGCGCGCCGCCGATCCCGAGGCGCTCGTCCCCGGTGGCGCGCTGGTCGACCGGATCCGCGCGGAGCTGCTCCAGGACCCTGCCGACACCGGCCGGCCGCTCGACAGCCTGATCGCGGAGGCCGCCGCGTGGTCGTCCGCGGCGGCCGAGGAACACCGGGCGGTCGGGCGCCTCACCGACGACGAGGGCCGGCTGCTCCTGGTCCGGAGGGCGGCCCTCGGATGGGCGCCCCTCGGCCTCGCCGCCGGGGCGTGGCTCCAGTGGCTGACGGCCCCGGGCACCGCGGACTCGGCCCTGTCGCTCCGGATCCTCGCCCTCTACGCCTCCGATGCCGGCGTCGGCCACCCGGGCGCCGCCAGGGGCAGCGCCTACCTCGGCCTGCTGCGGCGGCTGCGAGCCTCGGAGAACGCAGTACCGCTGGCGCGTCTCGCCGGTGACCGGAGGATCGCGGACGCGGCGTTCCGCCTGCCCGCCCTGCTCCTCCTGATGAGCCGGCGGCCCGACGACTTCCGCGACGAACTCATCGGGGCAGACCTGTGCCTGCGGGCGGTGGGCGCGCCGCCGCCGCTCGCTCCGGCCGGGCCGGAGCCGGACGCCGTCCGGGCGGCGATCGACTACTCCTCCGCTGCGGACGACGGTCCCGCGCCACTGGAGCGGTGCCGTGCCGTCGCGGAGGCCCTGGTCCGGTCCGGTCCGGAGGCCGCGGCCCGGGTGCACGCGGGCTTCCGCTGGGCGCTGTCCGCCCTGAAGGTCCAGGACGACGCCCTGCGCGAGGAGTTGCACGCGTCGCTCGATCCCGCCTTCGACATGGCGGAGCTGCTGCGTCTGCGCGCCGGGGAAGGGGCGTTCTACCACGGTCACGTCCTCCTGGAGGACCGGCCGCTGTCGGAGTGGCTGGTGGACTGCCGACGGGACCCGGGGCCGTTCCTCGACGTCCTGGCACGCAGCAGGCTGGTCAGACCGGGCAGGTCCGGTGTCAGCCCCCTGCTCACGGGGCTGGTCGGCGAGCGCGGCCCGATGTTCCGGGTCTTCTCGCCGGACGACCTCTCCGTCATCGGCCGGTGGATCGACGCCCTGCCGGGCCGCCCCCCGCGGGTCGCCGGGTCCGGCGCGCCCGCCCGCCCGCCGACTGCCGCCGAACGTCCGCCGGATCCGGACCCCTTGGCGGCGCTGTCCGGTCTGCTGGAGACCGCGGCGCCGTCCGGGGACGGCCCACGCGACCTCCGGGAGGCGTACCACGCGCTCATGGTGCGGACCGGCAGCCCGGAGCTCAACGACTGGTGCCTGCGGTACGTACGGGAATGGCTGGCCCGCGCGCGGTACCGGATGGACTCCCGGTCCGTGCCGCTCCCGCAGCGGTGGACGGCCGAAGGCCTGCGGCCCTGGCTGCTGGCGCAGCACGACCGGCACGGGGCGCAGTTCGAGGAGAGCGCGGACCTTGCGCTGCCGTCGCGCGAGGCTGTGGTGGACGACGCCGTGCAGACGGCCCCGCTCACCCTGATCGACGGAAGTTGGCTCCAGGGCTTCACCGACTACGAACTGGCCTCGTCGGACATCGGGCACTCGCTCTTCTCCACCTACTGGGACGAGCTGGGCAACGGCGAGGCCGATCTCAACCATCCCTTGATCTACCGCCAGGTCCTGAAGGAGATGGCCGTCGAACTGCCGCCCACGGCCTCGCCGGAGTTCGCGCGCTGGCCGGGCTTCCGCGACGCGTCGTTCGAGCTGCCCGTGTACTGGCTGAGCGTCGGGCGCTTCCCGCGCACCTTCCTTCCCGAGGTGCTCGGCCTGAATCTGGCCATGGAACTGTCCGGGGTGGGCGGCGCCTACCGCAGGGCCGGGCTGGCCCTGCGGGAGTACGGCTTCAGTACCCGCTTCGTGGACATCCACAACACCATCGACAATGTCGTCACCGGGCATTCCGCCTGGGCGGCCGACGCAGTCGATTCCTGTATGGCGAGCCTGCCGGACCGCGCCGGGCCGGGCAGCCGGGCGGAGGTCTGGGAGCGGGTGCGTGTCGGATACCGCTCCCTCAGCCCGCCCACTGGATTCATGGCCCGGCGGGCCGGCCGTCGCGGCCGGCCCGCCGGAACCCGGCGGCGCGGTCACACGTCGTTCGTACCTGGGGCGGAGGAGCACACCGGTGTCTGACCTGGTTCTCGGAATCTCGGCCTTCTACCACGACAGCGCCGCCGCGCTCGTGCGCGACGGAGTCCCCGTCGCGGCCGCACAGGAGGAGCGTTTCAGTAGGAAACGGCACGACTCCTCCTTCCCCGCCCAGGCGGTACACAGCTGTCTGGAGGAGGTGGGGGCGTCCCTCGCGGACGTCTCCGCCGTCGCGTATTACGAGGACCCCCGGCTGAAGTTCCGCAGAGTGCTGGCCACCTTGGTGGGCACCGCGCCGATGGCTGCCGCCTCCTTCCGTGAAACGCTGCCGAACTGGCTGCGGTCCGACGGCAAGCTCCGGACGGTCCAGGTCGTCCGGCGCGAACTGGAGTCGCTGGGCCTGGGCGAGGTGCCCGAGATCGTGGCCCGGCGGCACCACGAGTCCCACGCGGCCTCGGCGTTCTTCCCCAGCCCGTACCGCTCGGCCGCCGTGCTGTGCGTGGACGGGGTGGGCGAATGGGCCACCACGACGTTGTGGCACGGCCGGGACACCGGGCTCGAACCTCTGGCCGAGATCCGGTTCCCGCACTCACTGGGGCTGCTGTACTCCGCGTTGACCTACTTCTGCGGCTTCAAGGTTGATTCCGGCGAGTACAAGCTGATGGGCCTGGCACCCTACGGCACGCCCCGGTACGCGGGCCTGATGAGGGAACGGCTGATCGACATCAAGCCGGACGGGTCCTTCCACATGGACATGCGGTACTTCGAGTACCTGCGCGGGCGAGTGATGACCGGCCGGGCGTTCGAGAAGCTTTTCGGCGGTCCACGACGCACTCCCGAGGGGCCGCTGACGCAACGCGAGTTCGACCTGGCCGCGTCTGTCCAGGAGGTTACCGAGGACGTGATGCTCCGCCTGGCCCGTACCGCACGAGAACGCACCGGGGAGGCCACGCTCTGCCTGGCCGGAGGAGTGGCGCTGAACTGCGTTGCCAACGGGGAGATCGTGAGGAGCCACATCTTCGACGAGGTGTGGGTGCAGCCCGCCGCCGGGGACGCCGGTGGGGCGCTGGGGGCGGCGATGGCGGTGGCGATGGAACGGGGAGCGGTGCGCGACCACGTCGGCAGCGGGCGGGACGCGATGTCCGGCTCGCTGTTGGGCCCGGCCTTCAGCGACGAGCAGATCGCGGCGTACCTGCGCGCCCACGGCATCCCGCACCACCGCCCGGACCCCGGCGGCCTGGCCGACGACGTAGCGGCGGCACTGGCCGAAGGCAGGATCGTCGGCTGGTTCCAGAACCGCATGGAGTTCGGCCCCCGGGCCCTGGGAGCCCGCTCCATTCTGGGCGATCCGCGCGATCCGGCCATGCAGTCCGCGATGAACCTCAAGATCAAGTTCCGGGAGTCGTTCCGCCCGTTTGCGCCTGCCGTGCTGGCCGACGACGCGCAGGACTACTTCGAACTCGGCCAGGAGAGTCCGTACATGCTGGTGGTGGCGCACGTGGCGGCGGCCCAGCAGCTGCCGGCGCCCGAGACCGAAGCGACCGGACTCGACCTACTGCGCGTGCCGCGTTCCACGGTCCCCGCAGTTACCCACGTCGACCGTTCCGCGCGCGTGCAGACGGTCACCCCGGACACCAACCCGGCCTTCCACGAGCTGCTGACCGCCTTCAAGGCGCGCACGGGCTGCCCGGTCCTGGTCAACACGTCGTTCAACGTCCGAGGCGAGCCGATCGTGAACTCGCCGCACGACGCCTACACCTGCTTCATGCGCACCGACATCGACATGCTCGCGATGGGCGGTTTCGTGCTGCACAAGAGCGAGCAGCCCGCGTGGTCCGAAGAAGGTGACTGGCGCGCGGACATCCCCCTCGACTGACCGCTCCCGCCCACCACCCGCACAGCAGAGGTCGTGAGAGACACCATGCTCTTCATCGTCTACTTCCTGGTCGTCACCCCGGTCGGCATGGCGAGCCGCCTGTTTCACGACCCGCTGACGCGTCGCCGCAGACGGCGGGCGAACACCTACTGGGTCGAACCCGCGGATCGCTGACGGTCACACCGGATTCAGCGCCGGAACCTTCTACGGTTACGCCGGCATCGGTCCCCGCGGCCACAGCATCGGTGACAACCCCGACGAGCTCCGCGAACTCACCGCCGCGTTCCCCGGCGCCTTCATCCTGTCCTGGCCCGGGCGAAGAAGAACGCAACGGCCCCCCGCGTCATCCCAGGCCCTCCGTCATCCCCGGCCTCGCGCACATCTGCGCCGAACCGGCCGGCCCCTTTCCCGCGCAGCCGCGTTCGAGAGCCCCGTTGCCGCAGCGGACCAGGTCGCCCCGCCCGGAGCCCCGCGCTTCCGCCGGGGCGTTCGGGCTGCGGTTTTCGTGCGGGCGCACTGCTCTCCCCCCGGACGCGCGCCCGGGCGTGGAGGGCGCGTACCGGCGCAGCGGAATGCGCCGTCCTTTGTCATCGCGATGATCCTACGAAGTAATTGCTCACACAAATGAAATCCCCTCTGCTGCGAGGCTCCTCTCCCTTTACCTCCCGCGACCAATAGGGTCAGGCGATTTCTGTGAGTCGGGCATGATTAAAGCCGCGAGATCGGGAAATAGATGATCTGGGCTGATGGGGGGTAGGGGCATCAGTTCGCACCGCGGCCGAATTCAGGCGGGGCCGGGTGTCTGAAATCCGCCAGCGCGGAACCCAGGGTCGCCCCCTGGGTTCACCAGTGCGCCGAAGGGCGCTCTGACCTGCTCTGATGTGATGCATTGATCCTTCTCCCGGTTACTGTCTCCTGTGGGGGTCACGGATGGACGAGCGTGAGCGTGTCGCCGATGGCGAAAACTATTCGGCCGGCTATTCGGTTGCACGGAAGGGGTCGTTCGGTAATTCAATGGCCCGGTTTCTTTGTGTGGCCGCCTATCCCGCTCTGCTGCTCGCGGTCATTCTCGTCGGGGTGTTCGCGGTGCGGCAGCGGTGGGATCCGGCATGGGTCAGCCCGCTTTTCCTGCTCGGGGTCATCGCCTACCTCGTCGTCCTGGAGCAGCTGGTTCCCTACGACCGGAACTGGCACCCGGGAAAGCGGGAATGGCGCCTCTACGGCATCTACTTCCTGCTCACCATGGCCGGAAGCGGGCTGGCGCAACTGATCGTCGCGCTGGCCATCGGCCTCATCACGCCGGCGGAGCCGACCCACCACCTGGGGATCGAGATCCCGGGCGCGCTCCTCGCCGGATCGCTCACCAGCTACCTGGTGCACCGGCTGGGCCACCGCAGCCCCCTGCTCTGGCGGCTGCACGGCATCCACCACGTGCCGGAGAAGGTCAACGTCGCCAACAACGGCGTCAACCACGTGCTGGACATCGTCCTGGCGCAGGGCCTGGTCCAGCTGGCCCTGGCCCTCGCCGGATTCTCCCGGCCCGCCGTTCTGGTGGTCGGGCTGTTCGTCACCGCCCAGGGCTACTTCGTCCACGCCAACATCGACGTCCGTATCGGACCGCTCAACCACCTGCTGGCCAGCCCCGAGCAGCACCGTCTGCACCACAGCACCGATCTGGCCGAAGCCGGTCACTACGGCTCCGACCTGTCGTGCTGGGACCACCTCCTCGGCAGTTTCACCTGGCGTCCCGGCCGCGAACCTGCCGCCGTAGGTCTCCATGACCCCGCCACCTTCCCCGGCACCGGAGAAATCCTCGCCGCCCTGCTGCACCCCTGGCGACGCCGCCCCGCGCCGGGCCCCGAACCGAAGTGACCGCCGTCCCCCGACGCTCCACCACGACTTGAGGAGTTCGACATGTCCGACGCGAACAACCGGGCGTTACGGGCCAAGGTGGCGATTGTCGGGATGGGCTGCCGCCTGCCCGGCGGAGCCTCGGACCACCGCACGTTCTGGCAGAACCTGGTGGCGGGCAAGGACTGCATCACGCCCACCCCGCCCGACCGGTACGACGTGGGGAGGCTCGCCAGCCGGTACCGCGACAAACCAGGACGCCTCGTCGGCGGCAGGGGCGGATACATCGACGGTTTCGACGAGTTCGACCCCGCGTTCTTCGGTATCAGCCCCCGTGAGGCCGACCATATGGACCCGCAGCAGCGCAAGCTGCTCGAAGTGGCCTGGGAAGCCCTGGAGGACGGAGGGCAGCGGCCCGCCGATCTCGCGGGCGGCAATGTCGCCGTCTACGTCGGGGCGTTCACCCTGGACTACAAGATCCTGCAATTCGCCGACCTGGGCTTCACCTCGCTGGCGGCCCACACCGCGACCGGCACCATGATGACGATGGTGTCGAACCGCATCTCGTACTGCTTCGACTTCCGCGGTCCCAGCCTGTCCGTCGACACCGCGTGCAGCTCCTCCCTGGTCGCCGTCCACCTCGCGTGCCAGGCGCTGAACAACGGGGAGAGCGACCTCGCACTGGCCGGCGGCACCCTGCTGCACATGGCCCCGCAGTACACCATCGCCGAGACGAAGGGCGGATTCCTGTCGCCCGAAGGCCGCTCCCGTACGTTCGACGCCGCCGCGGACGGTTACGTACGCGCCGAAGGCGTCGGCCTGGTCGCGCTGAAACGGCTGGACGACGCGGTACGGGACGGGGACCGGATCCACGCGGTCATCCTCGGCAGCGGCGTCAACCAGGACGGCCACACCAACGGCATCACCGTGCCCAACCCCGACGCCCAGGTCGACCTGATCCGCAGGGTCTGCGCCGAGGCGGGCATCACTCCCGGAGACCTCCAGTACATGGAGGCGCACGGCACCTCGACCCCGGTCGGCGACCCGATCGAGGCGAACGCCCTGGCCCGCGCGCTGGCCATCGGGCGGTCCCCGGGCGCCCGCGCCTACGTCGGCTCGGTCAAGACGAACATCGGCCACACCGAATCCGCCGCCGGGATCGCCGGCCTCATCAAGACCGTCCTGAGCCTCAAGCACCGCACGATCCCGCCCCACATCAACCTGAAGAACCTCAACCCCGCCATCGACCCCGCGACGCTGCCCTACGAGATCCCCACCCGGCCGACCGACTGGCCCGAACACGAGGGACCCGCCCGCGCGGGCGTGAACTCCTTCGGCTTCGGCGGCACCAACGCGCATGTCGTCCTGGAGGAGGCACCTCCCAGGACCCGCCCCGCACCGCCCGCCCGGCGGTCCTGGAGCATCCTGCCGCTCAGCGCCCGCAACCCGGACGCCCTCAAGGAGATGGCGGCCGGGATCCGCGGCGAACTCGCGGGCGACAACGGCCCGGCCGTGGTCCTCGACGACCTCGGCCACACCCTGGCCCACCGCCGCCAGCACCTGCCCGAACGGCTGTCCGTCGTCTACTCCTCGGCCGCCTCCCTCGACGAGGCCCTGGCCGCCCACGAGCGCGGCGAGCCCCACCCCCGTGTGGTCCACGGCCGTGCCCGGGAGTCCGCCGACCGGAAAGCGGTCTGGGTCTTCACCGGAATGGGCCCCCAGTGGTGGGGCATGGGCCGCCAACTCCTGGAGAGAGAACCGGTCTTCCGTGACGCCGTCGCCGCCTGCGACCGGGCGATGCGAGAGTTCGCCGACTGGTCCCTCATCGAGGAGATGACCGCCGACGAGTCCGTCTCCCGAATGAGTGAGACCTGGCTCGCCCAGCCCGCGAACACCGCCGTGCAGATCGGCCTGGCGGCCCTGTGGCGGTCCTACGGGGTGCGCCCGGACGCCGTGGTCGGCCACAGCACCGGCGAGATCGCCGCGTTCCACGCCGCGGGCGTCTACTCCCTGCGGGACGCGGCCAGGATCGCCGTCCACCGCAGCCGCCTCCAGCAGACCCTGGCCGGCACGGGCACCATGCTTGCCGTGAGCCTGTCCGAGGACGAGGCGGAGCGCCGTATCCGCCCCTACGACGACCGGGTCTCCGTGGCAGCCGTCAACAGCCCCACCGCGATCACCCTGGCCGGGGACAAGGCGGCTCTCACCCTGCTCGCCGAGGAACTGCGCGCCGAGCAGCAGTTCGCGAAGTTCCTCACCGTGGAAGTCCCGTACCACAGCGTCGGCATGGAACGGATCAAGGACGAACTTCTGGACGCGCTCGCCCCGTTGGAGCCGAATCCGGTCCAGGCGCCGCTGTACCTCACGGGCATGGAGGGAACCGCCCGGGGCGAGGAACTGGACGCCGCCTACTGGTGGAGGAACGTCCGCGACCGGGTGCGCTTCCGCTCGGCGGTCGATCGGATCGCCGGTGACGGTCACCACGTCTTCCTGGAGATCGGTCCCCACCCGGTCCTCGGCCACGCGATCCGCGAATGCCTCGACACCACCGGCACATCCGGTCTCACCCTGCCGTCTATCCGCCGCCGGGAGGATGAGAGCGAGCGCTTCGCCGCCTCCCTCGGCCGGCTCCACACCCTCGGCGTCCCCGTCGACTGGAAGCTGCTCCAGCCCGCCGGCCGGCCGGTCACCCTGCCCCGCCACCCCTTCCGGCGCGACCGCCACTGGACCGAACCCCGCCCGGTCGCCCAAGTCCGCCTCGGCGACCACGACCACGCCCTTCTCGGGCGTCGCACGGACGCCACGGAACCCACCTGGCAGGCCCGTCTGGACACCGAGGACCTGCCCTACCTCGCCGACCACCGCATCCAGGGCACCGTGGTCTTCCCCGCCGCCGGCTACGTGGAGATGGCGGCCCAGGCCGTCCTGCGGCTCACCGGCGGCACCACGGCCGTCCTCGCCGACATCGAGCTGCGCAAGGCTCTCGTCCTGCCCGACGGCGAGGACCGGACCGTCGAGGTGTCACTCTCCCTGGAGAACGCCGCCTTCACCATCGCCTCCGCGACCGGGAACGACGGGGAGCGGGCCGTGCACGCCAGAGGGATCGTCCGCACCGGGCAGCGCCGCCGCACCACCCCGCCGCTCGACGCCCCCACGATCCGGGCCCGCAGCCTGCGCCACCTCGAAGGCCCCGACTGCTACACCGCGCTGGCCGCTCTCGGCTACCACTACGGCCCCGCCTTCCAAGCCGTCGAAGAGGTCTGGATCGGCGACGGGGAAGTCCTGGCCCGGATCCGGCCGCCCCGCGCGATCGGCGGCGACGCCGCGGTCCACCACCTTCACCCCGTCCTCCTCGACGCCTGCTTCCAGACCCTGCTGACCCCGCTCATCCTCGAAGGTCCCGCCCGGGACACCGGGATCAGGCTGCCGCTCTCGCTGGACGAGGTCGCCCTCGAACCCATCGGCGACCAGCCGTTCTGGGCCCACGCCACCCTGCTCCCCGGCAACGCGGACACCACCCTCGGCGACATTGCCCTGTACGCCGACGACGGCACATCGCTGGGCCGCGTGCAGGGCTTCCGCGCCGTCGACGTGCAGAAGGCCGCCACCGCCGTCGCCCGCACCACGATCGACTCCTGGCTCGCCGAACCCGTCTGGACCGACTGCCCGCCGCTGCCCGCCCGCGACACCGTCACCGTCACCGAGCCGGGAACTCCCGGACCCGGCACCGTACGGAACGAGCCGTCCGGGACGGACGGCGTACCGCACCCGGCGCGGCCGGACGGACCCGAGGAAGCCGCGCGGGACCACGGATGGCTGGTCCTCGCCGACGCCGGGGGCGTCGCGGACGCCTTCGCCGCCCTGGCCGCCGCCCGGGGCGAACGCTGCCGCTCGGTCCGCAGGGGCCAGGCCTACGCCGCGTCCGCCGACGGCTCCACGTACACCGTCGACCCGGTGTCCGACTCCGATCTGCGCCGCCTCTTCGCCGACCTCGACCGCGACGGCGGCCCCTTCCGCGGGACCGTCCTGCACCTGTGGAACCTCGACGCCCCCGCCCTCGCGGAGTGCGACCGGACCGCCCTGCGCGACCACACCGGCGCGGGCGCCTACTCCTTGATCGCCCTCGCCCGGCTGCTGTCGGCCCGAGGCGGCGGAGGCCGCCTGCACATCGTCACCCGGGGCGCCCAGCCCGCACTGCCGGGCGAGGGACCCGAACCCCTCGGGGCGCCCGCCTGGGGCATCGGCCGTGTCCTGCGGCACCAGGAGCTGATCGGACATCCCGGCAAGATCGTCGACCTCGACCCCCGGCGGCGGTCAGGCCCCGAAGGCGACCGGGCCGACGCCGAGGCGCTTCTCGCCGAGGCCCTGAGCGACGACGAGGAGGAGATCGCCCTGCGCGACGGTGGCCGCCGCACGAGCCGCCTGCGCCCGGCGGAGTCCCTGACCCGGCCGTTGCCGCTGCGCCTGCGGCCGGACGGCAGCTACCTGGTCACCGGCGCTTTCGGAGCGCTCGGCCGACTGCTGTGCCGCACCCTCGTACGCCGCGGGGCCCGCAGGCTCGTCCTGGTCGGGCGCACCCCCGTCCCGTCCAGGGAGAAGTGGGCCGGCACCGACCCCGCCACAACCGAGGGCAGGGCCGTGAACCTTCTCCGCGAGCTGGAGGCACTCGGAGCCCAGCCCGTCCTCGCGACCTTCGACATCACCGACGAGGACGCGCTGGCCGGCTGGCTCGACGCTCACCGGCACAGCGGGGCGCCGCCGATCCGAGGGGTGTTCCACCTGGCCGGCCAGGTCCGTGACACGCTGGTCGCCGACCTCGACCGGGCCGACTTCGACGCCGTCCACGACCCCAAGACCGTCGGCGCCCACCTCCTGCACCGGCACCTGCGGGACGAACCTCTCGAACACTTCGTACTCTTCGCCTCGATCGCCTCCCTGCTGACCACGGCAGGCCAGACCAACTACGCTGCCGGGAACGCCTTCCTGGACGCCCTCGCCCACCACCGCCGCGCCCAGGGACTGCCCGCGCTCAGCCTCGACTGGGGTCCCTGGGCCACCGGGATGATCGAAGAACTCGGCCTGGTCGACCACTATCTGCACAGCCGGGGCATGAGCTCGCTGTCACCGGACGCCGGCATGGCCGTCCTGGAGCGCGTCATCGGCCAGGACCACGCCCAGCTCGTCGTCGCCACCGTCGTCGACTGGCCCGCCTTCCTCGCCTGGTACCCCTCCCCGCCACCGCTGGTCGCCGACCTCGCGGCAGCCGCCGCCCCGAGCCGCGACGCCGCCTCCGGCAACGGGTTCCTCGACACGTTCCGCGCCGCGGACGCGGAGACCCGCCGCACGCTGGTCGCCGAACGGTTCGCCGCGCTCTCCGCCACCGTGCTGCGCACCGGCGCCGACCGGATCGACCCCGCCACCGGTCTCGGCGAACTCGGCCTCGACTCACTCCTCGCCATGGAGTTGCGGGCCCGCATCCACGCCGAACTCGGCGTCACCCTGCCCGTGGTCGCCCTGCTCAGCGGCACCCCGGCCGGGGAACTCGCCGCCCAGCTCCACGACGGCCTCAGCGCCCTGGCCTCGGCCGAAGGCTCCGACGGGGCGGCGGGAGCCGTCGAACTCCACACGGACGAGCGGAGTTACCCGCTGACGCAGAACCAGAAGGCGCTCTGGTTCCTCAAGCACCTCAACCCCGACGGGTACGCCTACAACATCGGCGGGGCCGTCGAGGTCGACGTCGCCCTCGAACCGGACCTGATGTTCGAGGCCGTCCGCCGCCTCATCGCCCGCCACCCGGCGTTGCGTACCAACTTCCACCTGGTGGACGGGCAGGCCGTGCAGCGGTTCTCCGAGGACGGCCCGAGCGACCTCGCCCTCTTCGACGTCCAGGGCGAGGACTGGGAAAGCATCCACGCGACGATCGTCCAGGAGTACCGCAAGCCCTACGACCTCGCGCAGGACCCCCTGGTCCGCTTCCGTCTCTTCAAGCGGGGACCGGACCGCTGGATCATCATGAAGGCCGTCCACCACATCGTCTCCGACGCCATTTCCACCTTCACCTTCATCGAGGAACTCCTCGCGGTGTACGAGGCGTTGCGCCGCAACCGTGAACCGGAGCTGCCGCCGGTCAAGGCCCGCTACCTCGACTTCCTCAACCAGCAGAACGCGTTTCTGGCCGGGCCGGAGGCGGCGGGCATGCTCGCCTACTGGCGCTCCCACCTGCCGGCCGAGGTCCCTCTCCTGGCGCTCCCCGTCGACAAGCCCCGCCCGGCGGTCCAGACCCACAACGGGGCCTCCGAGTTCTTCGTCCTCGACGCCGCGCTCAGCGCCCGCGTCCACGCCCTGGCCCGCGCCCACGGCGTCACCCCGTTCATGGTGCTGCTCAGCGCCTACTACCTCCTGCTGCACCGCTACTCCGGGCAGGACCACATCGTCGTCGGCAGCCCGGTGACCGGCCGCACCCGGCAGGACTTCGCCTCCGTCTACGGCTACTTCGTCAACCCGCTCCCGCTCCACGCCGATCTGTCCGAGGACCCGGCCGTCGCCGAACTGCTGCAGCAGGTCCGCCGGACCGTGCTCGGCGGTCTGGACAACCAGGAGTACCCCTTCGTACTCCTCGTCGAGGAGCTGGGCCTCCAGCACGACCCCAGCCGCTCCGCCGTCTTCCAGGCGATGTTCATCCTGCTGACTCACAAGGTGGCCACCGAGCAGTACGGATACCGGCTGGAGTACATCGAACTACCTGAGGAGGAGGGGCAGTTCGACATAACACTGTCTGCCTACGAGGACGAGGCGGAGGGCCGCTTCCACTGCGTTTTCAAGTACAACACCGACCTCTTCCTTCCCGAGACCATGCGCCGCATGGCCGCCCACTACACCCGGCTCCTCGACGGGATGACCCTCGCGCCGGGCGAACAGGCGACCTCCCGACTGGAGATGCTCGACGAACGGGAGAGGGAACAGCTCCTCGATGGGTGGAGCCGCCCGGAACCGCCGTCCACCGGGTCCGCCGAGGAAGAGCCCTTCACCCCGGTGCAGACTCTCATCGGCCGCGCCGCCGCGGAACACCCCGCCGCCGTCGCCGTGACCATGCCCTCCCTGCGCGGCGAGGCGTACCGGCTGACCTACGCGGAGCTGGACCGGCAGGCCGATGACACCGCTGCCCGGCTCCGTACGCTCGGCATCGGCGAGGGCTCGGTGGTCGTGCTGTGCCTGCCGAAGTCGCCCGAGCTGATCACCGCCCTGCTGGCCGTACTCAGGACCGGCGCCGCCTACCTCCCGCTGCGGCCCGACCAGCCCCCGGACCGGCTCGCCCACCTCGTATCGGCCACCGGCGCGGAACTCGTCGTCGTCGCGGACGACGCCGGGCCGGAGCAGACCGGGACCCTGACCGTCCCGACGCTGTCCCTCACCGGCCTCGCCGGCACCGCCCCGCATCCGGACGGACCGACGGCCGGGACCTGCCCCGACTCGCCCGCCTACATCATCACCACCTCCGGCTCCACCGGCCGCCCGAAGGCCGTACGTGTCAGCCACCGCAACCTCGCCTCCGCATACGCGGCCTGGCGGCAGGAGTACCGGCTGGAGACCGAGGTCCGGGTGCACCTCCAGATGGCCGAGCCGTCCTTCGACGTGTTCACCGGAGACCTGGTGCGCGCCCTGTGCTCGGGCGGCACCCTCGTCCTGGCCGACCGTGACCTTCTCTTCGACACCACGCGCCTCTACCGCACGATGCGCCAGGAACGCATCCAAGGTGCCGAGTTCGTCCCCGCCGTCGTCCGCGGCCTGATGGACCACTGCGCGCGGGAAGGGCTGCGGCTGGACTTCCTGCGACTGCTGGTGGTCGGCTCGGATGCCTGGAGCGTGGGGGAGTACCGCCGGCTGGCCGAGCTGTGCGGACCCGGCACCCGCCTCATCAACTCCTACGGCCTCACCGAGGCCACCATCGACAGTGCCTGCTTCGAAGGGCCCGCCGACGATCTGGAGGCCGGCGCCATGGTCCCCATCGGCCGGCCCCTCCCCAACAGCACCCTCCACGTCCTCGACACCCACGGCGAACCGGTACCGCCCGGGGTGCCCGGTGAACTCTGGGTCGGCGGACAGGGCGTCGCCCTCGGCTACGCCGGAGACCCGGAGCAGACCGACGAACGATTCGTCACCCGTGTCCTCGGCCGCGCCGCCGATGCCCGCCCCGAACGCCTCTACCGCACCGGCGACATCGCCCGCTGGGACGCCCACGGCCGGGTCCACCTGCTCGGCCGGACCGACGGCCAGGTGAAACTGCGAGGCCACCGCGCCGAGATCGGCGAGATCGAGGCCCACCTCGTCCAGTGGCCCGCGCTCGCCAGGGCCGTCGTCACCGTACGCCCCGACACGGGGGGAGACCCGGCGCTCTGCGCCTACTGCGTGACCGCGCCCGGCGCCGCGCTGGATGTCCGGGCCCTGCGCCGCCACCTGGCCCGCTCGCTGCCCTCGTACATGATCCCGTCCCACTTCGTCGAACTGGCCGCCCTGCCGCTGACGGCCAACGGCAAGGTCGACACGGCCGCCCTGCCCGCGCCCCGGGCCGAGGCGGGGAACCGGCCCCACGAGGAACCGGTGACCCTGTACGAGATCAGTGTCGCCCGGCACTGGAAGACCCTCCTGGGACGCGAACAGGTCGGGCTGGAGGACGACTTCTTCGAACTCGGCGGCAGCTCGATCAAACTCATCGAGCTCATCCACCACCTGCGGACCGAGTTCGGCGTCGGCGTCCCCGTCAGCAGGCTCTACCAGGTCACCACCCTCCACGGCATGGCCGCCACCGTCGAGGACGTGCTCCACGGCACCAGCGCCGACGAACTGCCTTTCCTCACCTTCAACGCCGGACAGCGCCCCGCCCTGTTCTGCTTCCCGCCCGCCGGCGGCCACGGGCTCGTCTACCGGGGGCTGGCCGCTCACCTTCCCGACCACACCGTCATCGGCTTCAACTACCTCCCCGGCCAGGACAAGACCGCCCGGTACGCCGACCTGATCGAGACCGCGCAGCCCGAGGGCCCCTGCCTGCTCCTGGGCTACTCCCTGGGCGGCAACCTGGCCTTCGAGACCGCCAAGGAGCTGGAACGCAGGGGCCGCCGCGTCGGCCACGTCGTCATCCTCGACTCCCGCCGCATCCTCACCGCCCATGAACCGGACGCCTCCGGCATCGCCGCCTTCGAGAGCGAACTCGCCGAGCACCTGCGCAAGCACACCGGCTCCGATGCCGTCGCCCGCGAGACCCTCGCCCACGCCGCCGAATACCTCGCCTTCTGCGGCCGCACCCCCAACACCGGCACGGTCGCCGCGACCGTCAGCGTGATCACGGACGAGGACAAAGCCGCCCTCTACGCAGCCGGGGAACACGGCACCTGGCACGGCAGCTCCACCACCGCCACCGCCGCATTGCGCGGCTCCGGCGCCCACGCGGACATGCTCGACGCCAAGCACCTGGCCCGCAACGCCGAACTGGTGCGCTCCGTCCTGACAGGAGAGCCGGCCCATGGCGGATGACGACGGCAGCGACTGGACCAGCAGGGAACGCACTCCGGGCACCCCGCCCCGCGTCATCGTCATCGGCGCGGGGGTGGCCGGCCTCGCCACCGGCTGCTACGCCCAGATGAGCGGAGCCAGGACCCGTGTCTTCGAGAAGCATGTGCTGCCGGGCGGCTGCTGCACCGCATGGTCGCGCGACGGGTACCTCTTCGACTACTGCATCGAGTGGCTCATCGGCACCGCCCCGGGTAACGACGCCCACCAGGTGTGGAGCGAACTCGGAGCGCTGGACGGCAAGTCGGTGACCAACTTCGAGCTGTTCAACAAGGTCGAGGACGAACACGGGCGGTCGGTCACCTTCTACAACGACCCCGACCGGCTGGAGGCCCACCTCCTGGAGCTCTCGCCCGCCGACGCCCCCCACATCCGGGCCTTCACGCGGGACCTGCGGCGCTTCATCGACATCGAGCTCTACCCGTTCCTGACCGCGCCCGCCCTGCGGACCGTACGGGAGAGGGCCGAGACCCTGCGTACGGTGCTCCCCGCCTTCCGGCTGTTCTGGCGGACCGCGGCCACCCCGATGCACGTCTTCGCCGACCGGTTCCAGGACCCGCTGCTGCGCAAGGCGTTCCGTAACATCTTCTTCCAGGACCCGGAGGGCTTCCCGCTGCTGCCGTACCTCTTCAACATGGCGGCCGCCCACCACGGCAACGCGGGCTTCCCGCAAGGCGGTTCGCTCGGCCTCGCCCGCTCCGTCGAGGAGCGCTACCGCAACCTGGGCGGCACGGTCACCTACCGGGCCCGCACGGAACGGATCCTTGTCGAGAACGACCGGGCGATCGGCGTCGAACTCCGCAACGGGAAGAGGTACTTCGCCGAACACGTGGTCTCCGCCTGCGACGGTCACACCACGGTCTACGGCCTCCTCGGCGGCCGGTACACCGGCCCCCGCATCGACAAGCTGTACAGCGACCTCGTGCACCGCCCCGGCGCCCTCTTCCCCGCCGTCGTCTCCGCCTTCGTGGGCCTGCGCGGCGACCTGGCGCCGGACGAGGCGCACAGCACCACCCACCTTCTCGGCCCGGACGACGCGAGCCGCCTGCCCGGAGCGCTCCAGGACAGCCTCGTCGTGCAGGCACGCTCCCGGTACTCCGGGGGCTTCGCCCCGCCGGGCCACTCCGTCCTGCACTGCACCTACTTCAGCGACTACGCACACTGGAAGGACCTGCGTACCCGCAACCGCAAGGAGTACCGCCTGCGCAAACGCGAAGTCGCCGACTTCGTGCGGGACTTCCTGGAACGCCGCACCCCCGGCATCGCCGACCGCATCGTCGTCACGGAGGTCGCCACCCCTGCCACGACCCACCGCTACACCGGAAACCGGGGCGGCTCCATCCTCGCCTGGAAGGCGTTCTCGGAGGCCGACGACATCGCGGCACGGCTCGTCGGCAAGGACCGCATGCGACTGCCGGGCCTCAGCGGCTTCTCCATGGCCGGCCAGTGGATCGGCATGGGCGGCCTGATCCGCGCGGCCTCCACCGGACGCTTCGCCGTCCAGTACCTCTGCCGCGAACTCGGCCTGGAATTCCGGGCCTGGGAGAGCGAGGGAACCGAGCCGTGGCACCCCCGGCAGCTGGGACACCTGCCCCAGCTGGACCGGTGGTCGGCACGGGAGAGGGAGGACTCATGAGGCGCGACACGAACCGGACCCGGCCGGGCACCCGCCCCCGGGAGACCATGATCATCATCGGCGCCGGACTCGGCGGCCTCTCCACCGGCTGCTACGCCCAGATGAACGGTTACCGGACCCGCGTCCTGGAGATGCACGAGATGCCCGGCGGCTGCTGCACGGCCTGGGAGCGCGGCGGCTTCACCCTGGACGCGTGCGTCAGCTGGCTCCTCGGCAGCGGCCCCGGCAACGAGATGCACCAGATCTGGCTGGAGCTCGGCGCCCTCCAGGGCAAGGAGATCCGGCACTTCGACGTCTTCAACATCGTGCGCGGCACCGACGGCCGGGCCGTCCACTTCTACTCCGACCCGGACCGGCTCGAAGCCCACCTCGTCGCCCTCTCGCCCGCCGACGCCCGGCTGGTGCGGAAGTTCTGCGCGCAACTGCGCAGCTTCCGCAAGGCACTCGCGGTCTACCCGTTCCTCAAGCCCGTCGGGCTGATGGGACACCGGGAGCGCTGGCGGATGCTCGCCTCGTTCCTGCCCTACTTCAACGCCGTCCGCACCACCATCACCGTCCTGATGACCGACTTCTCGGCGAAGTTCAAGGACCCGCTGCTGCGGGAGGCGTTCAACTTCATCCTGTACGAGAAGCATCCGGCCTTCCCCGTCCTTCCGTTCCACTTCCAGCTCGCCTCGCACGCCAACCTCTCCGCGGGCGTCCCCGAAGGCGGCTCCCTCGGGCTCGCCGAGTCGATCGAGGCCCGCTACCGGAGACTCGGCGGCGATGTCTCGTACAACACGAAGGTCGAGTCGGTGATCGTCGAGGACGACCGGGCGGTCGGCGTCCGGCTCAGTGACGGCGCCGAACTGCGCGCCGACATCGTCGTGTCGGCCTGTGACGGCTACACCACGGTCATGAAGCTCCTGGGGGGCGAGTATCTCGGCGAGGACTACCGCAGGCTCTACACCGAGACCATCCATGAACCCGGCATGGTCTTCCCCGGCTACTTCACGCTCTTCCTCGGCCTCTCCCGCCCCTTTCCCGAGGGCGACCCGTGTACGACTCACCTCATCGACGAGGCCATGGCGGCCGAGCTGACCGGCATCCGCCACCCGAGCATCAATGTCCAGTTCCGCAGCCGCCACTACCCCGAGCTGTCACCGGACGGCACCACCGTCGTCTACGCCACCTATTTCTGTGACATCGCCCCCTGGCGGGCCCTGGACGAGGGGCCCGAACAAGTCACCCGCGTGCGCGGCGGCCAGACGCTGCACACCCTTCCCGTACGGCACGGGCGCGGCTACTACGCGGCGAAACGCCGGGCCCGCGAGGGGCTCATCGGCTTCCTCGACCAGCGCTACCCCGGACTGCGGGAGGCGATCGTCGTCCGCGACGTCTCCAGCCCCCTGACCCAGGTCCGCTACACCGGCAACTACGACGGAACCGTCCTGGGCTGGCAGCCCTTCGTCGAGAGCGGCGAGACCCTCGAAGAGCTGATCAAGAAGCACGGCCCGGGGCTGCCCGGGCTGCGCGACTTCTACCAGTCCGGAGTCTGGGCCACCACCGGCGGTCTCATCCGGGCCGCCGCCGCCGGCCGTCACGTCATGCAGTTCATCTGCCGCGACGACGGTAAACCCTTCACCGCGTCCCTCGACCTCACCGCACCCCCGCCGACGCATCGCGTCATTCCCGTACCCGTTCGATCCGCCGCACCGACGGAGAGGAAGCCATGAAGATCGAGAAATGGGTGGTCCGCGAACACGTCGAAGGCGTCCCCGACGTGGGCCGTGTCTACGAGAAGGTCGTCGAGAACGTCGACGTCGCCCTCGCACCCGACGAGATGCTCCTGCGCACCCGGTACGTCTCCGTCGACCCCTACCTCCAGGGCATCGCCCTCGACACACCGGTCGGCGGGCACATGGGCGCCGACTCCATCATGGAGGTGGTGGAGGCGGGACCGGACGCCGCCCACCGCGTGGGCGACCTCGTCCAGGGCTTCGGCGGCTGGCGCACCCATGTCATCTCCACCGGCGCGGCCGAACTCTGGCAGACCGGCACCTTCCCCATGGTCTTCCCGGACTTCCGCAGGCTCGACCCCGGATGGTACGACGACGTCCTGCCGCTGCCGACGGCCCTCGGCGTGATGGGCGGCCCCGGCATGACCGCCTGGGGCACCCTCACCAAGTACATGACGATCAGCCCCGGCGACACCCTCGTCGTCAGCGGGGCCTCCGGCTCGGTCGGCTCCCTCGTCGGCCAGCTCGCCGCGCTCGAAGGGGCCCGGGTGATCGGCACCACCTCCTCACCGGAGAAGGCAGAGTTCCTTACCGGGCTCGGCTTCGAAACGGTGATCGTCTACCGGCACGGGGACAGTGCGGACACGGTCGGCGCCGCCCTGGCACAGGCCGCCCCCGACGGCGTCGACCGGTACTTCGACAACCTCGGCGGCACGGTCACCGACTCGGTGTTCCCCCTGCTCAACGTCGGGGCCCAGGTGGCGGTCTGCTGGCAGTGGGCGACCCAGGTGGGCAATGAGTATGCCGGCCCCAGGCTCCTGCCGTACCTGATGTTCCCGCGCGCCACTGTCCGCGGAATCTTCTCCATGGAATGGTTCACCGAAGAGAACTGGCGGGACCTGCACACCGAGCTGGGCGGCCGGGTCCGTCGCGGCGAGGTCGTCTACGACCACACCATGTACCACGGCTTCGACAACATCCCCGCCGCCTACGCCAGCCTCTACGCCGGACAGGCGGCCAACCGGGGCAAGGTCCTCGTCGCACTATGACCCCGCCCACGCCCCGTCCGCACCCCCGACGGCCTGCTCCAGGAGGTACGTTGACCGCCACCGAGCCCGCGCCCCCCGCGCAGGTGCCGCTGCACCGCCTGCACTTCGACGAACCGGGGCCGCCCCGTCCGGCCGAACTGCCAGGCGGTGCCCCCGCCTGGCTGGTCAGCCGCTACGCCGACGTCCGGCAGGTGCTCTCCGATCCGAGGTTCGGCCGGGCCCTGCTGTACGCCCCCGACGCACCGGCCCTCTCCGACGTACCCGACCTCGTGAACAGCCCCGACCTGATGTTCAACCAGGACGGCCCCGACCACCTGCGGCTGCGCCGCACACTGCGCCGCGCGTTCACCCCGCGGGCCGTCGCCCGCTGGCGGCCGTGGATCGCGGCGATCGTGGAGGATCTCCTCGATCCGCTGGAGGCCCTGCCGCAACCGGCCGACGTGATCGCGCAGTTCGCCCTCCCGCTGCCGGTTGCGGTGATCAGCCGGCTGATGGGGCTCGACGCACCGGTCCGGGACAGGATGCGCTACTGGAGCGAGCACGCCTTCTCCGACGGCACCCACGACCGTGAGCAGGTGGTCTGCGCACTGAAGGAGTTCAGCGCGTTCGGGGCGGACCTCCTCGCCGAGCGGCGGCGGGTTCCCGGCGACGACCTGGTCAGCGGGCTGGTCGCGGCCGCAGACCAGGAAGGGGGCATCCCCGAGGCCCACTTGGTCAGCCTCGTGTGCGGGCTGGTCGTCGGCGGCCACGACAGCACCCTGACGATGCTGGGCAACGCACTCCTCTACCTCCTGGGCGAACGTCGAGAGACGTGGCCCCGCCTCGGAGCCGATGAGGAGACGGCCGGACGCGTCGCGGACCGGCTCATTCACCTCGTCCCGCTGGGCGACGACCGGGGCAGCACCCGGCACGCCGCCACGGACGTCGAGGTCGGCGGGGTGACGATCCCGGCCGGCGCGATCGTGCTCGCCGACTGCGGCATGGCCAACCGCGACCCGGCGGTCTTCCCGCCCGCCACCTTCCACGACCTGTTCGCCCCGCTGGAGGCCCCCACGCTCTCCTTCGGCGCGGGCCCCCACTACTGCCTCGGCGCCTGGCTCGCCCGTACGGAACTCCAGCTGGCCCTGCACCGGCTGGCCGCCCGCTTCCCCGGTCTGCGCCTGGCGGCACCCATGGACACGGTCTCCTGGCGGGTCGGCACGACCTCCCGCAGCCCCCAGCGGCTCGCCGTCAACTGGTAGGCGCGGCCACAGGCGGCCCGGGCGGCCGGCAGTAGAGGACGAAGTACTCGGTGGCCGGTCAGCCGTCCGGTAGCCGAAGCCGCAATACCGTGAGGGTGATGCGGCCCGCTCGCAGGGCCCCCGGACCGTCCAGGGGCTTCACGTCAGCCCTTCTCGCACGTGATGACCGAGGCATGCGGGCAGTCCAGACAGGGGCGCCAGAACTCCTCCCCGTACCGGGCCAGCCCCTCGTCGGACACGTGCGGGGCGGGCCAGGTGATCGCGTCGAAGCCCGACTCACGCAGTGCTCTTTCCAGGGTTGCGCGAGTCCAGTAGCGGGCGGTGATCTGTTCGTCGTAGCGGCCGAAGCACAGCTCCAGCGTCACGCGTGACCCGTCCGCCCGCGGCTCGGCGTCGGAGAGCCGCAGCCCGTAGCATTCGTAGTACGGGCGCTCCCCGTGGTAGTCGGGGTTGAGGGGAAGCGTCACGAACCGCCCCCTGGGCCGCAGTGCGGAAGCGGCGAGGGAACACAGGCCGAGCAACGCCGGGTAGTCCTCGGCGTACGGCAGGAC
This sequence comes from Streptomyces sp. NPDC026062, assembly GCF_055568375.1. Classification (NCBI taxonomy): domain Bacteria; kingdom Bacillati; phylum Actinomycetota; class Actinomycetes; order Kitasatosporales; family Streptomycetaceae; genus Streptomyces; species Streptomyces sp. NPDC026062. The sequence continues at coordinate 292,416 of NZ_JBVHOQ010000002.1, forward strand.
ATACACGCCCAGCGCGCGGCCGAAGGCGCCGGGCTCGACGTCGGGCGACGTGGTGGTGTAGTCGATGCCGAGGCGTTCAGCGGCTTCCCGCCGCCGGGCGACAGCGATCATGCCGTCGGAGATGTCGTATCCGACCACACGGGCTGCGCCCCGGTGTTTCATCTCCCGGCTGTAGAGCCCCGTACCACAGCCGATGTCGGCCACCCGCTCACCTCTGAGAGGACCCAGCTCCCTGAGCACACTCGGTTTCTCCAGATGGGCGCGCCACGGCAGGCGGAACATCTCCTCATACATGTCCCCGTACGCGTCGAACCGGCTCGTGGGTGCCATCAGGTGCCCTCCTTCGCTGCCCTCTTCAAGCCAGCCAAGCCGCATGGACGCCCACAGGGAACCGGCTGGAGTGCGGCCATGCGTGAACGCGTTGAACATGTGCGCGGTCCGCCGGCCGCCCACGGAGTGCGGATGGCCGAACGGGGCACGACCTCGAAGGCCGAGCTCGTGAGCGAGACAACGCATGGTCGCGGTCGGGGCTGCTTCGGTGATTCCGAGGACGTGCGGTTGGACAGGACAAAGCTGTCGCCGGTCGACGTAAGGGGACGACGAGACCTCGTCGTCCCCTGAGCAGCTCGGGCAGTTCAGTCATCGCGGCTCTCCGGCGAGTCGTCGTTCCTGGTTGCCTCCCGTGTCTCCTCGGCCTGGTCCAGGGGCGGGAACCAGGCGTCGAGCGAGGCGATGCCGTGCCTCTGGTAGTCGTCCGCCGCACGCTGGAGATGGCCTGCGGCCACTGCTGCGGGCACGGGGCCGGTCCACATGGCCAGCCGGGCAACGGCTTCGAGCAGTTTCTCGCGTTCAACTCCCAGGTGGAGCAGTGTGCGGGCGAACATGCCGGCAGGGCCGAAGCAGTGCGGCGCGTACAGCACACACATGCCGATCAGGTAGTTCTCCTCGATGCTGAGCATCCTTGTGTCGGCCTCTGTCCGGTGACAACGATGCAGACTCTCGCGCAGGCCGGGGTGCTCGACCTGTTCCAGGAACCGGCTGTGCCGCAAGCCCGCATCGGGGCCGAAGAGCGCGTCGAGGTAGGCCTCGGACGCGGCAAGGGGGTCGTCCGGCATCGTGGCGGGCCTTTCGGTGGAAGGCTGGGGGCTCAGCGGGGCTGCTGGAGGGGCAGGAGGAGGGTTTCGCCAACGACGACATGCTCCGGCCGGGTGACCAGCCAGTGGATGGTGTCGGCCACGTCGTCGGGGTGCAGCCAGTGCGGCACGTGCTCGGCCAGTCGTGTCCGGGTGCTCTCGAACCCGGGCACTTTGTGGTGGATGGGGGTGTCGACCAGTCCGAGGTCCACGAGGGAGACCTTCGTACGGGTGGAGCTCAGCTCGATGCGCAGCGATTCGGTGAGGTTCTCCAGCGCGGACTTGCTCAGTGCGTAGGGGCCGTATCGGCCACCGTCAGGCCGTAGAGGAAACCGGCGCAGGCACAGCAGAGGTCGAAGGCGACGGCCCTGCGCACCCCCAACCGCGTTGCCAACTGAGGTGCCAGTTCCGGGATGTAGCGGCGGTGGGTCCAGTTGGCGAGATTGATCAGGTCGATGTCCGACGCCGGTGTACCGGCCCGGCGCAGCGCCGTTTCGGCCGCTCGCGCGGCCATGTCCGGCACACTGCCGCCCTCGGCGGCCCAGTGCCGCTGAGTCACTCCGATGCGCTGGGACTGAGCCTCGGTCAGGGGAGTGTCCAGCGGGGGAAGCATGTCGTCGGTGAGCGGTGAGCGGTGAGCGGTGAGCGGTGGGCCGGGCAGATGGCTGCTGAAGCCGGTGATGGAAACCTGGGTCATGGCCTCGTCGACCTCCGGTCGGTGGGGTGAGGAGCTGTGCCGAGAAGTGGTGCCGATGCGGTGGGAGTGCCGGCGCTCTCCTTCCGGAAGGCTCGAAGGAGTTGCAGTTCCAGCACCGTGGGTGCCGGTCCGGGAGTGTCCGACGAGCGGCGGGGGAGTGGTCGCCAGCCGCAGCGCCGGTATGAGAGCGGGGCGGCCGGATCGACGTCGTGCACGGTCCAGCCGGTGGGGCCTGCCGTGCCGTCGGGCGCCGTGCCGTCGGTCGCCGGGTACTGGGTCGCCGGGTGCTGGGGAGGCGAGGGGGTTACGGACGAAGGTGGCGGTGTCCGTCACGACATGGGTCACATGGAATCCGGGCGTGGTCACGTAGTCCACGCGCGGCACCATCCGCTGCGGTGTGCAGCGGGTGAGCACGATGACTTCGTCGGCCGCCGAGCCGATGTCGTGGGCGCCACCGGATCCCACCAGGAGGCGTCCGTCGGCTGTCCGCGTGCTGTTGATGTCACCGCAGGGTGCGATCTGGCCGGCGCCGATGACTCCCAGACAGCGGTTGTCCGCACCACAGGTGAGAGTGGAGAGTACGTCCTCGATGCCCGTCAGGCGGCGGGATCCGGCGACGGCTTCGAGGCTGAGCGGGAAAGAGCTGCTTGCCGGGCCGCAGTCGATGTCGTACATCCCCGTTTCGACCATGACCGGCACCTCGGAATCGCGGTTGCTCAGCAGCGTGCGGGCCAGCCGGGCAGCATCGTAGGAGTGGCCGATTCCGGCCAGAATGACGCGGTACTGCCGACGTTCGACCCGGTCGGCGATGACCCTGGCCGCACGGATGATCATCAGTTCCGTGGGTGAGGGAGGGGCCGCACTCGCCGTCGCAGGCCGGCGGGGAGCGCGCCCGGGCGCGACGGTGGTAGGGGAACGGAGTGCTGCCAGGCGCTCGGACCCGACGGCCGCCCGGTATCCGTTCGGACCGTCGGCAGCGAGGATGCGGTCGAGGAACGGCCGCATACGGGCGGGGTGCTGTGCCGCTTCGCGCCACAGCAGATAGTGCTCGACATCGTCCCGGTACCGCGTGGCAGGCATACCCGTAGGTACGTACAGAGGTTGGGGATGTGCTCCGTAGGGCTCCGGACAGACGACCAGGACCCGGTGCGGTGGCAGCAGGAACGCATGGGGCATCGCAGCGAGCTCGGCGGGCTCCACCACACGCTCGACCGTGACCACGGCGCCCCGGACCGCTGCCGCGGCTCCCCAGTGCCCCTCGCCGTACGGTGCGAAGAGGGCGACGCGGCCGGTCGGGTCACCGAGCGGGGCATGCAGAAAGGTGAGGTCCGGGCGCAGGGTGGTGAGCAGCCCGACGCACCGCCGCGGATCGGTGGGGACGGCCGGGTCGGGGACGGATTGCAGGCGGCCCGCGGCAGCGAGTTCCGCAATGAGGGTCGTGTCCGGCGGTGCGGGGACGACGGCATAGGGGAGGCCCATGGCGCCCGCCCGAAGGGCCTCGACGAACCCCCGCAGTGACCAGTGCTGAAGCTCGGCGCCCTCCGCGGCCAGCCGGGAGTACTGCTCGTTCGGCCGTGGCTGGGGATAGTTGTCCCCGAAGAAGCACGACAGATAGCGGCGGCCGAGCCCCAGCAGGGCGAGCAGATGCGCGGTGGAATGGAATCCTGTGGTGCTCAGCACCAGGGCGGGCCGTGAGCCCTGGTAATGGCGTGCTACCTGGCGGACCGCGGCATTGGAGCGGCTGGGGGTGGACGCGAAGTGCAGATGGTCCCCGGGCGAGGTGAAGGCGGCGACCGCCTCCGCCAGTGGCATGACTTTCACGGAGACTCCTTCCGGTGCTGGGCTGCACGGGTGGACGGGCAGCCGTGGCTCAGTAGCGGTACAGGGCGGCGCCACCGTTGATGCCGGCTCCAGCGGCGGGGGACAGGACCAGATCGCCTCTGCTGACGACCTTGCGTTCGATCTCGTCCGCGAGGCAGGCGGGGATGCTCGCGCTCCCGGAGAAGCCGGTGGTTCCACCCCGCCACAGCACCTTTTCGGTGGGCCACCGCAACTCCTCGGCCAGCCTCCGGACGCCGTCGTAATGCCCCTGGATGGGCAGCAGCCAGTCGACGTCGTCCGGGGCGAGGCCATTGCGGTGAAGCAGTTTCCGGGCGCTGGAAGCCATGGCTCCGAGGGTGGCCCGGCCGGCCGCGGCTCCTCGCATGATGAGCGACGTGCCGTTGTCACCGAAGGCGATGAGGTCGAGTCCCGTAGGGTCTGTGTGCCCGGTGTGGTCCAGCAGGCCGTTCACCGGCCCGCCTCTCGGTCCGCGCTCTCCGCGGCGCAGCACCATGGCGCCCGCGGCATCGCCGAGGATGAAGCAGAATGCCGAGCGGTTGCTCTCCGCCACGGCCAGTCGGCTGGTCTGCTCGACACACACGATGAGTCCGGCCCGGTGATTGGGGTCGTGCAGCAGTCCGTCCATCACCTGGAGGGCCCTGACAAAACCCGCGCATGCGGCGGACTTGAGGTCCACTCCGACGCAGTCCGTACGACGCAGGGCGTCGCGGATGACGAGGGAGGAGAGATCCCCGTTCCCCGGACGCCCGGCCTCGGGAGGATTCCAGTACGGCGCGGTGGTCGACGACACGGCGAGAACGACATCGATCTCCTCCCGCAGCTCCGGTGCCGCCCCGAGCGCACGCTCCACAGCGGTCCTGGCGAGCGTCCAGGTGTTCTCACCGGGACCGCACCAGTAGCGGCTCTCCATGCGCGTGCTGTGCACCAGGGCGGCGCGGTCGGCGGGCAGCGGGAAACGGCAGCGTTCGAAGAAGTCGCCGTTGCCGACACGCACCTGGGGGTACGCATGCCCGGTGGAGGCGATCTCCAGTGAATGATCCTTGCCCTGACGGGCGTTCACTCCATGGGGTCCGATTATTCGAGCCATGTCAGTCCCTCGGTTCATGTGAGTCCCTCGGTTCCGCATGAGTGCCTCGGATCATGGGTGCGCCTGGGTGCAACCGGCGAACATCAGAGCGGAGTTGTGCCCGCCCAGGCCGAATGACAGGCACACCCCGTTGCGTTGGGCGGAAGAGAGCGGATCGCTGCTGCCGAAGGAGATGTCGGAATGCTCCGTTGATCCGTCCACGGCGTTCAACGAGCGGATCAACCGCCCGTGATGCAGCATCAGAACGGCTGCGGCCGCGTTGACCGCACCGGCCGCTCCCGGCGTGTGGCCGTACACCGGCTTGGTGGAGATCAGCGGCACCCTGCCGGAGCGGTGCCCGAACACCGAACGCGTGAGGCGGGTCTCGGACGCGTCGCTGGCGGCCACACCATTTCCGTGACCGACGACGAATCCGATTTCGTCACTCGATGTGCCCGACTCTTCCAGCAGCTGCCGGACCACACGAGCAGGCCGGACCGCGGACGGATCCACGTGCGTGGGATGCCGGCCCGTGCCCCCGTTGGATCTTGCCGGTGCCGGTGGCCGGAAGTGAGTCGAAGACGATGACGCGGCGGGGGCACTTGTAGGAGGCGAGGCCGGTGTGGCAGAAGCCGATGAGCTCGTCCGCACGGATGGTGTGGTCCGGGGCTGCCACCACACAGGCCACCGGCCGGTCCAGACCGTCCCCGTCCGGAACTGCCACGACCGCCGCCCGGAGGACCGAGGGATGCTGGAGCAGGCGGTCCTCGACCTCGGTGGGAGATACCCAGATCCCGCTGCTCTTGATCATGTAGTCGGCTCGGCCGAGACAGGTGTAATAGCCGTCCTCGTCCCGGGTGAAGAGGTCTCCGGTGGCCATCCATTCGCCCTGGAAGACCGTCCGGCTGATCTCGGAGCACGACCAGTAGCCGGTGGCGGCCGAGGGTGTGTTCACCTGCAGCACGCCTGCCTGGCCGGTGCTCGTCGGTTTTCCGTCCTCGGCGAGGACGCGCAGCCGACAGCCGGGGACGGGGGTGCCCACCGTTCCCCGCCGTACGGCGCCGGGCCGGTTGGACAGATAGATGTGCAGTGCTTCGGTGGATCCCAGACCGTCGATCAACTCCACGCCGAAACGCTCCTGGAACCGTTCGTGCAGTGCGGAGGGCAGCGGTTCACCTGCCGAGACCGCGATCCGAACGGACGCGAACAGGTCGTCGGGCACGTCCTTGGCGCGCAGCAGGGCGGCGTAGGCCGTGGGGACGCCGAAGAACACGCTCGGGTCGTCGTCCCGCAGTCGCCGGGCGATGCTCGTCGGCTTGGCCCTGTCGGGGGTGAGGATGACTGCCGCACCGGCCGCCAGCGGGAGGACGCAGGAGTTGCCGAGGCCGTAGGCGAAGAAGAGCTTGGCCACCGAGAAGCAGCGGTCCTCCGGCCTGATGCCGAGGACCTGCTGCCCGTACGCCTCCGCAGTATGACGAAGACTCCCGTGCCGGTGCATCGCGGCTTTGGGAGTACCGGTGGTGCCCGATGTGTGGAGCCACAGGGCGGGCGAGTCCTCGGTGGTGCGGTCGGGGGAACCGTCGGCGGGCGAGCTCGAGGCTCCGGCGGCCAGAAGGTGCTCCCAGCGCAGCCGGGCCACGCCTCCGGGAGGCTGGACCGGAGCGTCGTTCAGCACGACGACGGCGGTGAGGTCGGACGACGGCGGAACATGGGCCAGGGCCTGCTGTGCGGTCCGGGCGAATTGTGGGCCTACGAGAAGGTAGTGGGCCCTGGAATCGCGGAGCGTTACCGCGACTTCGGCGGCAGTGCTCATGGTGGACACCGGCACAGCGATGGCTCCGACACGCATGACCGACAGCAGGGCGGTGAGCAGATCAGGTCCGTCGGCGGCCAGGAGTACGACGCGTTCCTCCGGCCGTAGATCCGCGGCGCGCCATCCGGCGGCCGAATCAGTCACACGGCGGACGAGTTCGGTGTAACTGACCGGACCGTACGGGCCGACGACAGCAGGCCGTTCGCCGTGACCCCGCTCGGTCTGACGGTCCACCAGGTATGCGGAGGCGTTGAACAGTTCGTGGCTCATACCTCCTCGCCGACGGAGAGGCGGTTGTGCGGGGTGTGCGTGACCGCGGGGGTGGTTTCCATGGTGCGGTCCTCCTCACGTGGGTGCCGCCGGACATGCTGGAGAACGTGGTGCGGAGGGTGGTCAGGTGCGTCCTCGGCACAGCCGCAGGAGCTCCAGCGCAATGCGGGTTCCCGATGGCCCGAGCCGGCTGTGGAAGCGCTCCACGACCTCCCTCTCACGGGCGAGACTGGTGCCGGGAATGGACCCTTCCACGCTCGACAGCCGGATGCCGCGTGAGACATGACTTCGCGCGGCGAGCAGTCCGATGAGATCGTCGTCCAGGGCGTCGATGAGAGAGCGCTGCCGGGCGATCTGCGCAGTCGCTCTGCGCGCGACGCGGGGCGGCCGACCCGCGCTCGGCTTCTCACGCGTACGCCGCTGAGCCCAGTCGTCGAGCCGTCCGAGCAACCGCTCGATGTCCTCCTCGGTGTTGAAGCTGTGGCAGGAGACACGCACCCCGCCCACCCCGGAGATGTAGCGGACTCCCACGGCAATGTCCTGGGTGAGGAGATAACGCGTCACGGCGACGTCCGGCGGCCCTTGTCCCACGCTGAACGTCACGATGCCCGATCGCTGGGGCCGGTCCCGAGGGGAGACGACATGTATGCCCCGGCGGTCAAGGCCCTCGATGAGCTGATCGGTGAGATGGCCGATGCATTCGGCGATTCGGTGCTGCCCGAGTTCCAGGACGAGCGAGAGGCTGGCGGACAGCCCCATGGCGCCGGCGTAGTTCGCCGTGCCTCCGATCTCCCACGCGCGGGCCTCACCCGTGAACTCGCATTCCTGAATCGGTGCCAGTTCAGGATGAAGAAAGGATTCTCCCCAGGTGCGAGCAGGCGGCCGGGCTGCGAAGAACCCGGCGATGGGCCGCCGCATCCTGGCGCGGGCCTTGGGCGAGAGATAGAGAATCCCCGTGCCGAACGGTGAGTTGAGCCACTTGTGACCGCCACGGGCGAGCACGTCGACGGGGGTCTCCCTGACATTCAGCGGCAGAGCTCCCAGATGCTGTGCGGCATCGATGACCAGCCAGATGTTCCGGGCCCGGCACAGCTCCGAAAGTCTTGGGCGATCTCGGCAAGCTGCTCTTCGAGGGGGCGGCCGGGGGTGTCGGCCCATTCGCTCGCCCGGTGCGGCTGGCCGCCGCTCAGGACCAAGCGGAGGCGTTCGGACGGGGTGTAGTCGAAGCGGGGGATTCTGATCCAGGAGTGCTTCCGGGCTTCGGCGAGTTCCTTCTCGGTCGAGACATGCTCGGTCCGGTCCTGTTCTTGCTGGACGACGAACCCCACCGTGAGCCCTTGCGCGGTGATGGTGAAGTGGGGAGACGCATTGCGGCGGTGGTGACACGGGGGTGCAGAGCCGGGCCGTCCCACCGAGCAGGCGTGTCGTTCGGACTCGGTGGCGGTGATCAGTGCCTGGATGAGCCGTAGGGCACGTGCTTGGACGGGCTTGGTCAGGCCCAGCGATCGGGGTTCGTTTTGTATGGCCCGGACCACGCTGTGCGGCCGAGTGAGTCGGGAGGGGACAGGGACAGGGGCGAGGACGGCTAGGCGCCAGGCCGGGGTGTCGACGAGCTTGATCTCGTATCCGTCACGGCACCAGCCTCCGTGCAGCTCCTTTGTCTTCGGGAGCCTTGTCGATCTGCGAGCGGCCGCGATCCGGGACGGCCAGTTCACAGAGTCCCGGCCGGTGGTGGTCCTGACGATCCGGCCACCGGCGTCCGCGAGCTCCTGCAGCAGCTGTTCCGTGAACGTCACGCGATTCTGTTGGGGAGGGCTTGGCTTTCGCGCGATGGCCGGAGCGTCCTGTGTCCGGGGTGACGGCCGTTGTGGAGCGGTGGCCTGAGTCATGCGCGGGCGCGATCCCGGGGGAGGGTACGTGCCGTGGGCGAGGTAGTGCTGGCCTGCACTCGTCAGGACGACGCTCCACTGCCCGCCTTTCCGGGAGACCGTGACCAGGCCCCGGTTCTGCAGTGCCTGGCAGGTGGTCTTGTAGGAGCTTGTCTCCCACACGTCCTCAGTACATCCCGCTCCCACCCACTGCAGCACCGAGAGCTGGCCCTCATTGACCGGCCGTTTCAAGGGCACCACCTTTGATCCTGGGCTTTCATTGACGGTGCGGATGCTGTCAGCGGTAGCGGAAAGGGGTGGGCTGTTCGGGCTGCATTCGCTCGAAGGAGCGACCGATGCCGGCTCATCCGCAAAGACAAAGACGCTCCCTTCGCCGCAGAACACCATCGCGTTTCTACCCTGCGCCAGGCCCCGACTCTCGCTAGCTTTGGCTTCTACGATGTGCCTCGACAGACAGGGAGCCCGAGGATGCCCTCACCACCGCATTCGGCGAGAGGTGACATCGGCCGACGTGTCGCCACGCGTCGCAAGCAGCTCGGCCTGTCCAGACAGGATGTGGCGCTGCGCGCAGCTGCCGCCCCCGGCTACATCGAATACGTGGAGGAGCACTCGTCGGCGGCCCCGGGTATCGGCTTTCTGCTTCGGCTGGCGAACGCCCTCGAAACATCCGTCGAGGAGCTGACGGGCGCGACCGAGGAATTGCCTGCGGGGCTTGCAAGAGCGGCCCGGCAGGCCCAAATGGTGGAACTCGACGAATCGGAGTCCTGGACCCTGCTCGGCGATCACGGTGTGGGGAGGGTTGCACTCGCCGAAGGGGACGGGCCGGTCGTGCTGCCCCTGAACTACCAGGTTCTGGACGGTGAGGTCATGTTCAGCACTGCCGAGCACTCCCCGCTCGCCGCCGCCGACGGCACAGAGATCGCGTTCGAGGCCGATCACATCGACGACGCCTTCAGCAGAGGGTGGAGCGTGCTGCTCGTCGGGCCCGTCCGTGCTGTGGCGGAGGAGGAAGCGTCCCGCCGACTCAGAGAGGCTGCGTACTCGGCCCCGTGGGCGGGGGGAGGGCGCCGGCACGTCATGGTGCTCTCGCCGCGACGCATCACAGGGCGCAGGATCGTCGTGCCTGGTGCACCGGGCGACGGCGGCTGATTTCGGGGTACACCGAAGCTCGGCTCCGGCCCTGTCCGATGTGCTCACTCGTGCGGGACGACGGCGACCGGCGTGTCGCTGTGATGGATCGCGGCCTGCGCGACGTGGCCGAGGTGAGAGCCTGCGGGGCCGCCCCGGCTGCGCCGTCCGACCACCAGGAGGGCGGCACCCCGGGAAGCATGGATCAGTTCAGCCGCCGCCGGGCCGGTGACCGCCTTCTCCGTCACCGTGACTTCGGGGAACCTGGACCGCCAGGGCCGGATCATGTCTGCCAGCCCTTCGGTGACACGCTGTCCCAGTTCGACGCCGATGCCCGGGTCCATGATCGCCGCATGTCCGTACGCGGCCGGCAGGGACCAGCTGTGTACGGCCCTGAGATCCTTGCCCGTGCGGGAGGCTTCGCCGAATGCGAAGGCGATGAGCGGGTCGCACGGATGACGGATGTCGAGCCCGAGAAGAATGTCCGAGTCCGCAGGGCCGACCGTCTCGGTCGACGATTGAGGCCCTGTGGCGCCTTCTGCTCGTACGAGGATCACCGGTTGGCGCGAGGTGGCGACCACCGGGAGGGAGATCGAGCCGACGAGGAAGCCAGCGACTCTGCCGAGTGCTCGTGACCCCAGCACCATCACCTCGGCGTCGTTCGCGGCGCTCGTGAGTTCATCGGCCGCTCGACCGTGCTTCGCAACAGTCGTTACCTCAAGGCCGGGATGGCTACTGCGGACCCGGTCGGCGGCGTCGCGCAGCAGGTTCTCGGTGCGGTCAGCCTCCGCCTGGGCAAAGTCCCGCGGTGTCTCAGGGCTGATCGGCGCCTCTTCCACATGCAGAAGGAGGAGTGGAACGTTCCGTTGCCCGGCCTCCTGAGCAGCCCATCGCGCTGCCGCAGCACTTTCGGGCGAGCCGTCCACTCCGACGGTGACGTGACGAGTCATGACAGGGCCTCCTCGGACCAGGTTCCGGATGGGGAACCACGTATGTGCCGGGTGCGGAACCAGGTATCCAGCCTCGCTGGGCGCTTTCGGTAGCGGGAGGGCCGACAGGTCTCGATCGGGGCCAAAGGGCCCCTCCTCGTTTGCCGCCGCTCGGTGCGACGGTGGTCGAGTAGCCGTGGGCCACTCCCGAGGAGGAGCCATGACCAGCGACTTTCCGGCTTCCCCGGAACTCGGGGCCGTTGTCGTCGGCATAGACGCATCCCCGCAAGCACGGGCGGCTGCCCTGTGGGCGGCCGCGGAAGCCGACCGTCGCGGGAAACCGCTGCACATCGTCCACGCCACCGACACCGACCGGCGCGCCATCCTCTCGTCAGCCGACACCATCCAGGCGCTGCGCGAGACGGCACGCGACCTGCTGGCCGGCACGGCAGATGCCGTGGGTGAGCGGTTCCCCGGACTGACGGTGACGAAGGAGCTCAGCCGGCAGGAGCCGGTGGCCGGCCTGTACGCGGCTGCCGGGTCTCGGGGAACGATCGTTGTGGGGAGCAGAGGGCTGGGCGGGTTCGGTGCCTTGATGCTCGGTTCCGTAGGTCTGGGCGTGGCCGCGCGGACGAAGGTGCCGGTGATCGTCGTACGAGGCGAACTGGACTGGGCCGAGACGCGTGAGGTCACTGCGGCCGTGTTCGGCGCGTCCGATCTCGACTGGCTGACGGTCGCGGCCGCCGAGGCACAGGTCCGTAAAGCGTCACTGCGTCTGTTGAGTGTGTGCAACGTGCTGGCTCATGTCGGCAGCGTCACCACCATGCTCGACGACATCGGCGGGATCGCCGAGCAGAGAGTGCACGAGGTGTCCGCCATGGCCGACCGCGTCCGGGCGCGCTGCCCCGGCCTCACGGTCACCCATCACGTCGAGACGGGAACAAGCGTCCCCGGTGTCCTCGTCGAGGCGACGGCCCGTACCGACCTGCTGGTCATGGGCAACAGGCATCGAGTGTTCCGGTCGGGACCGGCGCTGGGGCGCGTCAGCCATGCGCTGCTCCATCACGGTCAGTGTCCCATCGAAATCATTCCCCCCGACTTCGCGGTGGCGGGCGATGAACCGTGACGGCGCCTGTCGCGCACGACGCTCCACGCTCTCCGGACGTATCGCCACTGTCGGGGCGGGGGCGCCGCACCAGGGTGGCCACATCTCCGACGAAAGGAGCACGTGATGACACGTGCGAAGGCTGAACATAGGCGCAGCTTCCTCCCTGATCTCGCGGACTGGTTCGGCAGCGAGTTTCCCGGACTTCCCGGCTGGCGTCCCGGGTCCGCCGCTCACTCCATCCCGATCGAGGTGTCGCACCAGGAGGGCGAGTACGTCCTGCGCGCTCAACTGCCGGGCATGGAACCGGAATCGGATATACGTGTCACGATCGACGACAACCTCATCACCGTGCACGCGGACCATGCCGAGTCGCAGGAGGACAAGGAGCACTCCGAGTTCCGTTACGGATCCTTCCGGCGGACGGTGCGTCTGCCCGGCACGATCCGTCCTGACAAGGTCGATGCCTCATATACGGACGGTGTCCTCACTGTTCGCGCCGCGCTGTTGGACCGGTCGGAGGAGAGCGAGTGCCAATCCTGCAGGATCTCTTCGGTACGGCCGCTCTCCCCCTGGACGTCGTAGTTCTTATTGCGGCCTTTCCCGTTCTTGTCTGGGGCACGGACGAACTCCGACGCGCGCGGCGTCGCAGTCATCGATGATCGCGTCAGGGGGATTCGGCAGCGGTGAGTTCGCACCGCACGTCCACGATGCCCTCGACACCTTGTGCCAGCCGGGCGGCCACCGGTATCAGAGTCCTGTCGTGTACCTCGCCGGATAGGGTCACGACCCCGTCAGTGACGTCTACCCGCACGTGTGCCGACGGCAGGGGGAAGAGACGTTCGACGACCTGATGCCGAATGTCGTCGGCGAGTTCGGCATCCGGCCTGAGGAACACCTTCAGCAGGTCGGACCTGCTCACGATGCCTGCCAACGTGCCCATGTCGACGACAGGGAGACGTTTGACGTGATGGGTGGCCATGAGGCGTGCGGCCTGCGGCAGAAGCGCGCCCGGGGAGACGGTGACGGCCGGACTTGTCATCAGGTCTCTGGCATACAGGGAGCCGGCCTTTCCCGTGTCCCCCAGGCGGCGCATCTGTTCGATGAGACCGGGGCCCCGCTCGTGAAATTCCTCCTTGGGAAGCAGGTCCGCTTCCGAGACCACCCCGATGACATGATGCTCTTCTTCGAGAACGGGAAGGGCGGTGACCTTCCACCGGGCCATGGCTTCGACGATCTCCTTGAATCCGGCTCCTGGTGCAACTGCCACGACCTTCTTCGTCATGACGTCGGCGACGTTGTAAGGGCGTGTGCTCATGGTTCTGTCCTCAGCGGAGTTGACGGTGGGGCGGACGATGAACCGGGGACGGTGGTTGTGCGTCATCGGATCAGCACCGCCTCGCCGGAGCGCGGGACGACGGCCGTCCAGCCCAGCTCGTGGTCGATGCGGGCCCGCAACACCTGAGATGACGTCTCCTCGCCGTGAACCAGATAAGTGGTGTGCGGTGGTGGAGCGTTGCGCATCCAGTCGAGAATCTGGCCGGCATCGGCGTGCGCGGAGAAGTGCGGCACGTCGGCCACCTCGGCGCGCACCGGAACGTATTCGCCGAACATCTTGAGGGCGCGGGCACCCTCCAGCAGGTCTCTGGCACGGGTTCCGGCGGCGGCGAAGCCCACGATGACCACGCTGTTGCGGCGATCGGGCAGCAGCCGGTGCAGATGGTGCAGGATGCGGCCGCCCGTTGCCATACCTGCCGAGGAGACGATGACGCACGGGCCCCGGGACCTGTTGATGGCGATGGACTCCTGCACCGTCCGGGCGGCCAGGAAGGGTTCCGGGCTCAGCGCGTTCGGCCCTCGGTCGAGGACCTCGGGCCGCAGCTCGGAAGACCGGTTGCGCAGTGCGTCCCGGTACACGTCCAGGGCAGCGAGAGCCATGGGGCTGTCGACGTAGATCGGCACGGATCCCGGCAGCACTCCGGTGTCTCGGAGCCCGGCCAGTTCGTGCAGGACGACTTCGGTGCGGTCGATCGCGAAGGCGGGAATCACGACGCTGCCTCCCCGGGACACAGTGCGCCCAATGACCGAGGCGAAGCGGGACCGGCCGATCTCCTGGTCATGGCGGCGGTCGCCGTAGGTGGACTCCACCAGCAGCACGTCGGCACCCGAGAACGGCTCCGGAGGCAGGAGCAGGGGATGGCCCGGGCGGCCGAGGTCGCCGGAGACGGCAAGACTGTGCCCGTCCTCCAAAGTGAGGTGCGCCCACGTGGCGCCGAGGATGTGACCTGCGCGGTGCAGGGTCACGCGGGTGCCGGCCTCGATCTCGGTCTCGCTGCCGACAGGAATGGGATCGAAGTACGACAGGGTCTTCTCCACGTCGGTGTCGTCGTACAACGGCTCTGCCGGGTGGTGCTTGGACCAGCCGTCCTCGTTCGCGTGCTGGGCGGCTTCCATCTGGAGGCGGGCGCTGTCACGCAGGACGATCTCTGCGAGCCGGGCGCTGTCGGCACTCATCAGAATCGGTCCCCGGAATCCCTGTCGGACCAGTCGGGGCAGATAGCCGCAGTGGTCCAGGTGCGCATGGGTGACGACCACGGCGTGGACGTCGCGCGCGTCACGGGCGAGCTTCCCCCAGTTGCGGCGTCTCAGGTCTGCGAAACCCTGGAAGAGGCCGCAGTCGACGAGTATCCGGGAGCGGTCGCTCTCGACCAGGAACTTGCTTCCGGTCACGGTTGCCACGCCGCCCAGGAAGGTGAGCAGTGCGGGTCGGGGGCCGGTTCGGACGGGCCGAGGAGTTGCTTGGGACATGGGCACCCCTTGACGTGAGTGGGCACTTCCACCATGGCACCGGGTGAAAGATGCCGGATGGGCCCGCCAGGGACCCTTCTGGGGCCGACCGGCCCATGCAGTTCCGCGGGGCGCGGGGTGAAGCTGGCTGTGACCTCGTGGACGAGAGACAGGAAGCAGGCCACGTCATGAAGGCACTCCTCTTCTGCGGCCCCGGCCACATCGAGTGGGGGGACGCGCCGGACCCGAGACTCGAGGACGCCGCCGACGCGATCGTCCGAGTCGACGCCGCGACGATCTGCGGGACGGATCTGCACATCATCAAGGGCGATGTGCCCGAGGTGGAACCCGGGCGCGTGCTCGGCCACGAAGCGGTGGGCACCGTAGTGGAGACGGGGCGCGACGTCCGCGAGGTCCGTCCCGGTGACCGCGTCCTGATCTCCTGCATCTCCGCCTGCGGGCGGTGCCGATTCTGCCGCGAGAGCAGGTACGGCCAATGCCGAGGCGGCGGCGGCTGGGTCCTCGGGCACACCATCGACGGCACACAGGCGGAGTACGTCCGGGTGCCCTTCGCCGATCTCTCCGTCCACCCGCTTCCCAGCGCCGTCGACAGTTTCGACGCCGTGCTCCTGGCCGACATCTTCCCGACCGCGTACGAGGTGGGCATTCTGAACGGCGCGGTACGACCGGGCGACACCGTTGTGGTGGTCGGCGCGGGACCCATCGGTCTGGCGGCCGCCGTCACCGCTCGCCTATACTCTCCCGAACGGGTCGTCGCCGTGGACTTGACCGAGCCCCGACTGGCTGCTGCTCGCTCCCTGGGCGCGGAGGCGACAGCACGTGCCGACGAGCGTCCGGAACAGCTCGTCGCAGACCTGACAGGCGGCCTGGGGGCCGATGTCGTCATCGAAGCCGTCGGAGTTCCAGAATCGTTCGAGATGTGCACCCGCATGGTCCGGCCGGGCGGCCACGTCGCGAACATAGGCGTCCACGGCAAGCCGGCTGTCCTGCACCTCGAAGACCTCTGGATCAAGGACATCACCATCTCCACCGGCCTTGTGGACACCTCGTCCACCTCCATGCTGCTGCGCCTGCTGGCAGCCAGGAGGCTGCTGGCGGCAGAGCTGATCACCCACCGGTTCGAGCTGGGGCAGATGGAGGAGGCGTATGCCGTGTTCGCGCGCGCGGCGGACACCGGAGCACTCAAGGTGGCGCTGGGCGGACCGCAGCACAACACTGTCAGTGTTCGCGCCCCGGCCGGCCGATGACCATCGTGCGTGGTGCCTCGCACGTACGCGGGATCGTCTTCGACACGGACGGTGTGCTGCTTGACTCCGCCTCCATGCATGCTGCGGCGTGGAAGGAGGCTTTCGACGGCTGTCTGGAGGCGCTGGCGTCCGAAGGGAGGAGGCAGGCACCCTTCGATGCGGACGGGGAGTACCGGCGGCTCGTGGACGGAAAGCCGCGGTTCGACGGGGCCCGCGCGTTCCTGGAGACCCGCGGTCTCGCACTGCCCTCCGGAAACGCGGACGACCCACCCGGCTGCGCGAGTGTGTGGGCGGTTGCCGCACGCAAGGAGCGGGCCTTCACACAAATACTGCGAACCCGGGCAGTCCCGTCATTCACGGACGTCACACCGGCACTCGGCGCGCTGCGGGCGGGGGGCACGAGGTGCGCGGCCGTATCCGCATCCAGGCATGCCGGAGAGCTCCTGGAATCAGCCGGCATCCACGGACTCTTCGACGCAGTCGTCGACGGCGGGGAGGCGGCACGACTGGGCCTCGCAGGCAAACCGGACCCGGCCCTGTTCCTGGAAGCGGCATCCCGCCTGCGTGTGCGCCCCCGGCACGCCGGGGTGGTGGAAGACGCGGTCGCCGGCGTGGAGGCAGGACGACGCGGAGGGTTCGGCCTCGTCGTCGGCGTGGACCGCACGTCAGACCGCCGACAGGCAGCGGCGCTGACCGATGGCGGCGCCGACCTGGTCGTCCGGGAACTGACCGAACTCATCGGGCCCCCACCGGGAGTAGCCCCATGACAGCTGCCTGGACCTGGAACTACAGCGTGTACGACCCGACGGCGGTGCACGTCGTCGAGACGCTGTGCACGCTCGGCAACGGAAGGTTCGCCACGCGTGGCTCCGCACCGGAGTGCCGGGCGGACACCGTCCACTATCCCGGGACCTATCTGGCGGGATGCTACGACCGCCTCACCTCGGTGGTGGCCGGCCGACGGGTCGAGAACGAGGACATGGTCAACCTGCCGAACTGGACGCTGCTGCGCTACCGCTGCCTGCCCGAGGGGGGGCCGCCCGGCACGTGGCTGACCCCCGACTCCGAGGATCTGCGACGGTACAGCGTCAGTCTCGACCTCCGTGCCGGGATACTCACCCACCGTCTGCTCTTCCGGGATGCCGAAGGCCGCGGTCTGCGCGTCACCCATCACCGGATCGTCCACATGGGTACCCCGCAGCTCGCCGCGCAGCGCAGCCTGTTCCGCGCGTACGGCTGGAGCGGCACCCTCGAAATCGAATCGGTCCTTGACGGTGACGTCACCAACGCCGGTGTGGAGCGCTACCGCGAACTCGACGGACGTCACCTGCGGGCCCATAGCGCCGGGTCGGAACCCGGCGCAATCGCCTGGCTCACCTGCCGCGCAGCCGCATCAGGTGTCCGGTTCGCTCTGGCCGCCCGCACAAGGACCGTTCCTGCCGTACCGGTCGTGGACGACCACACCGAGACCGCCGCCGTGCAGCGCTGTGTGCTTCCGATGTCTTCCGGCGGGTCCGCCCTGGTCACGAAATCCGTCGCACTGCACACCTCGCGCGATCGGCCGGCCGACGATCCCCTGGCAGCAGCCGTGGACGACGCCGCGCACGCGCCCCACTTCTCCGCCCTCCTGGCCGCACACCGCTCCTCCTGGCAGCGCCTGTGGCACGAGGCGGAGCTGCATGTCCCCGGAGACGCGGGACACATCCTGCGCCTGCACGTCTTCCACGTGCTGCAGACGCTGTCCTCCCACTCCGCGGAACTGGACGTGGGCGTGCCGGCCAGAGGGCTTCACGGGGAGGCGTACCGGGGGCATGTCTTCTGGGACGAAGTTTTCGTGCTGCCCTACGTGACCATGCACTTTCCCGAGGTCGCCCGCGCCCTGCTCATGTACCGCCACCGCCGGCTGCCCGCGGCTCGGGCCGCGGCGAGGCAAGCCGGAGGCAGCGGCGCCATGTATCCGTGGCAGAGCGCCGGTTCGGGGCGGGAGGAGACGCAGTCGCTGCACCTCAACCCCCGGTCCGGCCGCTGGCTGCCCGACCACTCGCACCTCCAACGGCATGTGGGCTCGGCGGTCGCGCTCAACGTCTGGCGATACGCGCAGGCCACGGGAGACCGCGGGTTCCTGCACTCCGCCGGTGCGGAGATCCTGCTGGAGGTCGGCCGGTACTGGGCGGGCGCAGTCACCTTCGACGCTGTACGACGGCGTTACCGGCTGCGGGGAGTCGTCGGACCCGACGAGTACCACGATGCCTACCCGGAAGCCGAGATCCCTGGGATAGACGACAACGCCTACACCAACGTGACCGCGGCCTGGGTACTGGCCCGTGGCCTCGACCTGCTCGACGAACTGCCCCAGGCACGGCGCCGGGAACTGATGGAGCAGCTCTCCCTGGACGAAACGGAGCGGGAGCGCTGGGACGACATCTCCCGCCGCATGTATGTGCCCTTCCACCAAGGCGTGGTCAGCCAGTTCGAGGACTACGACCGGCTCGAGGAACTGAACTGGGCTCGGTACAGCCGTCGCTACGGGGACATCCGCAGACTCGACCGGATCCTGGAGGCGGAGGGTGACTCGGTCAACCGGTACAAGGCGTCCAAGCAGGCCGACACGCTCATGCTCGGCTACCTCTTCCGGCCCACCGATCTCGCCGGACTGTTCACCCGGCTCGGGTACCGGCTCGATGACGAGGCATGGCGGAAGACCGTCGCTTACTACGCGCAGCGCACGAGTCACGGCTCGACTCTTAGCAGTCTTGTCCACGGCTGGGTTCTCGCTCGCCAGAAGGGGCCGAAAGCGTGGAGCTATGTGGAAGAGGCACTGCTCAGCGACGTGGCGGACATCCAGGGCGGAACCACCGGCGAAGGCATCCACCTGGGTGCCATGGCGGGCACGCTGGACATGGTCCAGCGTGGGATCACCGGGCTGGCCGCCGGGTCGGAGGGGCTCCACGTGGATCCCGTCGCCCTGGCCGCAATCCCCCGGTTCTCGTTCACGCTGTGTTTCCACGGCCATCGTGGCATCCGGATCCGCATGATGCCCGGCCGGATCGGCATCAGCGTTCCCGCCTCGCCACTGGGCCCGCTCGTCGTGTTGCTGGCGGAGGGACGACGGGTCACGGTGCCTGCCGGGGGAGAGAGATGGTTCCGGCTGCCTCGCCACTGACCGGAAGAGCACATGCCAAATACGGTCACCTGCTGTCCTGAACAAATGGTCACCTGATGGTGAGGACCTCGTTGACCGGCCTGCGCGGAGTGGCCGCTCCCGTGGGACCGTAGCCGAGCCTGAGCAGCATATGGACGAAGCCGGTGGCGGAGCTGGGATCGCGTGCGAAGGACCGGAGTTCGGGCCATTCGAGCGGCTGTGACATCAGCGAGGTCGCGAGTCCGTCCAGGGTGGCCTGCAGAAGCACGCGCTGCAGGGCCTGGCCTGCCCTCAGCCAGTCCACGGGCCTGTCCTTGACTGTGCCGAGCAGCGCTATTTGCGGTTGCTTCTCGAAGGCTGCCTCGACGCGGTCCCGCCCGGTGTGCAGGGTGTCGAAGTCACGTACGGGGGCGCTCACGCCGAACTGCCTCGGGCCGAAGGCATCACTGGGGATCCCTTCGGTGCTCGGCCCTTCGCCGGCCCTGCCGGTGCGGGTCCAGGCGGCGATCTCCTCGCGCATCGAGGTACTGGCCGACTCGAAGAGCTCCGAGTCATGGACGAGTTCCATGACGGTTTCCGTGTGCCAGGTTCCTGGGACGGTGAGTGTGCAGCCTTCCAGTTGAGCCGCTGCGGAGAGTCCGTCGAGTATCGCCGTCGGAATCTGCTCGTCGGAGAAGGGGAAGCGGCTGGTGTGACGCTGTCGTACGGCGGGATACAGCGCCGACAACTCCCTTTCCGGGGAGTCGGCCTCCTGGAGCACCACATCGGCCAGATGCCAGGAATCCGACGAGTGGGGGAGCAGATCCGGGCGGGCAGTCCAGCCGCGATGGGCCGCAGCAACACGAAGATTGAACAGTGCGGCGCCGCACCCCAGGTGCAGGCCACGATTGTCCGGGTCACCGACCGGCATGGTCCGGACCGGATCGCCGTACACGGCGAGGATCCCGGTACCGGTGGAGAGGACGAATTTCCAGGGCTGGGAGTTGTGCATGGAGGGCGCCGTCACGGCATCCTCGACCAGCGATGTCACCACTGCCGCATCATCGTCAGCCATCGTCATGAGGGGTCCTGTCTCTGCATGTGATCATCGGCGTCACGTGATCGGCGCCTCAGTGCGACGTCCGGAACTGCTCTCAACCACAGTTTCCGACTGGAATGACTGGCACGGGAGGGGCCGAACGGGTCTTGGCCCGGGCCGACCGGGCCGCTCCGCACTGCTTTCCGGTCTGGACCGCCGCCGCGATGGGACCTTTGGGCCCCTTCTTGCCCCTGAGGACCCCTGACCGGCGCGGCCTGTGATGACAGTCTCAAGGTAAGTCCGTGCCCCGACGCTTACACCAACCGGACCGGCCGGCGAGGCACGGTCTCTGCCCGCCGGCTCACGCGCACCGTTCAGTCGGACTCATCACCCGCTCCGTACCGGACATGGGGAACCTGTCATGAGCAGCAACGTGGATCGCCGCGAAATCGTCGTCGGTATCGACCCCGTCAAGGACTGGCACCTGGCTCTGGCATGGGCCGTGGACGAGGCCCACCGCCGCGGGTCGGCGCTGCGGCTCGTCGTTGTTGTCCCGCCCCGGCTCGACACCCAACACGTGGACGACACCCCTCGCCAAATGGAACTCGAACGCGTTGGTGCGGATGCGCTGGAGGCAGCGGGCGCCTGGTCGCAAGCCCGATGGCCGGACGTGGGGACGACGGCTTCGCTCCTGGGCGGACGTCCTGGGCCGACGCTGGCGCATCTCTCGAAGGAGGCGCTCATGGTGGTGCTCGGCTCACGGCATCTGAACCGTGCGGAGGAGTTCCTCAGCGCCGGCTCTCTCGTGGTCCCCGTTGCCGCGCAAGCGCACTGCCCGGTTGTCGTCGTCGGCGACGTGGAGCACAGCACCCAGGAGCCGCAGTACCTGGTGGTGGGTGTCGACGGAAGCGAGTCCTCGAAGGCAGCCTTGGCCGTGGCCTTCGAGGAGGCCGCCCTGCGCGGTTGCGCGCTGCGCGCCATCGCGGTGTGGCAGCCCCCGGTTTTCTCGCTCCACCGGGTTGATGACTCCCTGCGAGCCGAGCGTCGCCTGTTGTCGGAGACCGTCGCCGGCTGGGCGGAGAAGTACCCGGACGTCCGGTTGCACCACGAGGTCCTGACCGGGTCCCCCGTCGAGGTTCTGGCAGAGGCTGCCGAGCATGCCCTGGCCGTGGTGGTGGGACGCAAGGGGCAAGGTGGCTACAGCGGAATGCGCGTCGGCTCCGTCGTTCACGGTCTGCTGCACCGCGCAATGTGCCCGGTGATCACTGTCCCCGCCGTGTGAAACGGTTGTGGCGACTCCGGCGGTGCGGAGAACGGGTTCCCTGCCAGATACCGAATGCCTGGGCTCTTCGAGTCGGAATCGGCCCGCCGCTTGCCGAACCCTCGCAGGGGGACATCCGCATCCATGCGCTGCGCGGGCTGGGGCGTACGCCGCACGGGGAGGCCCTCGCGTGTCACGTGGAGTAACAGCACAGCGCTCCGAGATGAGCGGACGGACGCGCGGGCTTAGGTTGGGAACACGCGCGGCACCGCGCTGTCCGGCCTCGTCGTCTCCTCGGAGGTATGCCATGGGCCGGGAGGACTCCCAGGACCGGGCGGCCAGGATTCCGCGCCTGAGACTCGACGAGCTGCTGGAGGAGCTCCAGGGCCGCTTGGACGAGGTCCGGGGAACGAGCAGTCGCCTGAACGGCCTTCTCGAAGCCGTCATGTCCGTGGGCCGGGAACTTGACCTTCCGCAGGTTCTGCGCGGGATCGTCGAGGCTGCCGTCACGCTGGTCGATGCCGAGTATGGTGCTCTGGGCGTGATCGGGAACGACGAAAAACTGGCCGAGTTCATCCCCATCGGCATCAGCGACGACGTGCGGGAGCAGATCGGCCACCTCCCCGCCGGGCACGGAATTCTCGGTGAGCTGATCCGCCATCCGGTGCCGCTGAGGCTGAGCGACCTCTCGGAACACCCGGCCTCCTACGGCTTCCCGCCCCATCACCCGCCCATGCGTTCGTTCCTCGGCGTGCCCGTCCGGGTCCGCGACGAGGTCTTCGGCAATCTCTACCTCACCGAGAAGAGGGGAACCCGGAACTTCGACGAGGAGGACGAGGCGGTCGTGGCCACCCTGGCTGTGGCAGTCGGCATCGCCATCGAGAACGCCCGTCTCTACGAAGAGGGCCGGCGCAAGCAGAGGTGGCTGGCCGCGAGCTCCGACTTCACGAGCGCCCTCCTGTCAGGTTCCACGGAGTCCGAGGTTCTCGAAGGAATGCTGGAACGCGCCGTGGACATCGCCGGTGCCGACCTGGGGGCCTTCTACCTTGTCGGGCCGAACGGAGAACTGACCGGATCGCTCGCTCGGGGGGAGGCGGCCGATGCCCATCGAGGGATCGTGCTGCCGAGCAGCCGGGGGACTCTTGCCGCTGCCGCACTTGCAGAGAACGGGCTCCTCACAGTGGCGGACGTCGGCAGCGACGCCCGTGTCACGGCGCAGCCGGAGCGGTGGGAGGGCTTCGGGCCGGCAGTGGCAGTCAGCGTGGGGACCAAGGAGAACCTGAGCGGCGTCCTGGTCCTGGCGCGACGTCGAGGCATGCCCCCGTTCGCAGGCGCCGAGGTTGCCGCACTGCCGAGCTTTGCCAGGCAGGCCGCCCTGGCACTTGAACTGGCCGACCGGCGAAGAGACGCTGAACAAGTGAGCATCCTGGAGGACCGCGACCGGATCGCGCGCGACCTTCATGACCTGGCGATCCAGCGACTCTTCGCGACGGGGATGACGCTGCAGAGCGCGCGCCCGTTCGTCGACCACCCCGAAGCCACCGAGCGGCTGAACCGAGCCATCGACGATCTCGACGCGACCATCAAGATCATCCGCACCACCATCTTCGGTCTCAGGGAGCACGAGACGCAGGGAGAGACTCCCAAACTCAGATCCAGAGTCCTCCAGACGGCGGACAACGCCACGCCTGCACTGGGCTTCGCCCCTGCCTTGCGTATGGAGGGCCTGATCGACACAGACGTCCCTGTGGAGGTGGCCGATCAGGTGATCGCGGTCATCGGGGAGGCGCTGAGCAACGTCGCCCGCCATGCGCGGGCGCGCCAGGTGGAGGTAGCGGTGGTCGCTGACGCCGGCCAGCTGGCGGTGACCGTGACCGATGACGGTGTCGGTATGCCGGAAGTAACCCGCCGCAGCGGCTTGCGAAATCTGGCAGAGCGGGCGGAGCGCCTGGGCGGGACTCTGTCCGTCAGCGCATGCCCGATGTCTCGCGGGGGAACGGTGCTGGACTGGCGGGTGCCGCTGCTCCCAGGAGACGCCTGACCAGAGTGCGTATGCGTGAGTAGATCAGCTCTCCTGTTCCCTGTGCTCCCGTACTTCCGCCGCGATGACGGCCGCCTGCACACGGCGTTCCACTCCCAGCTTCCCGAGAAGCCGGGAAATGTGATTCTTGACGGTCTTCTCGGACAGATACAGCTGCCTGGCGATCTGACGGTTGGTGAGGCCCTCGCCGATCAGCTCAAGGACGGACCGCTCCCGCTCCGACAGCACCGAAAGTCTCTCGTCCTGCGGGGGACTGCCCGTCTCGGGATCGCGCAGGGAGCGCAGTAGCCGTGCCGTGGTCGCGGGATCCAGCATCGACTGGCCCTTCGCCACCGTCCGCACAGCAGCCACCAGATCCGACCCGTTGATCTGCTTCAGTACGTACCCGGCGGCCCCCGCCATGATCGCGTCGAGCAGGGCGTCCTCGTCGTCGAAGGACGTCAGTATCAGACAGGCCAGGCCCGGCATGCGTGAGCGCAGTTCCCGGCACACGGTGATGCCGTCACCGTCGGACAGCCGGACGTCGAGCATGGCGACATCCGGCCTGAGTGCCGGCCCGCGAGCCAGGGCTTGGCTGGCGGTGGCTGCTTCGCCGACAACCTCCAGCCCAGACTCTGCGTCCAGGAGGTCGCGGATTCCCCGGCGGACCACTTCATGATCATCGAGTAGAAAGACACGGATCGCTGCATCAGCTGATGCGGTCGAGTCGTCGGACATCTGCAGTCCCTGGAGGTCGGTAGGCGCGCTGCCCCTCCTGCCGACATTGTCTCAGGGACAAGCCTGATGCACCCGGGGAGCGATGCTCCGCCCCTGCGTGGGTGCTGCCTACGCAGAGACGCCTGGCGGATGCTCGTCGAGGTCCATGCGTACGTCCACGACGCCTTCGACGGCCCGGACGGCCTGTGCCAGCAGTGGCACCATGGATCTGTCCCGCAGCGAGCCACTGAGCGTGACGACTCCATCCTCCACCACGGCATCGATCCGGAGCGGTGGCGAGATCTGGCCGAGCACGCTGTGCCGGACCTCCGCGACGAGTTCTGCGTCCGGCCTGAGGAAGACCTTGAGCAGGTCACCTCGGCTCACCACTCCTTCGAGCAGACCGACGTCATTGACCACGGGCAGCCGCTTCACCCGCTTGCGCGCCATGATCTGAGCAGCCTCGGCGATCGTCGCGTCCGCGTGAACGGTCACGGCCGGGCTCGACATCAGACCCTCCGCCAGTACCGCACCGGCCTTGGAAGTCTCGTCGAGCGGCGCGAGGCGGCCGGGACCGTCCCTCCGGAGCGCTTCCTTCGGTAGGAGATCGGCCTCCGACACCACGCCGACGACACGGCCCTCGCCCGCGAGGACCGGCAGCGCGCTGACCTTCCACTCGGCCATCAGACGGACGATCTCCTTGTACGGGGCACGACTGCCGATCGCGACGGCGGTGTGGGTCATGACGTCGCTGACGGTGTGCGGAGAATCAGTCACAGGGCCCTCCGGGAAATCGGTCGACGTGCCGTATCGGCATCCGTTTCTACGGTTCGATGACCAGCACCTGACGGAGAGGACGACGCGGTGTGCGAGGACCCACGGGGCCGTATCCCATGCGGACGATCACCTGAGGATGTCCCGCGCCCAGCACGGGGTCCCGCAACGTCCATCGCAGCTCGGGCCACTCAAGTGGCTGTGTCGCGAAGGAGGCGCAGACGCCCTTCGTGGTCGCCGAGAGCAGGACGCGCTCCAGCGCCTGGCCGGCCCTGAGCCAGTCCAGCGGACGATCGCCGTTCGTGCTCAGCAGGCCCAGCTGAGGCCGACGCTCGAACCGGACCCGGATACGTCCTGGTAGGGCGGCTGTTCCCACGAAGTCGCGGGTGGTCGAACTGCCGGATGCGTCCCCCGGGCCGAACGCGTAGTCAGGAACTCCGTCGACGGGTGCGTCGGCCTTCGTGTCGCGGGTCCAGTAGCGCTGTTCCGCATCACGCGCAGGGTCCATGCGGTCGCAACCCGCGGCATCGCTGATCAACTGGAGCACGGTGTCCAGGTGGATGGAATCGATGAACCGGAAATCCGCATGCTCAGCAAGTGCAGCATCGGAGAACAGCGAGCGGAGTTCCGGGGGAATCGGCTGCTCGGTGAAAGGGAAGCGGCAGGTGTGTCTGTCCTGTATCGCTGAATGCAGCTCCGCGAGCTGCGGGTCTGCCGCTCCTGCCGGACCGTCCGTCAGCGGAGCCAGACGGGCTTCGGCCAGCAGGGCCTGATCCGCCGGTGCGGGTAGGAGCGCGCTCACCGCTGCCAGACCGTGGTGGGCAGCTGACACTCGCAGGTTCAGCAGAGCGGCTCCGCAGCCCATGTGAAGTTCGCGGGTCGAGGGGTCCGCCTCCGGCATGGTGCGTGCGAAGTCGGCCCGTGGCGTGATGACGTGGGTGGATCGGGCGTAACGGAACTGCCAGGGCTGCGAGTTATACAGGGAAGGTGCGGCAGTTGCGTCGGCTACCAGAGCGGTCACCGTGGTGTCGCTCGGCGAAGTGGTCAGCATCCGAATCTCCCGGCGAAACTGTGCGGAAGTGCTACTCATCCAGCCTCGGCCTGCGCGCACGGGCACGGATAGGGGCCGTTCTTCCCCGAAGAGGGCCGGATGGCCGCGTGGTCAGTCCTGGGGCACGACCGCGACCGGCGCCGGAGAATGGTGCAGAACCGCGTGGGCGACGTGCCCGATGCGCGGCTCCCGGGGCCAGTAGCGATTCGTTCGCCGGCCGATGACGACCAGCGACGCTCGCACCCCGGCCTCGACGAGGTGACGCGCAGGCGATCCGATCCCGCTCTGCTCACTCACGGACACGCCCGGGTACTCCTTCGACCACGGTTTCAGCAGGGAGCGCACCATGCTCGCTCCTTCGGCCGCGATATCGGCTCGCCAGCGCAGGTCGCCGCCGATGCCCTGCACGTAGCCCACCGGAGGATTCCAGCTGTAGACGATCCGCAGGTCTCCGGAGCGCACGGCCGCCGCTTCGAAGGCGAACCGCAGTACACCATCGGTGGTGGGACCCAGATCGATGCCGGCGACCACCGGACCGCCGGTGTCCCGCCTCTCCACTTCCTGAACGCGCTGCGCCAGGTCCGCATCGTCGGCGGGCGGCGGCGTTCCCTCGGGACGCACGAGCACCACGGGCCGGTGTGTGTGGGCGACTGTCGCCATGGCGACGGATCCCATGAGGAAGCCGGTGAGTGCTCCGAGGCCCGCTGTTCCGATGGCCAGGAGCTCTGCCTGGGCAGCCTCCCGGCACAGCATTTCGGGGGGTGGCCCGGTGAGCTGCTTCGTGCTTATGTACAGGTCAGGAAATCTATGTGTCAGTTGCGCTGCGGCCTCCTCCGGCAGGCGCCGTGACCACTGTTCCGGCATTTCCGTCCCGGAGAGTGGGGCGTGGGAGTAGGGCTGCCATTCCCAGGCGCTCACAAGGCGCAGGGGAAGGCGCCGGATGCTTGCCTCGCGGGTGCCCCAGGCGGCGGCGAGGCTTGCCGGCGTTCCGTTCAGGCCGACAGTCACAGGGCGTGGCACAGCGCACCTCCAGGTACGGTCGTGGTGTCTTGCTTCTCCACGATGGGGTGGCGCGAGCCCCCAGCGCATGAGCCGTCGAGGCTCTGTCCTGGGCCGTTCGACCCTTTTTGAGGGCGCCACTCCCGTGCACCGAGGGCGCCGACATCGGCGCCCTCGGTGCGGATGCGTATGGGTGAGGCGGGCCGTAAATCTGGAGCGGGGCGTGGATAGTGAGCCCCTCGCCGCCATGCATGTCTGACTGATCGAGCCGTGAGCGTTGCCCGGAGCGTTGAACAGGGGCGACGGGCTATTCGCTAGGCGTGTGCGATGACGGCGACGGGAGTGCTGGAATGGTGGAGGACCGCGTGGGTGACCGGCCCGATGTGTGTTCCGACCGGCGACTGTCGAATGCGGCGGCCGACGATGACGAGTCCTGCCTCTGACCTGCTGTCGAGGAGGTCCGTGGCGGCGTGCCCGACGCTCGCTCGAGTGGTGACGTTCACAGCGGGGTGTGCTGCCCTCCAGGGGCTCAGCGCGTCTGCCAGCGCGGCGTTCGCGTTCAGTTCGAGCTGGGCATCACTCGCGGATCGAAGGCGGCGCCATATCCGAACAGTGGAGGCAGTGACCAACTGTGCAGGACGTGAAGGGTGCAGGCCCGCCGTGCGGCTTCATCGAAGGCGAACGCGAGCAGAGCGTCGCAGGGGCGGCTGATGTCCACTCCCACCACCAGGTCATGCGACGCGTGCCGACCGCTCGTGGGTGGTGCCGACTCGTCACCGGCCCGCACCATGACGACCGGCCGGACCGTCGCCCGGATGACCGCCATCCCGACCGACCCGAGTACGTACCCTGTGACACTGCTCAGCCCGCGTGCACCAAGGACGATCATGTGTGCGTTCGCGGCCGCGTCTCGGAGAACGTCAGCCGGCTTGCCGACGAAGGACACTGCACTGACTTGAAGTTCGTTGTACCTCCTGCGTAGCTCATCGGTGGTTTCGCTCAGCAATGCCTGGACTCTCATGGGGTGCGTGTCGATCGTGGGGACAGGGAGGGCGAAGGGGGGGCCATCGGTCCACGGCGTGGACGAGCCGGAGGGACAGCTTCCGCAGAAGTGCCTCTCGCGCTCCCCAACGGGCTGCCGTGTTGCTTGCGGGGGATCCATCGAGTCCGACCACGATGACGTCGTTCATGGGTGCCTTCCCTGGCGGGGTTCGTATGAGGGGAATCTCTTTCCCCTGCCTCTGCCGAGGAGGAGCAGCGGGCCGGGTCGGGCTATCCGGTCCTCAGCTGTGGCTGCTTCGGGCGTACCGACCCGACAGTGCGTGCCGCCGCGCGAGATCTTGGCATCGAGTCTCAGGCTGCTGGATCAGGCAGGTCGTCGGCGTCGTAGTCGAGGTCGGTGGAGACCGAGACCACTCCGTCGACCGCGGCGCACATGCGCTCGATTGCCGGGACTACGCTCCGGAGCGCAATCCGGCCACTGAGCTCCACCCGTCCGTTCCGCACCTCGACGGTGAGAGCGGCCGCATCGAGGCACAGCGTGTCGGTGAGTACGTCCTCATCGATCTCCCGGCGGATGTCGGCGTCCTCGCGGAGGAAGAGCTTCAGCAGATCTCGGCGACTGACAATCCCCACCAAGCGATCCGCATCGTCGACGACGACGAGCCGCTTCACGTTGTGCACCTCCATCAGCCGCGCGGCCTCAGCCACGGTCCAGTCCGGACGGGCGCAGACGGGCGGCGCTGACATCAGCTCTTCGGCGCGCGTTCCCTCGGCTTTGGCCCGCTCCCACGCCTCCAGTCCCGGTACGGCCGGCTGGCCGTCCGGTGCGGTGACCAGGTCGGCGGTCTTGCGGAGCAGGTCACCCTCCGAAACCACCCCGGCCACCCGGTCACTGCTGTCCAACACCGGCACCGCGGTGACACGGTGTTCCGCGAGCAGGCGTGCGATCTCCTTGAACGGGGCATCGCCGCGTACGCTCACCACCTCACGGGTCATCAGTTCTTCGATCCTGCGATGCCGCATCATCCGCTCCTTCCGTGCACACGGCCCGGACGTTCTCGCCTCAGGCATGCCCGGTGCCACCCGAGGAGACCTCATCGAGGCTGGTCCACGTCGAGGGCGAGATTGTCGTAGGTGTAGTCGATCGACTCGTGCAGGGTCACCACTCCGTCCACCCAGCGGCAGAGGCGCACGATGACAGGGATGTCGGCGCGCTCGTGGACATGCCCCGTCAGCGTCACGACTCCCTCCTCCACGGTCACGTCGATCGCGTCAGGGGCCAGGCGCAGGGTGCCGACCAGGACGTCGTGCTTGATCTCGTCGCGGATCGCGGAGTCGCGGCGGAGGAAGGGCTTGAGCAGATCGCTGCGGCTGACGATTCCGACGAGCCGCTCGGTCTCATCGGATACGGGGAGCCGTTTCACTCCTTTACGGTGCATCGTCCGGGCCGTCTCGACGAGACTCCATCCCGACTGCGCTGTGACGCAGGGCGAGGTCATCAGGTCGGCCGCCGTCTCCGCGTCGGGCATCCCGCGTTCCTCGGACAGTAGCCGGACGCCCGCCCAGCGGCCCTCCAGGTCCGGAAGTTCAGCAGTGGCCCGCAGCAGGTCGGCCTCGGAGACCACGCCGAGAAGGCGCCGGTTCTCGTCGACGACGGGAACCGCCGAGATGTCGTTCTCCCTGAAGAGACGGGCGATCTCTTTGAAGGAAGTCGCAGGATCGGCCGTGACCACGTCGTGCGTCATCACCTCGAAGACGGTGCGGTGCTGCATGACGTTCCTCCTTCACGGATGTGCCGTACGCGGGGCACCTCCCACTCTGGTGCCGGGTCCGAGGCCGTGGGCAGTGCCGAACGGTCCCCTCCCGGGACCATCGGCCCTTCGAACGCAGGCCGGCCGGGACACAGTGGCAAGGGAGGAGCCCTCGTCGCGGACGGATGGAGGGGCGACGTGGCCGTGCGGGTCATGTTGGGGCCGGCCGGCCCTACCCCGCGACGGACTCCGGTGCGAACGTGGACCGAGCCACCTTGCACTGGGAAGGCGGTGGGGACGATGGAATCACCCTTGGTGGTAGGAGTGGACGGGTCGGACGCCAGTCTCACGGCAGTGGACTGGGCAGCCGACGAAGCGGCACGACATGGACGGCCGCTGCGCATCGTGCACGCCTCACTGTGGGAGCGGTACGAGGGGGTCGTGCCGGCCTTGACCACCGACCGGCCCGCCGATCAGATCCTTGCTGAGAACATCGTCGCTGTGGCCGGGGAGCGGGCAGAACGCCGCCAACCAGGACTCACCGTGACCACGGAGGTGCTCGCCGAGGACGCGTCGCGAGGTCTGCTCAGGGAGGGAGACGAGGCCGCAGCCCTTGTTGTCGGATCCCGGGGCAGAAGTCGAATCGCCGACCTGCTGCTGGGATCGGTCAGTCTCACCGTGGCCGCACGTGCCCACTGCCCGGTTGTCGTCATCAGAGGAGACCGGCAGGCACTGGAGGCGCGACATCAGCGCATTCTGCTGGGCATCGGGGGCAAGGACGTGGATGCGCCCGCCGTGCGGTTCGCCTTTCGCGAGGCGGCAGTCCGGCACGCGGAACTGGAGGTGCTCCACACCTGGCGTCGGCCGGCGCACGAGCCGGTCGAGCACCCACTCCTCACCGGCGAGGTGACGGAATACGCGCAGAGGGCGTCCGCGCTGCTCGACCGTGCCCTGGAGACGACTGCGCTTGAAAATCCCCAGGTGCGCGTCCGCAGGAGCACGGTCGAGGGCCCCGCCCACAAGGTGCTGACACGTCGCTCGGCCGCCGCAGACCTGTTGGTTGTCGGAGCACGACGGAGCGACGCGCGGTTCGGTCTGGAACTCGGCCGGGTCGCCCACCGGGCGCTGCACCACGCTTCGTGTCCCGTCGCCGTCGTGCCTTGGTGCCGCCCGGCGTCCGAGGACGAAGATCTGTGAACGCACCGGCCGTCCTGCGGCTTGCCGAGGGCACCGAACGCAGGTGTGGTCGCCGATCCCCGCTCACGCGCACTATTGCGGGCGGGGAGCGGTAGGCGCCGAATTGGCATGCGTTCCTTCCTCCCACCGCCATGTAGTTGATCATTCCGATCCGTATGAGTGCCCGCCACCTCTTTCCTCCGCGAGAACTGCGAGGGCGGCGTCGAGGAGGCGGGTCGCCTGCTCCGCGACAGGCTCCATGGCGTCAAGGGCGGTCAAGACGACCATGGTGGCGGGTCGATGGCCCGCACGACAACGTGGTCGCCATCCGCTCGGACAACGACATTGCAAGGCAGCGATAGCCCGACTGACGGGTCCGCGTCCAGTGCCTGCCGGGCCAGAGCCGGATTGCAGGCACCGAGAATGAGGTACCGCTCCGTTGCGTGACCGAGCTTCGCCTTCAGCGTGGCCTGCATGTCGATCTCCGTGAGCACGCCGAAGCCCTCGTCGGCCAGAGCCTTGCGCACAGCGGCGACGGTCTCGTCGAAGGTGCCACGCAGTGTCACAGTGCGCTCGTAGGACATGGTGGGAGACCTCTTCTCTTCTCGCGATCGGGGGCGCACCTCCAGGGTGCGGGCCGGCCTCGGCAGGCGCAGCTGGACAGCCGGCGAGCCGGATTCGTGCCGGCCCATCGGCTGAGGCCACCTCACCCTCCGTATCGACTGAACCCCGACGTCCGCCAGACCCGGCCGTTGGGCAGAATCGCGAGCGCCTCGTAGCCATCCGTCGTTTCCAGCCAGTCCCGCGCGTCCCGGCCCCTGGCGAAGGCTGCGGTGGCGTAGGCGTCGGTCATGGTCAGCCTGGGCCCGATGACGGTGAGGGCAGCGAACGCCGTGGCAGGTGCACCGGTGTGCGGGTCGAGTATGTGGGCACCACGTTCGGCGGTGCCCGAGGTGGCGATGGCCATGGTGCGGTCGGCGGTGATGACGGTGGCCAGTTCGCCGGGGTGCAGCGGGTGGGCGATGCCGACACGCCAGGGGCCGTTCACGGTTGCTTGGCCGCGGAGCTGGAGGTCGCCGCCGCCGTTGACGCAGCTGTTGTGCGCGCCTGATGTGTGGAGAAGTCGGGAGGCGGCTTCGGTGGCCCAGCCCTTTACGAGCCCCGAGGGGTCGAGCGTTCCGGCTGGCGTCGTGCTGAACCAGCCGTCGGTGACACGGGTGGCATGCGCGCAGAGGGCCAGCACTTCGTGGACTTCGGGAGGGCAGTCGCCGAGGTGGATCTCGCCACGGCCGAGGCGGCTGATGTGGCTGTCGGGGCGGTAGGCGGAGAACACGGCGTCGACCCGGTGGAGCAGTTGTACGGCCTCCTGGACGGCGTTGTGGATGGCCGGGGTGGGCTTGTCCCGGATATCGAAGGAGAAGACCGTGCCCATCACGTGCTCGACGTGACGCAGCCCGGTGCGGTGTCAGGCATGGGCCTGATCCAGTGCGCTCTGCAGGGACTGGATGTAGCCCCGGCTGGTGTAGCTGGCGCCTGGGGTTTGCCCGCGTTTGTGGACATCTCTTGAGGGTCAGATCGTGGGATCTGGCATGGAGGTGTCGTGGTGGGTACAGCCCGGTATTCGGAAGAGTTCAAGCAGGACGCGGTCAAGCTGGTGGCCTCCACCGGCCGGTCCGTCAACTCGGTGGCCAAGGACCTCGGCGTCAACACCGAGTCCCTGCGGCAGTGGGTGCGTGCGGCCGAGGCGGTCCAGGCCAGCGGGGGTGGTGAGCCGATGACCCCCCGATGACCCCGGTGGAGCGTGAGGAACTGAAGCGGCTGCAGGCGTACGAGGGCAGCGGGTACGTGATGGTGGACGACCTCGGGGCGCCACTCGATGTGCGGCAGTTGCGCGAGCAGGCGTACAAGGTCATGGCCGGTAACGCGCTGCGGCGGGTGCGTTTGTACGATGCCCGTGCGAGTTGCTTCACCTACCTGGCGAACCATGGGGTTCCCGACCACCTTCTTGCCCGCTGGGCGGGGCACGCCGACGTCAGGACGACGAAGCGCTGGTACGTGAAGCCGGACGTGGAGGACCTCCGCTCGACGGCGGATGTCTGGAGTGGTCTGACCGTTCCCCGGCCCCTGTCGTGAGAGAAATGTGAGACGTGGGAGCGTGGTCGGGTGAGTGAGACAACTACGAATACCTTGCAATACCGCTTTGACGGGCCAGAAGACGCACCAGTCCTGATTCTGGGGCCCTTCCCTTGCGACAACATGGCACATGTTGTAAAGGCCTTCCAGCGGGGTCCAGTTGGTGCAGCGGAGTTGCGTAGTGCCAGGTCAGGGACTTGTGGTGCGGGGGCGTCCGCATGGTCTGTGAGAGCTGAGTGAGAGCTGAGCCGCGAAGAAGCCCCACCGGGCGGGGGCTTGAGTTCTAGGCCGTGTATCGAAAGTCGCTGAGAGGCAACGTTGTGGCGGGTTGGAGCGTCCATGCGATTGCCGGACTCGGCTTGGCCAGGGTGTTGAGGGGGGCTCATGGAGCGGGGCATGGGGAAGCAGGACGGCCCAGGGCGAGAGCTGAACGTTTACGAGAAGGTTCTCGCAGAGGACCGCCGCGTCATGCGCGAGGTGTTCCGTGTGCGCATCGGCGGTGCCCATGCCGGGCTCGTCATAACGGCCTTCATCGTGGTCTTGTTCGCTGCCATTGGCGGCACCGTATGGGCTCTGATCGTTGGCGGAGCGGTTGCGTTCTGGTTCACCGTGGCCCTTACCGCGGTTGTCGGTGGCGGTCGCCGAGGTTGGGCCGCAGTCAAGCGCGCTTACCTCTTGACTTTCGGATGGGCCGGCTGGCTGTGATCGTCGGCGAGGGGACGGCCGATGCGAGCAGGCAGGATCGACAGCTCCGTCCGTTACAGCCATTCTCCGATTGCGGCGACAAGGACGGTGGCTTCGAAGCGGACGGCGAGTTTGTCGAATCGGGTGGCGACCGCCCGGTGTCTCTTGAGTCGGTTGATCCCGCACTCGACCGCATGGCGCTCGCGGTAGTCGACCGGGTCGAAGCGCGGCGGCCGGCCGCCGCGGGAGCCGAGCCTTCGGCGGTTGCGCGCCTGGTCGGCCTTGTCCGGGATGGTGCAGCGGATCCTGCGGCGGCGCAGGTAGGCGCGGTCCCTTTGGGAGGCGTACGCCTTGTCGGCACCCACCCGGTTAGGGCGGACGCGTGGCCGGCCCGGCCCAATGCGAGGCACGCGGATCTTCTCCAGCACGGGCTCGAACTGTGGTGAGTCCCCGCGCTGTCCCGCCGTGATCACGATCGACATGGGCTTCTGTCCCTGCTCGACGGCCAGGTGCAGCTTGGTGGTGAACCCGCCGCGCGAGCGTCCCAGCCCGTGATCGACGGGCTCGGTGAACACACCACCCGGCGGTTCCTTCTGCAGGTCACCCTGCTTGCGGGCTCCGGCCGCATGCTGATGGGCACGGCAGACCGTGGAGTCGACGCTCAGGTCCCACACGATCGCGCCTTTCGCATCGGCCAGGGACTGCAGCCGGGTGAGGATCCGGTGCCAGGTGCCGGCCCGCTGCCACCGGCGGAACAAGTCGTAGACCCGGCCCCACGGCCCGTACTCGACAGGCACGTCCCGCCACGGAACACCGGTCCGGACCCGGAACCGTATACCGTCGATCAGCCGCCGCCGAGGCCAGACAGGTGGTCGCCCCGACTTCGTGCCCTTCGGCAACAACGGCTCCAGCACTGCCCACTGCTCGTCCGTGAGATCTCCCCGACCCATGAACCGTGATCATTCACAGCCCAAGATCCACTTTCGACACACGGCCTAGTAGTCGTCGCAACACCCCAGCTCAGGGGATGCGATGGAGTTCGAGATCCGGGAGAACCGGGGGCTTGGCGGAGGGCGCCGCCTGACGCGTGAGCGGGAGACATACCTTCAGCTCATGCAGCAGGGCTATGGCAACGGAGAAGCCAGCCGGATCGTCGGGATCAACCGGCGGACCGGGAAGAGATGGCGCAACGGCTGGCACTCGCCGACCAGTGGGAAGCCGAAGCCTCCGATCCGTTCGGAGGCTTCGGCTTCCGGTGTGTCCGGCCGGGCCAGATACCTCCGCGAGGAGGACCGCATCCACATCGCCGACCGGCTGCGCGAGAAGGCATCCATCCGGCAGATCGCCTCCGAGCTGGGCCGCAGCCCGTCCACGATCAGCCGGGAGATACGCCGCAACGGCGCTCTGTGGCGGGGCAAGGACTGGGTCTACCGGCCGCACGTCGCCCACCGTCGCGCCGAACAGCGCCGCCCCCGGCCCAAGGTGGGCAAGATCGGCCAGAACCCCGAGCTGCGGGACTTCATCCAGCACCGTCTCTCCCTGCGCTGGAGCCCTGAACAGATCTGCCAGGCTCTGCGGACCGCCTTCCCCGACCGGCCGGAGATGCACGTGGTCCACGAGACGATCTACCAGGCCCTCTACGTCCAGGGCCGCGGAGAGCTCCGCCGCGAACTCACCAAAGCCCTGCGGACCGGCCGCGCCCGCCGCCGGCCGCACCGGCAGTCCTACAAGCGCCGGCCCCGCGCCATTGCGAACATGGTGCTGATCAGTGACCGGCCTGCCGAGGCCGCCGACCGAGCCGTTCCTGGACACTGGGAGGGTGACCGTGCGACACGAAGTCGCACGAATTTGAGTGGACTGACCGATTGGAGAGGCAGTTGATGAAGCTGTAGGTGCAGTCACGGGTCCGTGTCCGTATGACCCGTCCCCACCCTTGACGTGCGATGCCGGTAACGGCGTGGTGCGAAGCTCAAGGGAAAGCCCAAGGGCTTCCGTTCCATCCGGGAGTTACCGGCAAGGGGAAGACCGGACGGGTGAAAGCAAGTGAACTCCCGATGATGCCTCGTGATCCCAAGCCCCGCCGATGGAAGGTTGCAGTGGGGTGCAAGGCTGGCCGCTGAGAAGCGGCAGGCGCTGGCCGGTAGAGGTCACTCCGGCCAGGTGGACACCGCCGCCTCGGGGTAAAGGGAGCACCCACCCCCGGTCGTATCTCATTCGTGTGGAACGTGGAAACCCCGTTGGGGTCCGGGCCTTCGTAGCCCGGTCGGCCGACCGCAAGTAAGGCTCAACTCCCCAGCGGGAACAGGATGGCCCAAGAAGCCAATGCCGGAAGCCGAAAGGAAACGGGAACCCGGGGCAGCGGGGTGAGGTTGGTTTCGACCAGTCGGCCGAGGGCCCGCATGTCCTCGGCCGTCGGCAGCTCGATCAAGAGCATCGGGCCCGGGTCGAGCCACGCCGTCTCCACGAGCTCCACCTTGTTGGCGATGATCCCCTGGCCCTGGAGGGCTCCCTGCACGTCGCCCAGGGTCCAGGGGTGGGCGTCCGAGGGCATCAGCCGCACCTGGCAGCCGCCGGGCGGAATGCCCTGGGGCACCTCGGTGTAGGTGCCGCCGAACCGCAGCGCCGCGACCAGCTCTCCGGCCGTGTCGGCCACAGCCTCCATCTCAGCTCGGCTATCGAAGGTGGTGCGGGCCGTGGGGTGCAACGTCATCGGTTCTTCCTGCCTGACGAGATAAGGGTCGGTCTGCCCGATCGCCGGTCGGAACGGGCGGTGAGCGGGGGTGGTGGACGGGCCGGCCGAGCAGCGCTTGAGCTGTTCGGCCGGGACGCGGGCAGGCGTCGCCTCGTTGCCTGCGGGGGAAGGGAGTGCCGGTCACGTTTCCGGCAGTCCGTCATCGGCAGGAGGCCCGGGTCTGTGCCGCGCGGTGCAGCGGTGCGCGGACTTGGTCAGGCGCCCGCGGTCGCCAGCGCGTTGGCGGCACTCGCGGCGCTCGCGAGGATCTGGTGGAACCGCTGGTGGCGCTCGTCGTCCTGGGTCTCGGCGGTCCGCCAGGCTCCGTTCCTGCGCCAGTACTCCCGGACGGCCCGGTGCGTCATCAGCGCGTCGGCGACAAACCGGAGCCGGTCGTCCGAGATGAACCCGAACCGGTACCTCAACGCCAGTGTGCAGAGGTAGCGGTTGACGTCCAGCGACTCCCTGTAGTCGACGCCCTCCGGCACATCCGCGGGCCTCCACGTGTCCGCGAGGCTCCTGTGCTGGGTCAGGGTCTCCAGCCACCGGTCGTGGAACCCGGTGACGGCGGCATCCAGGTTCTGCCGGTGGTGCAGCTCCGTCTGCGCGGCGTGCGCGTCCGCGACGGTGGTGATCTTCTCCAGGTGCTCGTCGTGGTGGATGGCCTGCAGCTCCTGGGCCTCCAGGTGGTGGCGTTCTCGCTGGAGGTGGTACAGGACTCCGAGGACGGCGAGGCCGGCCGCGGCGTAGTACGGGAACTTCATCGGGTGCCCTTCTGAGTGGCCGTCTCCGAGCGGACGGCGTCGGCGGCACGGGCCAAGGCGCGGACGAGGCGAGCGATGTTCTGCGCTCGTCTGGCCACGGCCCGCCTGGTGTGAACAGGAGATCGCTGGTCAAGCCGACGGGACGCTTCGCCCAGGACCGCCGTGGCCGTGGCCTGGCCAGCGAGCTCGGCGGCAGCATCAAGTAGTCGAATTCGAGGCGCGCGGCGAGGTCCCTTGCGTGGGCCGTGAGCTCATCGAGCAGGTCCGCTGCGACGTCGGTCCCCGGCAGGTCAGCGGCCGGGCCCGCGAGGTCCCAGGCGAGCACCCGGTCGACGACCGGCCGGATGCCGTCCACGGCGAGCTGGGCGGCGCTGCCAGCGGGCGGCAGCGGTGCGAAGCGCTGGGACACGGGCAAGGCGGGGATCACTCCACACCCGCCAGCGGCAGCAACTCGCAGACAGCAGCCCCGAGGCAGGCCGAGCGCCACGTCTGCGCCGCGACAGTCGTCGGGTCCTCCGCCAGGGCGGTGACCGCTGCCCTGCGCAGAAGTGCGAGCACATCGGGGTGGTGCGCATGCTGTTCCGCGACGAGCGGGATGAGGTGATGCGCGGCCGTGGCCAGGGCCCCGAAGATCTCACTGCGCTCCCGAGGGAAGGAGAAGCTCCGTGTCGCCCACCGTGCCCGGCTTCTGCGGCACATCTCCTTGATGCCGGTCCCGCTGAGGTCCGTGCGCGGCAGAGCCAGCGGCACCAACCGCACGAGCAGACCGCTCAGCTCGGGAGGGGCCGTCACGGTCACGGGCAGGTGCGCGAGCACGACCGGGCGCGCCCCACGTTCCACGAGGATGAACTCCCTCTCGCTCAGCACGCGGACGGCCCTGGCGACGGCATTCTGGTCGGACACCACGGCCACGGCCAGCTTCGCCCGCGCGGGCAGCTGGGACATAGGCGGGAACACGCCGGCCCGGATCAGCGTGATCACCCAGTCGGCGATCTCCGTCGATCGGTCAGAAAGTCTGGTGCTGGGAGCGGGCTCGTTGGCGCGCGCACTCATGCTGCCGCCTTGGGGATGGGACGATGCGGAGCGATGATCTCCCCGTCGGGCAGCAGCTCGCCGGTGTCCTCGAAACACAAGGCACCGTTGCACCGCCGGCCCCACCCCTGCTCAGGTCGGTAGACGACCAGGCGGGCCGCCTCATGGGCGGGAGACTCAGCTACAGGACAGGGCGGTTGATGCGGACACACGGGAATCCCCGTACATAAGGGTGGCCAGGAAGCGGTGCGGCGGGCGGGGAAGCCGGAGGACTTCCCGGCCTGCTCGCTCTTCGCGAGGGTGATGTCGGTGGCGCCGGAGGGGGAGATCGGAGCGGTGTTGAGCCGCAGGCGGTCCTCCCGGCGACGGGGTGCTGTGCCCTCCGGCAGAGGCAGAACGGTTCCCGGCGGGCGCCCGTCGACGGCAACCAAACGGGTCAAGGGCGCGCACGACTATGCGTCGCGGTGAGCGTCGGCCGTACCGCTCAGACGCTGGCCGTACCAGTGAGGCTCGTTGAGCGACGCCTCCTCCATGGAGGGGAATTGAGGCGTTCCGGCCATCGTTGCTCGCTCCTCCGTGCTCACCACCGCACGCCATCGAAGAGGCGAAGTTCCCAGGAGGAAAGCTCCCGTTCGGGGGAGGTCGGCTCGGCTCCGCGATCCGCGTCCACGGGTCAGAGCTCCCTGACGCCGACGAGTACGCGACCGAGCAGCTTCGGGTCGGCACGGAGGCGTCCGCGCTCGGTCGAGGGCAGACTACCCATCGACTGTTCCCGGCTCTGCCGCGCAGAGGACAGACTGACCTCGGCCCACACCACCTTGCCGGGGAGGCCCCGGGCCGGGTGATGGCCCCAGCGGTTGCTCACCGCGGCAACGATGAGGATCCCCCGCCCGCTCGTCGCCTCCACCCCGGGCTCCGTCAGCACGGGCGGCCTCGCGTCGTGGTCCCACACGGACACCCGAACGGCGTCACGATCGATCTCCAACGCCAGCTCGAAGGTCCGCACGTCGAACTCCGAGGAGTAGATGGATACCTCCTCGCCCGCCTCCTTCGGGTGCCGTACCGCGTTCGTGGTCAGCTCCGAGACGATGAGCTTTACGGTCTCCACGACCTCGGCCGGCACTCCCCAGCAGGAGAGGACGTTGGTCGTGTGGAGCCGCGCCAGTCCCACGGCGTTGGGGGTGTCGGCCAGCTTGAGGGTGTCTCGCGGGGGTAGTGCCTCGGACATGGTGCCTCCCGAGTCGGGAGAGGAGCGCGGGGTGCCGCTGACTCTCGCTTCGTGTGGGGAACCGCCTGATCCCGGGTCGACGGCTGAGCTGGTGAGCTGCCGTTCCGGAGTCGATTCGGTCCCAGGCCCTTTGCGTCGATGTCGGCTGAGTGCCGCCCTACCGTTCGTTCAGAGCCGGGTACGTCCATAAGGGAACCGCTGCGATGCCCTGGTCAGAAGGGTGCATGCAGGATGTCTTCGACCACGCAGGTTGGCACGGTTGCATAGGGAGTGCACGTATGACGAACACACGGCATGGCCGAGAGCGGCGAGCATCGGCAGGACGGTTCGCTGGTCGCCGCTTCATGGTGACGGGAGGCTCCAGAGGGTTGGGCGAGCACGTGGTGCGCCTGCTCCTGTCCGAAGGCGCGCAGGTCGCGACGTGCGCCCGCAGGCCCGAGCACCTGGAGATGCTCCGCAGCTCGGTGGATACCCCAGCTGATCTGTTCGTCCGGGCCCTGGACGTGTCTGTGCCGGAGCTGCTGGAGGGGTTCGTGGAAGACGCGGTCTCGAGGCTTGGCGGGCTGGACGGTGTTGTCGCATGTGCGGGCGGTGCGCATGGGAGGGGGATCGCCGAGGCGTCTGCCGAGGACTGGGCGGCTACGTGGAGGACGAACGTCGGCCACGTTGCCCGGCTGGTCTCGACAAGCAGTCCGCACCTTCGGGAGGGGGGAGGCGGATCGATCGTCGTGGTGGCCTCGGTCTCCGGTTGGAAGCCTGGACCGCAGGCTCAGTACGGTTCGGCGAAAGCGGCCCAGATCCACATGGTGGCCTCCCTGGCCAGAGAACTGGCTCCCGACGGGATCCGCGTGAACGCGGTCTCTCCGGGATCGATGCTTATCACGGGGAAGCGGTGGGACCGGATGCGGCGCGAAGACCCGCTGGCCTTCGAGCGCTTCAGTGCGGAGTTTCCTGGGGGCGAGCTGGTACGGCCGGAAGAGGTCGCAGACGTGATCGCGTTCTTGCTCTCTGACCAGTCCCGAGCAGTGACCGGGATCAACCTGCCTGTCGACAAAGGCCAGAACGCACCGACGCCGGAGGGGTACTGACCGTTGCCGTCAGGCCGCTGTGCCGAGTATCGGCCTCGCCTTCCGCTCGAAGTCGCGGACGACGGCTCCCCCTCGATGAGGGGCAAGCCGTGCGCGGAAGTCGCGTAGGGCTTGAACAGACCGTTCGCTGTGAACACCGGCGAGCAGATCGACGGCATTACTTGCGGTTCCGACCGCCTCGTCCAACCTGTTCTGCTGGAGGAACGCGGTCGCGAGCACCGAGCGGCTGATGGCCTGACGACGTCGCCGGTCGGTGTTCGCCACGACGGATGCCAGGGCGAGGCGCTCGGCCTTCCCTGCCTCACCGAGGTCACGGTGGACCAGCGCCGCCTCGGCTTCAAGATAGTGGTGATCCAGGAAGCGGACCCAAGGCGATTCTTCCTCAGGCCCCCGGCTCGCCTCCATACCTTTGTTGGCTGCCAGGAGGGACGACGTAGCCCGCTGGGAATCGCCCAAGACGGCGTATCCGCGGGCAGCCATGGCGTGCAGGCGCATCAGACCGAGCGGGCTGCCCGCGGACTTGGTCGTCGCGATGCCTGTTCTCGCAAGGGCGACTCCCTCGGTGGGGTTGCCGAGGCTCGTGGCGAGGTGCGACATGCCGGCCAGGATCTGCCCGCCGAGCACGCGGTCGCCGCCCTCGGCACACAGCCTCAGCGCCTGAATCATGTAGCGCTCCGCGAGTCCGTAGTCGGCGGAGTCGTACGAGCACCAGCCGGCCATCGCCGCCAACTTCGCGGCCGAGGTGTAGAGAAGCCGACGTTGGTGTGAGGGCACGTTGCGCTGCTGAAGCATGGGGGAGAGTTCGGTACTGAGG
Source organism: Streptomyces sp. NPDC026062 (assembly GCF_055568375.1). Classification (NCBI taxonomy): domain Bacteria; kingdom Bacillati; phylum Actinomycetota; class Actinomycetes; order Kitasatosporales; family Streptomycetaceae; genus Streptomyces; species Streptomyces sp. NPDC026062. Next base: position 333,728 of record NZ_JBVHOQ010000002.1, read on the forward strand.
TAGTGCACGATGCTTGCTCGAACCCCACCACCGCCGAACCGGTTGTCCATCTCGTCGAACATCTGGATCATCGCCTGGACCTGCTCGACGGGGCCGCTGTCAGCGGCCACGGCGAGACGAGGTGCCTGCTCGTCCTCCAAGAGCCACAGCATCCAATGCCGTTGGGGATCGACGAGGGCAGCCGCAACGTACGGCACAGCGCCGAGAAGGCTGCGCCGCGAGATGTCCGTCGACCCGAGCTCCGCGAGCGTATGAAGTGTTTCACCCACATCTTCACGGTACGTCAAGGCCCGTGCGACCACGGGACGCTGCGACTGCTCGGCGAAGCCGATGTCCGCAGGTGATACGAGGCGGCCTAAAAACCCGGACAACGCTGCGGCGATGAACTCGGGGGTGCGGCCTCTGGGGGTCATCCCCTGCTGTAGCCATCGGGACACCGATGCCTTGTCGTAACGGGATACCTCACCCTGGAGCGCACCCAGTTCGTTGACCTTGCGCGCCAAGGCGGCGTGCGAGCAGCCGGCCTCCTCCAGCACTGCCGCGAGTGCGGCGTTGGCCTCGCCGCTCTTCTTCGAACTGCTCATGTGCTGATGATGCCTTGTGGATCACTCTGCGTCCCAGCCTTCGGACACAGAGCCATAGAAGTGCAACCCCCGTACAACCGAACAACCCCGTCACTCCCTCCTCCCGAGCCGTGCCAACACTGACACTGGAGGGGCTGTCGGGCCCACGGGCCTTCCCGGCGACGACGCCGCTGGAGAGCCACCGAGCCCTCGGCACTGGAGGGAGAACCATGCAGCCTGTAGTGATCTTGGACTGCTTCACCGTCGAGCCGAGCGGTCTCGGCGTACCGCCCTACTTGTCGACCTACGTTCGTAACGCTTGGTCGGCACTGCGGCGGGCTCGGCCGGACGCCGACGTCCGGTACGTGACCATCGACGACGTCCGCTGGTTCCTGGCCGGAGGCGAGCCCACCGTCGAACCACCCCTGAGCGACCGGCTCACCTACTCCACCACCGTCAACCGAGACAACGCTGTTCAGCTCCTGCGCGACGCCGAGATCGTGCTCGTCATCGCCGGAGACGCGGTTCCGTCCGTCCATCTCCACGCGGTGAACGGATCATTCGAGGAGATCGCCCGCGCGCTCGCCCGTGCGCGGGGCCGCCGGTACCTGCTCGGACCGCTGTCCACCTACGCCTTGGACTCCCCCGCGGAGTACGCGGGGCTGTTCGACGCCGTCCACACCCACACCGTGACGGCCCGCGACCTCCTGCTCGGCAGTCGGCGTCCGGCCGACTACGAGCAGATGCGACGCGAACGCGATTCGTTCGCCGGTCTCGTCGACCAGATGCCCTGGCGCCCGATCGCCGAGCTGGAGCTGTACCGCGGCTGCACCCGTCGTAAGTTCTGCGATTTCTGCAACGAGCCGGCCAAGTCCCCCCTCGTGGCCTTTCGCGAGGTCGACGATGTCGTCGACGAGGCGGCTCAGCTCTACGCCGCCGGCATCCGCAACTTCCGACTTGGTCAGCAGACCTGCTTCTTCTCCTACCGCCACCGGGACGAGGACGCGATCCGCGCCCTGCTCAGCGGCATCCGTGAGCGCTGCCAGGAGCTGGAGGTGCTCCACATCGACAATGCCGACCCGCTGGCTGTCGCTGCGCCCGTCGGCTTGCGCATCGCCAAACTGGTGGTGGACTTCTGCACCGAAGGCAACTGTGCGCCGATGGGCATCGAGAGCTTCGACCCGGTCGTCATCGAGCGCAACACCCTCACTTGCACGCCCGAAATCCTGGTGCGCGCAGTCGATCACGTGAACACGGCTGGTGCTGCTCGCGGTCCTGGTGGTCTGCCGATGCTTCTCCCGGGCCTGAACCTGGTCTACGGCCTTCCCGGGGAGACTCACGGCACCCACCTGGCGAACCTTCGCGGTCTGGCCGGGATTTTCGACGCCGGCCTGCTGTGCCATCGGACGAACGTGCGTCTGGCGAGGGCGTTCCCCGGCACCCCGCTCGCCGCACTCGGTCAGCAGGAGCCGTTGCCGTCGGCCGAGCACTTCGCGTCGTGGAAGGCGGACATCGACCACACCTGGGATCAGCCGATGAAAGAGCGGGTGTACCCGACCGGCCTCCGTGTGCCCGGCCTCCACTCCTACTTCGTCAGTGAAGAGGGCACCTACTGGCGGCGGCTTGGCTCGTACTCCATCCAGGTCGTCGAGCGAGGCATGGCGGTGCCGCTCGGTACTACCGGTGACCTCGTGGTGACCGGCCACTCGCCGCGCATGATCTTCGGAGAACGCGTTGCATCTGCTTCCTGACGGGACGCTCGCGACGCTGGAGGCCCTGGACGCGGTGGCGGACCGCACCGTCCGCGCGGGTCTGCTGCTGCCCTGGGCCAACGTCGCCGTGGAGACCGAGCTTCCCCGCCTCCGCCTGCGCCACACGATCTTCCACCACGCGCGGCTCGTGCCCGCGTCCCGGGCGACGGCGATCGACGCCTCCTTCTGGCACGGGCTGCGCGGAGCATCGGCCCGGGCGCTGGACTCGTTGTCGCACGTTCCGCTCGATACGGTGATGTTGGCGTGCACGTCGGCCGGTTTCACCGGCGGCCCGCCGCTGCCGAGCGGCACGATCACCGCCTTCGACGCTCTCCTGCGGGCACTGACCGAGGCGGCCGTGACGCGTATGGTCCTCGCCACGCCCTACCCCCGCCCGGTGACCGCAGCCGAAGCCGAAGCGTTCACCGAGGCCGGCATGGAGGTCCTGGCCCACGCGAGTATGGGCCTGACCGACGGGTACCCCGACGTCACCCCCGATCAGGTGCTGGGCCTGGTGGAGCGGCTGCCTCAAGCTGCCCTCGACGCTGCTGGAGCCATCGTCCTGTCCTGTACGGGGTGGCACACCCTCTCAGTGATCGCCGAGCTGGAGCGCCGGTTCGGGAAGCCCGTGCTGTCTTCGAATCTCGCCATGGCGCTGCTGGCCGCCCGAATTCCTGCTGGAGTCGGTCTATGACGATCCAACGCGTGAAACCGAAAGCAGTCGAGATCCGTCGCGTCCACCGACTCGTTGCCTGTGCCGCCGGCCTGCCGGAGGTGCGAGCCGAGGTGGAGGCCAATCACGACGAGAACCGCTGGTGGCCAACGACGATCAGTGACCCGCGTGTACGGATGCTCGCCGCCGGCTGGTCCACCCGGGTCTCCTACCGGATGGTCGACACGTACGCCGGAGTGATCAAGTCAGCGGAGACCCGCGGCTTCGACGACCTCGTCGCGAGCACGGACGCCGAATTGGCCTCGCTGGTGCGCTCCATCGGCCTGCCTCAGGCCCGGATCGACTACATGCGCTCTCTGGCCGAACTCCTCCAGTGCTGGGAGAAGGAGGGCATCGATCCGACGGCCGAGTCGGCGGATCTCGACGCCCTGGTCCTCGACTTCGCCACACGGGTGCGAGGTGCGTCCTTCAAAGTCGCCCAGTGCGCACTGCTCACCGCTCGCGGGTACCACTGCGGCATCATCCCGGTGGATTCCGGCATGGTCGCCAAACTGGCGCCCGCTCTGGGCATTGAGCTCCCGTCGGGCGCCGTCGCCCACGAGCGGATGCGGTACGTACTCGAAGCGGTTGTTCACGCTCGCCCGGCCGAGTTCCGCTCTCTGGTCACCGCCTACGAGCATCAGGTCACCATTCCGGACGGCGTGGAGCCCACGTGGTGGGTGCACCTGGTCCTGATCTATTTCAAGCGCCTGTATCTCAACGGGCCCTCCCCGCGGCTCTGTCGTCGACGACCGGTCTGCACGAAGATCGTCGGCTGCGCGCACCCGACCTGGAATGTCTGACCTATGGGGGAGAGCGCGTGGACCGGCTCGACGTGATCGGCAACATCAGCCGGGACCTGACCCGATACCCGGACCACCGGGGCGGGGCCCGGCTCGGCGGCGCAGCCCTGTTCGTGTCGCTGGCGGCGACGAAGGCCGGCCGCCGGGCGACTCCCGTCTGCGTCCTCGGGAACGATCTCGCCCACCTACCCGAGGCGCCCGGCCTCGACGTGCTCGACTGGTCGGGATGGCGTCCGGCCGACGGTACGTCAACGGCCTTCGACCTGGAGTACGACCTGCATGGCGAACTGGTGCAGGTGCGCACGGACTACGGCGTGGCAGCGGCTCTGACCGAACACGCGCTGGAGCACGTGAGTGCGCATCCCCGCGCTACTTTTCACGTCTGCTGCCGTCGCCCGCTGAACGTTGAGGCCGTACTCGGCCAACTCGCCAAATCCTCAGCCGGGTTCAGCGTGGACTTCTTCCGGCCGAGCGCGGAGGCGATGATCCGTGCCGCCTCACCCTGGCTGCCGTCGGCGACCACCCTGTTCGTCAACGCCGCCGAGTACCGCCTCCTGGACCGTGCGGTCGACTGTGGCGCGCTGCCGGAAGTGGTCGTTACTGACGGCCCCCGGGCCGCTGTCGTTCGCGCGTTCGGGCGGCAGGTAGCCTCCGCCGTTCCGCCACCGCAAACTGCCTTCGAGGTCTCCGGTGCCGGAGACACCCTCGCTGGCACCTATCTGGCCCACCGTTCGCGCGGCGCGACCACCACCAAGGCTCTGGCGGAGGCGACAGCAGCCGCAGCCAGGTACGTCGCGGCTCCTTCCCTCCCCATCCCCGCGCCGCGTCGCGGCTGACCTACCGACTGGAGGACCTCTCCCCGTGCCCTTCTACGTAGCCCACCGGCTCTTCGCTGCCCACGACCGTGCCCTCGCTGCCGATCTCGCCGATCGCCTCGCCACGAAAGTCGGTTTCGATCGCGTCTTCCTGCCGTTCTGCGACACCGACGAGGAGGACCTCGTCGCCGAGGTCAAGGGACGCCGCCTGTTCGAGCTGGACCGCGACCGCCTCGGGCGCCTCAACGCCATGATCGCCATCCTGCACGGCCCGAGCCTCGACGACGGGGTCTGCATGGAGATCGGGTACGCCATCGCCTCCGGAGTTCCCGTCGTCGTGCTCACCACCGACTTCCAGACCTACTCGATGACCGAGGCCAGCACCCGCCTCGATTTCCCTGACCCCCTCCTCCAGGCCGTGGCCACCCGCATCGTGCGCGTAGCCACGCTCGGACCGTCGCCGCTCCCGTCGGTCCCCGGCCAGTCCCGGTTCAAGGGCTTCCAGGCCCGCAACGCGGCCCAGACGAGCACGGCCATCGAAACGGCCATCGACACCCTGCTCGACCTTCCGGCTCGCGTTCCCCTTCCGACAGGATCCCCAGTGCCCCGCAGTGCGGCCGTATACGTCGAGCCGTCGCCGTACCTGCCCCGGCGCATGGACCACCTGACCGAGAGCCTGGCGGGCGGCGGTCACACCGTGGTGGAGCCCCAGCGCTTCTCGGCTCCTGACCCGATCGCAGGGTCCTTGGCCGACCTGTCTGCCGTTCGTTCAGCCGCGCGGTTGCTGGTCGACGTCTCCGGGCCCGAGACACCGCCCGGTGCCGCCCTGCTCATCGGCGCCGCGCTGGCCAGCGGCGTACGGATGGCTGCTCTTCAGGGCCACCCGACGTTCACGCACGCTCATGGCCGCGAGCCCAACCGGCGGAATCTCATGATCCAGTACGCCGTTGACGCCCACTTCAGCAGCGACGAGGCCGCCCTGTCCTGGCTGGTCGCATGAACCTCGACGAGATCGCCGGCTACCAGACCGTCGTCCTGGAGGGCTGTGACGGGGTCGGCAAGAGCACACTCGGCGAGCGCCTTTCGGCGCATCACGGCTTCACCGTGGTCCACTCGCCGAGGACACCCGACCATCTCAACCTGGCCAGCCGCTACCGGACCATCCTGGACGGGACCGGCAGAATCCTCTTCGACCGGTGCTTCATCAGCGAGTTGGTGTACGGCCCACTTCACCGCGGTCGCTCCCGGATCAACTGGTCTGAAGCGATCGATCTGGCCGAGAGTGTCATCACGCGCTCCGGATTGCTCGTCCACCTGACTGCTCCCCCCGCCGTCATCCATCAGCGACTCCTGTCCCGCGATGGCGAGGCAATCAGCGTGGAGGAGATCACCGCACTGGTGACGGGTTACGAGCGGGTCTTCTCCACGCTCGCCGACTACACCCGCGTTCTCACGCTCGACACCTCGCTTCGCGATCTTCCTCCGGCAGGGTGACGGGTCGACGAAACCAGCCCGTGGGGCACAGCGCTCCCGCTACGCTTCTGGGGCACCTGCTGTACCACCGCTGGAGGAGCCTTGCAGATCAGAGACGCCCAGAAGCTCGCCTGGGAGAACAAGGAACTCAAGGGGTTCAACACCACCGACGTAGCCCTGGAGTTCGGCCTCCTGAACGCGGAGACCGCCGAAGCCTTCACTGCCTGGCGCAAGGGGCTGCCCGACCTTGCGGAGGAGCTGGCCGACGTCTTCCTCTACCTGACGGCCGTGGCGCAAATGAACGGCGTGGACCTGGACTCCGCGGTCGCCCGGAAGATCGAGAAGAACGCAGGCCGTACGTACGAGCGGAACGAGCACGGGGCTTTGATCCGGACGAGCGCCTCCTAGACGCTCCGGTGGTCCCGCGCGACCGAGCGAGCCTTTTCCGTCTTGATCAGGCGGCGAGTTCGAGGGCGACGACGGGTTTGACGGCGACGGTGAACCGGGGGATGCTGCAGCGGAGGTTCCAGGACTTGAGAGTCGCCATGGCGCCTTCACCGAGGCTGCGGATCTTCGTGTGGTCCCCGTTGTGACGTCGGCGCCTGCCGCGCGGGTGCTTGCCACGGATCGGCACGCGGATCGCAGGGCCGGCGCCCTGAAGGGATCCAGAGGCGAACATGGGCCCACTTCCCTGCTCACCATGTCCATACCCCGCCCATTCGTGGAGCTGGTCGGGGCGATCGGATGACGATCTCACCCTGGCGCGACCTCGACTTCCGAAGGCTAACGTGCTGTCACGGTTGCACAACCTCTCCACTTTCACCGGACGGCAACGCACGGAGGTGCCTCCCGCCCCGGTTGCGAGCCAAGCGGAGCGGCAGAGGCGCGGTCAACGTCAGCTCCGGTCGATGTCAGTGAGCCTTTTTCAACCTGGCTGTGGCGGTGAGGTGTTGGAGGTTGCCGGCTGTACGGAACGACGAAGCTCCTGGTAGACGGGTTCTCGACCAAGATCACCCGTGTCCGCCAGGAGCTTCGCTTGCTTGTCTACCCCTCGTCGATCGATCTGTCCAGCGACACCCTGCGCTACCTGA